>JBGOVR010000051.1:0-28999 GCA_041478205.1 Candidatus Acidiferrum sp.
ACAGCGTTATCGCCACAAAGACGGATGCCAAAATCTTGCGCCGGCGCGCCCAATCGAACATTTCCTTAACTTGCTGACCCATATCACTTGCTCCTCTGTTGTCCTCAGAAGACGTCACGCCCGCCACTAAAGTATAGCACCGCGCCTTGCGCGCGGTTGCTTCCTGCAAGAGATGCACCCATCATGAACACTGGCCGAATGGCCGGGTGCCTTGCTGGCTAGGCTAGTGCGTCCAGCCGGGAAATGTTACTCCTAACTCGCCTTCTATGGCTCCCCTTTTGTATTAGACGCGGCCAACCGCGGATTTGTTGTAACACATTTTTCCCCGCCGCCTTTGGTGCCAAGGTTTGCTCTTGACATCTCCTGGCGTTTCAAGCATAAAAAGAGAAGCTGCGGTTGCGGCGAGTCGATCGCTATGCGATCGCACTTGAAACGTGGCGATTTAGGGCAACTTGCTCCACGTAAAAAACTGCTAAAGAGCTGTAGAGTTTCCCAGAAGATTTTCTGAGACCCTCCAAGCACTTTGGCACGGAGGGTTTTTTCATTTCCCTCCTTGCTGCCCTGATAAGCCCCGACGTACTTCATCGCGCCGCGCGTTTTTGTAGCGGGCTGCCTTCCGTCTACCCTCGAACGGCGAGGGTAGGCGGGGCCCCTTGTCGCGAAAGGTGACCATGTCCGATCTATACGAACTGCGATGTAAGGAGTGCGGCAAGAGCTGGGGAAATTCTCCGCGTTCCTTCTGCGAAGAGTGCTTCTCCCCCCTGGAAGTCTCCTTCGACTACGATGCCCTCAAGAAAACGGTCCGCCGCGAGGATCTCGCCTCGCGCGCCTTCAATATGTGGCGCTACTCTGAATTCCTCCCGCTGCCGGAAAAGTTCCAGCCGCCCAACGCCGTAGGCGGTACGCCGCTGGTCGCTTCCCGCAAGCTCGCTGCCCATTGGGGCGTAAGAAACCTCTTTTTCAAGAACGACGCCGTGTGCTTCCCTTCTCTTTCGTTCAAAGACCGCGTCGTCGCCACCGCGCTGGTGGCCGCCCGGCGCTTCGGGTTCCAGACCGTTGGCTGCTCTTCGACGGGCAACCTCGCCAACGCCGTTGCCGCGCAGGCCGCGCAGCAGGGCTTCGACGCCTGCGTCTTCATCCCCGCGGACCTCGAGCCCGCCAAAGTTCTCAACACCGCGGTCTACGGCGCGCGTATCGTGCGCATCAACGGCAACTACGACCACGTCAACCGTCTCTGCGCGCAGATCGCCGACCGCTTCCAGTGGGGTCTCGTCAACGTCAATCTGCGTCCTTACTACTCAGAAGGCTCGAAAACTCACGGCTTTGAAATCGCCGAGCAACTCGGCTGGAGCCTGCCGGACAACGTGGTTGTCCCGATGGCCGGCGGCTCGCTGATCGGGAAAATCGCCAAGGCGTTTCGCGAATTGGTGACGTTGGGCTGGGTCGAAGCCAAGCCCGTGCGATTCTTCGGAGCCCAAGCCACCGGCTGCTCGCCCATTTCAAACGCCGTCAAGCGCGGCCTCGCCCGTTTCGAGCCGCAGAAACCAAACACCATCGCGCGCTCGCTGGCCATCGGCAATCCCGCCGACGGCCCTTACGCCATCAAGCTCATCCGCGAAAGCGGCGGCTGGGCTGAAGATATTTCCGACCCCGAGATTGTTGACGCCATCAAGCTCTTGGCGGAGACCGAAGGCATCTTCACGGAAACTGCCGGCGGCGTCACGGTGGGTGTAGCGCAGAAACTCATTCGTGAAGGCCGCATCGCGCCCAACGAAACCACCGTCGTCTGTGTCACCGGCAACGGCCTGAAAACGACCGACGCGATCGCCGCGGAATACCCTGCCACCGAAGCCATCGCCCCACGCCTCGACGCTTTCGAGGCCTATCTGGACGCGCAGTTTGCCACGCCGGCGACGGCACGGACCTGACGCATGACTCACGAGTCACAATTTCCGCAAGGAGCCTGAAAGAGATGCCCGTAACCATCGAAATTCCCACCGCCTTCCGCCGCTTCACCGACGGCGCGCCGAAAGTCGACTGTAGCGCCGCTACCGTCGCCGAAGCCCTCAACGCTTTGACCACCCGCTTCCCCGACCTCTCCCGCCACGTCCGCGACGACAGCGGCCAGATCCGCCAATTCCTCAACGTCTATCTCAACGAAGAAGACATCCGCTTCCTCGGCGGCGAATCCTGCTCCCTCAAGGAAGGCGACCGCGTTCTGCTCGTCCCCTCCATCGCCGGCGGATGAGTCTCGAGCCTGCATCCGGATGCTAAGGTAAGCTGTAGGCATGATCGCTCGTCTCTGGTCCGCGCGCACTACGCCCCAGAACTGGCCCGCCTACGAGCGGCACTTCGCTGAAAATGCCCTCCCCGAACTTCGCGCCGTTGATGGCTACATCTCCTCGAATCTGCTCAAGCGCGACGCGTTGTAGGCCGCACCGGCGACTTCTTCTGGGCCTTCGCGATTACTAGCGGCGTCACCCTGCGGGGAGCAGCCCCGTGGATCTTCGTCGCCGGCCCCGTGAAGCAAGTGGCCTGGGCGTCGCAGGCCCAAATCACGCATTAGGCAAAGCCTGATCGCCCAGCGTCTCTTCTCTGCGCCCCTCAGCGCCCTCTGCGTCTCTGCGTTGTCTTTCTCTCTTCTTTCGTCTTACGGTTTCTCCCACTTCCCAGACTCCCCCGACCGAAACACCGCCTCAATCACCGCCATATTCTGAATCGCGTCCTCGATCGAAACCGGCACTTCGCCCTCGCCTCTCACCGCCCGCGAAAATACATCGCCCTGAATGGTGTACTGGTCGCAGATAGGAAAGCTCTCTGTCGTCACGCCGCTTCCAAAAACGTCGCGCCCGTCATCGATAAAAATTCGCGTCGGCCGGTCCGCTGGCGAATTAAACGGAATCTCGATCTCAATCCTTCCCTTCGTTCCAAAAAACTGCATCCGCTGGTACGGCAC
This sequence comes from Candidatus Acidiferrum sp., assembly GCA_041478205.1. GTDB lineage: Bacteria > Acidobacteriota > Terriglobia > Acidiferrales > UBA7541 > Acidiferrum. Next base: position 2,957 of record JBGOVR010000051.1, read on the forward strand.
CATCTGGGTGCTGCACGTGAAAGTAGCCTGCCCCGAAGGAAAATCCAGTATCGCCGACGCCAACCGGTCCGTCTTGAAGTCCGGGTCTCGCTCGATCAGTCCCACCACCCGCGCAGGCTCTTCCCCGAAAATAAACCGCGAAGTCGTGATCGGATAGCACCCGACGTCCATCATTCCGCCCCCGCCCCACTCCAAAACGGACCGCACATTCGCCGCGTCGCGATTGAAATAGCTAAACGTTCCAGTAATCGCCCGCAACTCTCCTATCGCCCCCGCCCGAATCAACTCCCGCGTCCGCAACCATTGCGGATGCGTTTTCACCATGAACGCCTCGCCCATTTTCACGCCCGTGCGATCCCGCACCGCCAGCAGGGACTTCGCCTCCGCCACCGTCAAGCTCAACGGCTTCTCGCACAACACATGCTTCCCTGCCTCCGCCGCCTTGATCGACCACGGCACATGCAAATGGTTCGGCAACGGGTTGTAAATCGCCTCGATCTCGCGATCCGCCAAAAGCTCCTCGTAGGACCCATACGCCTTGGCAATCCCCAGCTTCCCCGCGGCCTCCTCGGCCTTCTTCCGGTCACGCGAAGCAATCGCCGCAACCTCGCTCCACTCCCCCGCCTGCATCGCCGGTATCACCTTGCGCACCGCAATCGACGCCGCCCCCAGCACTCCCCATTTCACTTTCTTAATCGCCATGTTCTCCGCCCCTCGACTATTTTCAGTGCCGCTTCCCCTCTTTTGTAGCACACCCTCGGTCCAACGTTCAGCGCAATGAAAGTCCTGTCGAATACTTCTCCGGGCCCTCCGTGCTCCGGTCTCTGTGGCCTCTGTGTTAAATCTTTCCGTTCTCGAACTTACCGCACCCCGAACTCCATTCGTAGAAAGGCCTTCACGCCCTCTCTGCTGGTAATCTTCAACCACACCGGTCCGCGTTCGCGCTCCACCACAATCTCAAAATCGAAAAAAGAACAGCATTTCCGCTCTTTCTCCACCCACTCCGCCAGCTCAATCAAAGACACCGCCTCGCTTCGCCACCGGAACGCGTATCCGCTCTCCAGTTCCTTCGTCTCTTCAATCGCCTTTTCCAGTTTTTCGCGCAACTCCTTATAGCGTTCCCTTTCGCTCTTGCTCATCGCCTTCATGTCGCAACAGAAACCAGCGCTTTCCATAGTCACCTCAGATGGTTGCCGGGTTTTGTTGTTTTGCCGTTTCATTGCTTCTTTATTTCATTTCTTCATTGCTTCGTTTCTTCCGTATTCAGCTTGAACTCCATCCGAATGAACTGCTTCACTCCCTCTTTTCCTGTCAGCTTCAGCCACAGGGGTCCGCCGTCCCGTTCCACCTCGATCGCCATATCGAAAAACGGACAGCACCTCGCCTCCGACGAAACCCAGTCCGCCAACTCCATCAGCGACACCGCTTCGGACCGGAACCGGAACGCGTAACCATTGGCCAGTTCTTTCCGCTCGACTCGAGCGATCCTCATTTTCTCGGAGATTTGTTTCTTGTGCGCCCATTCCTCTTTGCTCAGCGACTTCGTATTGCAGTAAAAAGAACTCTCCGAATTCGCCGTTTGAGTCCCGGATTGTTCCGCAATCTGATTTTGCGGAGTCCGCGCCGGCGTGCCGCGGGCGCCCAACCACAGCCCAAAACTCACCGCGACACAAAAAATCACCGCGAATACTGCTCCTCCAACTTCCCGTCGTGATCCTTCCTGCTGCTTCACCATGATTTTCTCCTCCCGCCGATTGTCTCGGCACCGAAAAGCATGGTAGAAGTTAAAGCTGACTTTAAGTCAAGCAAACAATCGCTCCCAGAAACGATGAAGTCGGATTTTTGCTCAGGAGGACTAATGACCATCGGTGAACTAGCCGCCGGCAGCGGCCTAAGACCATCCGCCATCCGCTTCTACGAAAAAGCCGGTCTGCTTTCCGCCCCCGCGCGCAGAAACGGCCGCCGGGTCTACGCCAGTGAAGCAACCCATCGATTGTTCCTCATCGGCTTCGCCAAAGACACCGGCTTCTCTCTCCCAGAGATCAAGCTCCTCCTCCACGGTTTCCCGGAATCCACCACCGCCGGCGATCGCTGGCGTAAACTGGCCACCTCCAAAATCCAGCAACTGGAAGCCAGCATCAAGAAAGCCCGCGCCATGGAAGGAATGCTGCGCTCCATCATGAAGTGCCGCTGCACCACAATCGATCAATGCGCCCGTGGCCTAGCCACCTGCATGCAGAAACGCCGGACATCTTCCTCGTAAACGCAGGCTACAAGCCCTCGTTCGCACCCACAAAATTACGGCATGCACTTCGCCCCGCGGCGGTTTATACTCCCGAAATTGCTGTCTCCGTCCGGTCTGGAAAAGGAGTCCGTCATGGCCAGCCAAGCGAAACCCACCGCCACTTTCATGCGCCCGGGTTTTCACACCATCACGCCCTATTTGGTCATCCCTCGAGCGGCTCAGCTTATCGAATTCCTGAAAACGTCCTTCGCCGCGACGGAACGCCTGCGCGTCCCGATCTCTGATGGCTCCGGGCCAATCATGCACGCCGAGGTGTCCATCGGGGATTCCATCGTCGAGCTTGCCGACGCCAACGACGCGTTTCCCCCGGCGCCCACCGCAATCCATCTCTACCTCGACGATGCCGACGCGGCCTACGATCGCGCCATCCAAGCCGGCGCCACCTCGCTCTATCCGCCCGCCGACCAACCTTGGGGCGACCACCAGGGCGCCGTCAAGGATGCCTCCGGCAATATCTGGTACATCGCCAAACCCGGAAGCTGGCAATTGGATCATCCCGGGGAACTTCTCAGCGTACAGCCCTACCTGCACCTTCAGGCCGCCGACAAAATGATTCCGTTCCTCGAAAGCGCCTTCGGCGCCGAAGCCCAGGGCGTAGCCAAATCGCCCGAAGGCATGGTCCTCCACGCCACTATCAGGATCGGAAACGCCACGCTCGAAATCGACGAAGCGCACGGCGACTTCCAGCCCATGCCCTGCCACCTGCACCTCTACGTTCCCGACACCGACGCCACCTACGAACGCGCGCTTCGCGCCGGTGCCACCTCGCAGGAAGCCCCGATCACCAAGGACTACGGTGACCGTTCCGCCGGCGTGAAAGACCCCTGGGGCAACAGTTGGTTCCTTGCTACCCATCTGGGCTCCGTGCCCACCGCGGGGTAGCCCGAGCCAACTTTTCTCCTCCACCGCGCGTCACAGTCTCCAGTAGACTCCGCTTCCGGGGATCCCGTTCTTATGCCGAGAAGGCTGTTCGCCGTGCTGTTAGCTGCTGGCTCCGCGTTCGCCCAGCCACCGCAATCATCACCGCAAGAAACTTCACCCGCCCAAACGCAGCCCGCGCCGCAACCAACCGACGCTCAGACCAAGATCCGCGTCAATTCCGACCTCGTCGTCCTCCCCGTGACCGTCAAAGACCGCTTCGGCGATCTCGTCCCCGATCTTCTGGAAAGTGACTTCCGCATCTTCGACGACAACGTCGAGCAGTCCGTCGACGTCTTCACCGCCGAAGCCTTTCCGCTCTCTCTCGTGGTCCTCATCGACGACGATCTCAAATCCAAAGACGCCGCCCAGATGGCCCCCAGCCTACGCGCCATTCTCGCTGGAATCAGTGCCAGCGACGAGGCTCTGATCTGCCGCTTCGACCTGTCCTTCCATCCCGGCGACGCTTTCACCGGCGACATCGACAAGCTCTGGGCCGCTCTAAAGGACGCCCAAGACCACAGCGCCCCTTCCACTGCGGGCCCGGTCCCCTTCGTCAGCTCGCCATCCGAACATCCTCGCGGCGTCGGCGAGCCAAGCGTCGCGGTCCACACGAACCCCGGCGCCCGCCCCACCAAGGCTCTTGACGATGCCGTCCATTCCGCCGCCGAGTTACTCCACGACCGCGGCATCGCCCGCCGCAAAATCGTTCTGGTCATCTCCGACGGCGTCAACGGCCCTCAGTTCAACCACTACACTTACGGCGACGCGCTTGAGGCCCTCCTCCACGACAACATCTCCGTCTACAGCCTGGCGGTCGGCAACAGCCTCTCCAAACGCAAATTCACGCGCCTCGTCAACTACGCCAACGACACCGGCGGCGACATCTACTACGCCGCCACGCGCAACATCATGGAAAGGCTCTATTCCCAAATCACCGAAGAAGCCCGCCACGAGTACACCCTCGCCTACGTGCCCCGCGGCATCAAACACAATTCCACCTACCACAAAGTAGAAGTCCGCGTCGCCCGCGAAGCCGTCACCATCAAGAGCCGCCCGGGTTACTACACCAGCCATGCACCGGGCCCGGCGGCGGAGTAGCGCACTTCCGTTCTTTGCTTCTTTACCTCGTTACTTCTTTACTTCACTTCTTCACTTCGACGCCCAGCAACTTCGAGTACACTTAGTCCCGAAATTTTATTTCGACTTACTCTAAGGAGACTTCCATGTCCGAAGCCGCCACCTCTGGCGCCGATTTCAAAAAGCAGCTCCGCGAGGGCCACCTGAAACTCGGCCTCTTTCTCAACGCCCACAGCCCTACTGTGGCCGAGCAGCTCGCGCATTCCGGCTACGACTGGCTTCTCGTTGACACCCAGCACGGCCCCATGGGCTACGAAAAACTCTCCGCCATGCTCACCTCCGTCGCTCACGGCGGCGCCAAGTCTATGGTCCGCGTCGGCGGCTACACGGACCGCCCGGGCATCCAGCAAGCTCTCGACCTCGGCGCCGACGGCGTCCTGATCCCCTACATCAACACCGCCGAAGAAGCCCGCCAAGCCGTCAGTTGTACGAAGTACCCGACCACCGGTACGCGTTCCGTCTATTTCCCGCAGCGCAGCATGAACAAAGCCGGCCTGCTCGGCTACGCCGGCAACGCCAACAACAACCTCATCGTGGCCCTCCAAGTGGAAACCGCCGACTGCATCAAAAATATGTCCGAAATCGCCGCCGTTCCCGGCGTCGACATCCTCTTCCTCGGCCAAAACGATCTCTGCATGTCCATGGGCCTCTACGAAAAATACGAGTTCCCGCTCATGTACACTTCCCCCGAGCTCGGCGCCGCCACCGACAAGCTCGTCGCCGAAGCCCGCAAAAACAAAGTCATCCTCGGCCTCTTCCTCTTCGGCACCGCCCGCGTCGGCGAATTCCTCGACAAAGGTTTCACCTTCATCAGCCTTGGCAACGACCTTCACCACGTCCTAACCCAAGCCGGCGCTTACATGAGGGACGTCACCACCACCGCCAAAGAAAAAAGCAAGCAGTGGCAACCGCGCGCCAGCGCGCTGCTCTAGTTCCGCAAACTCTGTGCGGGAGGGGCTCGCCTCGCCCGCTCTGGCGTGCTTGTAATCGTAGGGCGTCGAGGAACTAGGGCTTCGGCGGCGCTTCGCCCGAACTTTTGGTTTTCATCAGGCTTGCGATGTAGAGGGTCACCGCGCGGCGTTCTTCTTCGGTTTTTTCTCGGAGGCGGCCGCTTACCGCGCGGGCGATTTGGTCGGTGGAGAGTCCTCGCTCGTTCAATGGAAGGCCGGTTTTTAGCGGCTTTTCGCCGTTTTCATTGTGGCAACTGACACAGCGCGCGGAGAGGAAGAGCTCCTTGCCTTTTGCGAGCGCGCGGGTGCGGTCCTCGCGCGTTGGTGATGGATCGGCTGCTGGCGCTTGGCCTGTTCCCTGCGCCTTTATCGCGATTGCTCCAGCGAAACCAAGCAACGCGGTGGCGAAAAGGAGCGGTGTGTTTCTTCGAGGCATGGCTGCCTCCTTACTCTACTCCCGTTAGACGCACGTCCTGTGTTTTCTCTTCTCCCGGCGGTAGGGGCCAGTCTTTCGACTGGCCCCAGCGACGGAGTCGAACGCTCCGTCCTACAACGACGTGCCTCGAGCCAAGCCTCTTAGGCTTTGGCCGCCGACCGCATCTGCGCGACGCGTTCCTGGAATTGGCGCGTCAGGTGCGGCACGATGCCGAGTTGCCGCTCGATCAGCATGAGCTGCCCGCGGTGATGCATCTCGTGCTCCTTGGCGCCCAGTAGCATCTGGAAGCGGGACCTCGTGGTTTTGCCGTCCGGTTCGGTGACCGTCTCGGCGAGGAATTCGGGTGTCAGGGTGTCCAGCCAGCCGGCGAACTCTTCGCCCGTGGCGGTCAGCAATTGGATGATCTCGGCCTTGGTTCGGGGCTTGGCTTCCTCCTTGCCGAAGCGGTCCAGCATCCCCAGGAAGTCGACCCCCACGAGGGTGGTCAGGCGCTGCTTTTTGTGAATTTCTTCCCAGATTTGCGTGGCGATGGCGACGTGCGTCAACATGCGGGCCACGCTACGACAATCCGCCGCCGGCACGTGGTTGTACTGCGCTTCCGGGATATCCTCCGCAACCTGAAGGGTGTTTTTGCGAACGGTGCGAAATGCGCTGGCAAACTCTGCTCCGCCGTAAGAAGTCATCTCTTTCACCTCGTTGTGGTCTCTGTTCTGCCCCGTGCGACAAGGACGGGCAGATGCCGGTTTCGATGCGCGGCTAGCGCCCGCCGTCACGTACTTTCTGCTCAGCCCCAGACGTAAGACCCGGCGTCTGGGGCACCGACCCGCGTGCGGACATCCGTGCAAGCAACACGGGAGAGATAGGGCGTGTACAAGACGTACCGACTTTTAATAACCTGTTGAAGATTTCGTTACACAATGTGCTCCGGGGGAGATCACGTGAAGATCACATTTCAGGGCATGCATTGTTATAAGAAGACGGAAAGCGACGAAGACGAGATCTATTGCGTGGTGACCACCGGCAGCGGCGCGAACCACCGCGAGCTGGCGCGGGTCGAAGTCGGCAACTTTGAGATTGGCAGGGACCTTCATCGGGAAATATTGCTTTGGGATGGCACGAGCGCGCCCGACGTGACCATCACGGTCATGGAAAGCGATGCCAACGAGCCGGCGTACGGCAGCGATGACTTCATTGGAGAGGTCACCGTGAGTACAGACGGCAGCTGCAAGCCGGGCCACGGGACGCTCGACGAAGGATATGACGAAAGCAAACGATACCGGCAATTCAGCATGACGGGAAGCGGGGCACACTATGTTTTGCACCTGGAGGTGCGGATTTAGGCTGCAGCGGCGGAGAGACTAGTAACATCCGCTCGCGCTGTGGAATTGGCGAGAATCGAGCATTCAAAGACTCAAGAAGACCATCGAAGATAAACTTCCAGCTTCAAGAGCGGGGGCCAGGGCACCCCGCACCCTCGCCCGCCGAGTCATTCCTCACTTGGTGTAGACTCCCCTTTCATGTCAGTCCGCGAATCGCTGCTCGAAAACTTTGCCGGCGACCTCGAATACCACCCACGCCGCGCCGCTCTTTATCTCTCTCTCGCCGCTGCCTCGCTCTGCTTCTGGCTGTTCTCCCCTGCGGAGAACAAATTCACTACTACACCTCTTCTCTTCGCTCTCGGCAGCCTCACGCTTTTTCTAAAGGGCATATTTCTTCTGCGAAAATCCTCGGAAGGGATCGGGCTGACACAAAGCGATCTCGATGCACTTTCCTCTTCTTCGCGTGGCAAGAAGCTGCCGGAAATTCCGGCCCAGGCCGCACAAATCGTTCAGGATTTCGGGGCCGGATCGCTCCTGCTCTGGCCACTGCTCAACTTTGGCAGAGACATCGACCAGTCGTGGAGCGATCCACCCCGCGTTCCTGTATTCCTCGCCGGCGCCGTGCTCTTCGGTCTGGGTTGGCTCATCCGCCGCCTCACGTCACACTGACGGACTCGGCGACTAGAGCGTCGGGAAGAAAAGTCAAAATCCCCAAACGCAAAAACGGCCTCTAAGGCACGCCGGAAATACTAGAACTAAGACTGTACTTCGGACCAGTAGAGATGAAGCTAAGACTAGGGGACGATTCAACTGTAAGAAGGGGCTCCCGGCAGGACTCGAACCTGCGACCTCCCCGTTAGAATCGGGGTGCTCTATCCTTCTGCGCTACGGGAGCTTTAAGCACGCCGTGATCGGGTCAGGCCGAAAGCGGCGAGAATTGAACCCTACGATTCAATCCTGCCCCAACCCTAAACTGTTGTCTGAAAGGGCGACAACTGGTGGGTCGAACAGATTAAGGACAAGTATCGGATACCGGTTGAGGATAAGTATCTGATACAGTATGAGTACCGGTACTCATCTACTGTGGTTTATTTCCGACCGTCTCATGCAATCCTGAAACCCCGCGCCTCGTTTCAACAGCAGGGCGCATCGGCTGACGGCGGGAAGAAGTCCGCCCTCCGTCGAAATGACAAAAATTGACTTGGACAAGGAAGAGTGAGTCGCCGTCATTCGTCCAAGTCCTTTTCCGGTCCACGCTTGCCTCGAAAGAAATACGCCGCCGCTCCAATCACGATGGAGAAGAACCCCACCACTCCCGCCAGAATCGTAAACCCGCCCCAATCGATCCGCGCCCCCGGCACGCCCGCGAACTTCGCCGACCATACCGGCGCATACCCCAGCGCCTGATGCATAAAGGAGCTCCCCGCCGGAGTCGGCGTCCACGGCGCGAAGCAACACAAAATCAAAATCCCCAACGCGAAAAAGAACAGCGTGACGTTGTAGAAGGTCTTCATGGGTCTGCCACTCTACACCATTCCGCCCGGACTCCGTGCGCAGCTCCGCGGACGTCGCGCACGCTGCCTGGGTGCCCTAACTCTTTCCGTGGGTTAGCGGGGCCCCCATCCTTCCGCGGTTTTTGCGGAAGGATGGGTGTTTTGACTTTGACTTCTCTCCGCTCCCAACTTCTATACTCTTGCCCCTTACACTCTTACACTTTGCCTCGTTCGCCATTTGAATACCTTACCGGTAAATATTCTCTTAACAGTAACCTCGCGATCTGTTAGTATGGTTTGTGTAACCTAATTCACCCTCCCGGCAATTCCCTCCGGCGTCCTCGCGCCACCGCCGATTCGCACCTAAGAATCCGCTAAGTCCTTTAGATCTCACTCTTACGAGACACGCGCTGAATTGCCCCAACTTGCAGCAAATAAGCCTTTTAGAATCAATCGCCAATTTGCTAAGTCCTTTAGAGCTTACTCTTACGAGGAATGCTTGCAATTGCCCCAATTTGCAGCAAATAACTCTCTTAGAATCAATCCCTATTTTGCTAAGTCCTTTAGAGTTCACTCTTACGAAAAATGCACCCATAAGTCCTTTAGAATCCGCTCTTACAAAATGGAAGGACTTAAAGTCCCCTGAAATCATACTCTTACAAAGAAGGTGGGGGGAGGGTACAAATGCGGAATGGGCGCCCTGGACAAACAGCCCTCACGACCTCACCACCCCCAACTTTGCACTTTTGGCCTCTCGCACTCTTTCACTCCTCGCTCGCCACTCGCCACTCGCCACTTCATTACGCCAGTGTTAAAATCCATCTGACTCCTATGTCACCCCAAACACTGTACGAAAAAATTTGGAATTCCCACGTGGTGTACGAGGCGCCTGGCCAGCCCGCGCTCATCTATATCGACCGCCATCTCGTTCATGAGGGCACTTCCCCGCAAGCGTTCGCCGGCCTCCGCGCCGAAGGCCGCAAAGTACGCCGCCCCGATCTTAGCTTTGCGGTGATGGACCATTCCGTCCCCACCGTCAGCGCCGAGCGCCTGCTGCCCATCGTCGATACCGACGCGCGCTTACAATTTGAAGCCCTCGAGAAGAACTGCCGCGAATCCGGCGTGCGCCTCTTCGACATGAACAGCTCGAATCAGGGCATCGTGCACATCATTGGTCCGGAGCTGGGCATCACACAGCCGGGGCAGACCATCGTCTGCGGCGATAGCCACACTTCCACGCACGGTGCGTTCGGCACGCTAGCCTTTGGCATCGGCACCAGCGAAGTGGAGCACGTTCTTGCAACGCAATGTCTTGTCCAGTCGCGCTCGAAGACGCTGCACATCCTGGTGAACGGCAAGCGCCCCAAAGGGGTCACCGCCAAGGATCTGATCCTTGCCATCATTGGAAAAATCGGCATCGCCGGCGGCACGGGACACGTTGCGGAATACGGCGGCGAGGCCATTCGCGGCCTTTCGATGGACGGACGCATGACCGTCTGCAACATGACCGTAGAAGGCGGCGCGCGCGCTGGCATGATCGCGCCCGACGAAACCACCTTCGCGTATCTCGAAGGCCGCCCGTTCGTTCCGCGCGGCAAGTCGTTTCACGAAGCCGTCGAGCGATGGAAGCAGTTGCGCACCGACGTCGGCGCCGTGTTCGACATGACCGTCGAGCTCGACGCCAAAGACATTGCGCCGCAGGTCACCTGGGGCACCAACCCCGGCATGGTTACCGGCGTCACCGCGCGCGTCCCCGATCCCGGCTCTTTCAAGGATCTCAACGATCAGAAAGCCACCGAGCGCGCGCTGGTGTACATGGGCCTCAAAGCCGGCACGCCCATCGTGGACATTCCCATCGATCGCGTGTTCATCGGCTCTTGCACCAATTCGCGCATCGACGATCTGCGCGCCGCCGCGCATTTCGTAGCGGGCAAGCACGTCGCGCGCAGCGTGAAGCAGGCACTCGTCGTGCCCGGCTCGCGCGGCATCAAGGCGCAAGCCGAAAAAGAAGGCCTCGACAAAATCTTCACCGCCGCCGGGTTTGAGTGGCGCGACGCCGGCTGCAGCATGTGCATCGGCATGAACGACGACGTTCTGCCGCCGCACGAGCGCAGCGCCAGCACCTCGAACCGCAACTTCGAGGGCCGCCAAGGCAAAGACAGCCGCACGCACCTGGTCAGCCCGGTGATGGCCGCAGCCGCCGCCATCGCCGGCCATTTCGTCGACGTCCGCGACTTCGACGTCGCGTCGGTGGAGTAGGTTTTACGTAGACGGCAGACTTTAGTCCGCCGTCTCGGTTCTGTAGTGGCCGGTCTTCAGACCGGCCCGTTTCGGCCGCTGGCCGAAACGCTGTCATTCCGAGCGCAGCGAGGAATCTGCTTTTCTCCTCGGTGGACGCGCAGAAATCTAGGAGCTTCGTCGAATGCAACCGTTCTCCACCCACACCGGCAAAGTGATGCCGCTGGATCGCGTCAACGTCGACACCGACCAAATGGTGCCCAAACAATTCCTCAAGGCGCTCACGCGCGAAGGCTTCGGCCGCATCCTCTTTTACGACTGGCGTTATTTGCCCGGCGAAAAACCCAATCCGCAATTCGTCCTGAACTTTCCGCGCTATAAAGGCGCGTCGGTCCTGCTGGCGCGCGCCAACTTCGGCTGCGGCTCCAGCCGCGAACACGCTCCCTGGGGCGTGAAGGACTACGGCTTCCGCGTAATCCTCGCGCCGAGCTACGCCGACATTTTCTACAACAACTGCTTCAAGAACGGCATCCTCCCCGCCGAGTTGAGCGAAGAACAGATCGAAGAGCTTTTCCAGCAGACGGAAAAAGAAGAAGGCTACTCGCTGACCGTCGATCTGCCCAAGCAGACGGTCGCCGACAATCACGGCCTGTCTTACAAATTTGAGATTGCGCCGTCGCGCAAAGAAGTCCTGCTCCAAGGCCTCGACGACATCGGCACCAGCTTGCAGCACGAAGCCGAAATCACCGCCTACGAAAAAGCCCACGCCGCCACCGCCACCATGTACGCGCCCGTGGACATCAAGAACTACTCCAACGGCAGGTAACCCGGAGAGTTCTCACAGGCGCCACCACGGCTCAAAATAAATTCGCCCTTCAAAAATGGGCTCGGGCGATTCCGGCGCCGCCGGCGGACCCAGCAATTCCGCCAACAATATCCCGCCGAGCACGAACACCGCGCCCAGCATCGATCGCGCAACCAAGCGTTCCCCCATCACGATGTAGGACGTGATTACAGCAATCACCGGCTCCAAGGTGAACAGGATCGCCGCGTGGCTCGGCGTGGTGTATTGCTGCGCCCACAACTGGATCGAGAACGCCACCGCCGTGGCCAGCACCGCGCAGATCGCCGTGCCCACGTACAGCTCCCAGCGCCACGCGAACCGCGGCGCCTGCCATCCCAACGCACCGAGCACGCCCGCCGCCACCCACGCCAGCGCCGCACACGCCGCCACTTGGAGCACGCTCAGCGCCGCCACGGAGTGCCGCCGCGTGTATTCCCCCACCAGAATGATGTGAATGGCGTACAGCCCCGCCCCCGCAAAGGTGAGGAGGTCGCCGCGATTCAGATGAGATAAACCTTCTGCGGGAACGGTGAGGAAATACAGGCCGACGACGGCGGCGAACGCGCCTGCGTAAGCCCACGGAGCGAGCCGGCGTCCCCAGAATATTGCCAACAGCAGCGGTACCATAACCACGCTGGAGCCGGTGACGAAGCCGGATTTTGCCGGCGTGGTGTACTGAAGCCCGGCGGTCTGAAACGCGTAGCCGCCAAACATGAAGAATCCCAAGGCTGCTCCGGCGAGTAATTCTTCTTTTTTGAGATGGCGCAGGGCGCGGGGGCGAAATGTCGCCATCAGCAAAGCTGCGACCGAAAAGCGGATCGCCAGGAACATGAAAACGGAGGAGTAGTCGAGGGCGTTCTTGACGACAACGAAGGTGGCGCCCCAGAGGAGGGTGCACGCCGCCAGCGCAAAGTCGGCTCTTACCCTATTGACGTTTTCTGGCGAAGACAAACGCGCCCCCGAACGATGGCGACAGCTTATCGGCGGAGGCGCGGGAACACAATGACAGCATTGGTCTGGCGCAGCGGCCGCTTTCGGCTGAGGCGCGAGTAAATCAGCTGCCGGCGATTTTCTTTCGTGGGCCGTGCTGAGACGACGGCTGGCCAGTGGTGTTGGTTGCGGCGCTGCAAATTCAAGCTGCGGTCAACCGAGTCGACCTAGTCCTAGGACTATGAGCGTTGGAGAGGTGAAAGCAATTCTGGATTTCTGTATTTTCATATCAAGAATTCATATCTTCATATATTTACGCCTGCGGAAAACATCACCTGACGCGGACGACTTCTTAACTTCCTCTGAATCATTAGTTTAACTATAAAACACCGATTCCTGCCTCATGGCAACAATATTGCGGTTACCTCGATTTAGTTTGGCGTTTTGTTCGCCTGCTCTCGGGGCTTAGCAACGATCGAGCGGACCTTATCTAAAATCTCAAGTCGTTCTTAATTGGGGGAAAAGTTATGAATTGCAGCCTAAAGAATTGGCAGTCTTGTTTGCTAATTTTGGCGATCGTAGTGTCAATGCTATGGTGCGCCAGCGGCGCCTACGGACAGAGTTTCGCGACGATTACCGGACGCGTACTCGATCCGAAGGGGGCGTCCGTACCGGACGCGAAGGTCACCGCAACGAACACGGAAACCGGGCTCGTTCGAACGACGACAACTACATCGGACGGTCTCTATCGCCTTGACAACCTGGCGCCCGGAATTTACGACGTGGCGATCGACACTAGCTCGTTTACGAAGGCTGAGGCAAAGCACGTCAAGCTGCAGGTCGGTGAACTGCGAGATATCAATTTCAACCTGGAGCTTGCCGGGCAGAAGCAGTCCGTGGTCGTGACGTCGGAAGTGCCGCTGATCGAAACAACGAAAACTGATACCTCCACGATCATTGACGACAAGTCCGTTGCCGATCTGCCGACCACAACGTCGTTTGGAGGACTCAGCGGAGCGGCGAACGACTATCAGGGCCTGGCTGCCTCTGCGCCGGGTGTTAGATACGATTACACCGGCAACTCCTCGGACCTGATTGGCCCCGGCAGCATTAATGACCGTGGCATCAAGGTCAACATCGACGGCGGAAATATCTCCGACGGGAGCACTTCCGCGCGCGACTCGCTGGGCGCGTCGGTTGAAGAAGTCAAGGAGTTCCAGGTTCTCGAAAACAACTACAACGCCGAATACGGACAGGCCAGCAACCTGATCTTGAACGTAATTACCAAGTCTGGCACCAACCAAGTTCACGGTGACTTTCACGCGTACTTCCGAGGCCGCAACCTGGGCGCTTCCGATTGGTTTTACAACCAGGGCCTGGGATCGAGCCCGGCGAACAACGTATGCCCGGCAAGCGATTTCGTCGGTGGAGCAATAACGAAGGTGGACGGCTGTGGACGGGCGCCTTTTTTCAAGCACGAGTACGGGTTCACTGTTGGAGGACCGTTCGTCAAAGATCGGATCTTCTGGTTTGGCAGCTTTGAGAAAGTTGCGCAAGGCGTGCCGACGACCACCACGCCTTTTGGGAACGCCATCACGGTCACGTCGCCAACGAACGAGATCATGGGGTCCGCCAAGGTGGATGCCAAGCTGACGGACAAGCACAAGCTGACGGTGCGTTACAACCTACAGCGCGACCTGTCGGATAACCTGATCGTACAGACGGGCGGAAATACCGACCCGAGCGGCTTTGTCTCCCAGGTCGCCCACGACAATACGTTCAACGTCGGTATGGTTTCGACACCGACGTCGCATACGGTAAATGAGGCGCGCTTCTTCTGGCACCGGACCCTGACGCAAACACCAACCAAGAGCATTCAACCCGGTCAGGCGCTGCCTAACGCGTATGTGGGCGCAGACTTCTGCTGCCCGCAGGCAGGGTTGACTAACCGTTTTGAGTACACGGACAACCTCTCTTGGACCCATGGATCGCACACCATAAAGACCGGTTTGCTCGTCAGCCACTTCCCCTTCGACTCTCTTTTCACGCAATTCCGATTCGGACGGTATGAGGGCTTCGGTACCGGAACGTGCGTGAACCAGCCGTTTGGTCTGTGCCCAACGTCATTCACGGTAGGGATCGGCCCAGCCTTCGTGCACGTCGCGGATACCGCTTACGGCACCTACGTGCAGGACACCTGGCAGTTCCGGCGAAATATCACCGTAAACTACGGCATCCGCTACGACGTCGAGAGCGGAGCATTCGATGGCGGTACGATCACCCAAACGCAGAATCCCAGCGCGCCAAAAGGCGGTTGCCTGCAACAGAACGGTATAATCCCGGCTTGCGGCAAGGATCACAATAACTGGCAGCCGCGACTGGGTATCGCCTGGAGCCCAAGTTTCGAACACGGCGTCATGCACATGCTCTTTGGCGATCCCGGCAAGTCTGTAGTGCGGCTGGCGGGCGCCGAAATCACGGAGCTAGCCTATCTGAACGTCGTGCTCGATTCGCGGAACTTTGATGGCGTGAATCTCTTCACCACTTCCGTGGGCGCCAGCTCGTTGGGGAGTGACGGGTCACCAATCGGACAGATTATTCTGAACCAGGTGTATCCAAACGAGCCAAGCGCCACACAACTCGGCCTCCTCCATCCGATTGGCACCTTCGGGCGCATCCGCCCGATTTCGCCGACGATCAAGAACCCCGAAATCCACCAAGCCTCGATGTCCATCACGCGCCAGTTCGGGCCGACATGGGTATTCAGCGTCGGCTATCAGGGTGTGTTCGGGAACGGGCTCTTCGGTGAGACCGATACAAACTTCCCGCAGCCGATTGCCGATCCGGCGCATGCCGGCTTCTTCTACCTGCCGGCACGGCCGAACGCAGCCTTCAAAGCGATCCGCACAAACTTCAGCAACCGAACGTCGTCCTATAACGGTTTGGTGCTGACCGCGCAAAAGCGGGCCTCCCATCACTTCCAATTCCAGGGGAATTACGTGTTCTCGAAGACTCTTGGCACTGGGGAAGACTTCTTCGGTCTCTCCGAACCAGGTAATCCGGTCGCCAACTTGAAACTGGAAAGGGCCCCGGTGCAGAATGATATCCGGCATCTGGGGAATATGAGCTTCGTGATGGATACGGAGAACCTGGTTGGAACCCGGTTCGTAAAGGAAGTGGTCAACAACTGGACCTTTGCCATGATCAACACGTTGCAATCCGGAAGACCCTATCCGGTTTCGACGGGAGGCGGGGGCTTCGTTGGATCAGCTTTCCCGGCTTTGAATTCAGAGACGAACCAGCGACCCAGCGTCTTGCCCAACGGCGACCTGATTGCCACGAACATCGCTACGTATACCGGAACCAACCTGACGGTCGGCCAATCCGGTGTCGCGGCATGCCAGGCAGCGGGGGTTGCAAACTGCGCTGCTTTGCAAACGTCGTTTGATGCACCGGCAGGCGCAAGCGGGTCGGGCCCTGCGGACAGTTTCTCCGGCAACCCGGTGGATTTTCAGTTCCTCAACGGGAACCTTGCCCGCAATGCAGGCATAGGCACGCCACTGTACCGGTTCGACGTCTCCGTGACGAAAGCGTTCAAGATTACCGAATCGATGCGGCTGGAATTGAAGATGGACGTGTTCAACGTGTTCAACCATCCGCTGTTTACTCAAAACAACGGCAACGACAACATTAGCGCTTTGACCTTGCCTTCGCTGACCGTGACAAATGCATTGGGCGCCACGGTTCCGAATCCTAATTTCAACTGCGCGGCTTCCTGTATCAACCCCTTCACAGGGCTGTACCTAGGGGCCAACGGTGCACCGCTGACTCTCCACGATTTCCAGATCGGCCGGGTGGACAAGGATTTTGCCAACACCAACTTCGCCGGACTGGGAAATCCTTCCGCGGGGTCAGCTACCGGAGGCACCGTCACGCCACGCGTCATCCAGCTGGCGATTCGCTTCCGCTGGTAGTTGTGGGGGAGATGGAACGAGTAGCAAACAACAATTCGCAGCAACTGAGGGGGCCGAAAGGCCCCCTTATTTTTCTTAGGCCGAGGTTGTCAACAGAGAGTCTTGACAGGGTCGCGGCGATGAGTTGAACTCAAGGCATGACGGCGGTGGCAGTGTCGAGTATCCGGGTACTGGTGTTCCTGGGTGTTTGGGCCTGGCTGCCCTTGGCGGCGGTGGCGGCGGAGCAACCCGAGAAATGGGTCGAGGTGCGTAGCGCGCACTTCGTGGTGTCCAGCAATGCGGCGGAGGCGGATGCGCGGCGCATTGCGGAGCAGTTCGAGCAAATCCGGGCGGTATTCCACAACTCTTTCGCAAAGCTTCGCGTAGACCCTCCTCAGCCCGTCGCCATCCTGGCGGCGCGCGACGAAACCACCATGAAGATGCTGGCGCCCGACGAGTTCGAGGGCGACGGGCACGTGCATCCTGCCGGGCTGTTCCACAGCGACGGGGAAAAAGACTACGTGGTCATGCGTTTGGACGCGCAGGGCACTAGCGCCTTCCACACCATCTACCACGAGTACACGCACGCGTTGCTGCATATGAATTACAACCGCGTGCCGCTGTGGCTGAATGAAGGACTCGCGGAGTTTTTCGGAAATTCCACACTGACCGGAAAAGACGTGACCACCGGGGCGGCGGACAGAACACACCTCTACGTGTTGAGCAAGAACGAGTTGCTGCCCGTGGAAACGCTCCTGCAGGTGAAAGAGGACTCTCCTTACTACAACGAGACGAACCGCGCGACGATTTTCTACGCGCAATCGTGGGCCGTCGTTCATTATTTGCTGCTCGATCCGGAAGCGCGACGCCAGCAGCTGCTGGGTAAATTCTTCGCGGCGTGGAATAGATCCAGCGATCCCGTGGCAGCGGCCCGCGAAGCGTTCGGCGACCTGGAGAGCTTCGGCGAGACGATCAGGCGATACGCGCGGCAACCCAGCGTGCGCGTGGGCGTCGCGCTGCCAGCGCAAGAGGCCGCGGCTGGCGCTTACACCGTGCGCAGCTTGTCGTCTGGAGAGGTGCTGGCCGTGCGCGGGGATTTTTTCGTGCACCGCAACCATCTCCAGCAAGCTCAGCCGCTTCTTGAAAAGGCCGTGGAGGCAGAGCCGAATCTGGCGGCCACCCATGAGGCCCTCGGATTTTTGAATTACCGGGACGGCGATTTCGTGGCCGCCGATGACGAAATGACGAAAGCGATCGAGCTTGGCTCGACGAGCTTCTTGCCATACTACTGCCACGGTCTGCTGCTCTTGCGCGATCTGACGGCAACGCAAGGAGACACGAACACGGGCGCCACCTTCCTGGAACGAGCGGCACAAATGAATCCGCAGTTCGCGCCGACCTTCGAAGCTCTTACGCAGGCTTACTCGCGGTCGGCGGGTACGCAGAAACAGGCTCTGGAGGCGGCTACCAGGGCCGCGCAGCTGGATCCCACGTCGCCTTCGTACGCCATCAACCTGATCTACACGCTGCTCAATAACAATCGGGCGCGCGAGGCTCATGCCTTGGCAGAAAAGCTTCTTGCCGTGGCGAATTCGCCGGAGGACACGCGGGCGGCACGCGCGGTATTGGAGCGGGTTAAGGAAGAAGAGGAGTGGGCGAAGGAGAACGACGAGGACTCCGCGAGTGGCGAGACCACGGTGGCGCATGCGAGCGTCGCGACGGACGCGAAGCCCACCACGAGCCCGACACCGGCGCGTCCCGAGGAGTCCCGCAGACGGCTGGGGCCGCCGACGTGGATCGGGATCGACGGACCGATCGGCGCGATCGATTGCTCGCACGGTCCGGAGATGACGCTGACGCTGAACATGGGGAACGGTTCGATGACTTTTCATGCGGAAAACGTGGCGCGAGTGGGGCTGAGCGGGGTGAGCGAGAAAACGACGCCGGGCATGGAAAGCTGTAAGCAATGGACCGGGCGACACGTGAAGGTGTGGTTTCGGATGGTGGAGGGCGCGGATTACATGGGGGAGATCCTGAAGATTTATTTTTATGGAGCGGAAAAGTGAAGTAGTGGAAGAGTGGAAGAGGGTGAAGAGAAACGCCGGCAAGTGTGCCGGCTCCAAAAAAGCTCCTTCCGCGTGAAATTCATACCCAGTGTGGATAAGATGAGCGGTTAGTTGGCTCTCGGAGGTCATCGTGCGATTGTGTTTGTCGATTGTGCTCTGCGGTGTCGCAATGGTTCTAGGTCTATCGGATCCCGTGCTGTTTGCAAAACCGAAGCCAGCAAGGCGCGTTGTATCAGGGGCCGAAGGATTGGCCGGCGCTTGGCGCTTGGTCAGTGTGGAGACGACGAGGCCGAACGGCGAAGTGATCTATCCGTTCTACGGCAAGCATCCCGAAGGATTGCTGATTTACGACCGCAGCGGCTGGATGAGCGTGCAAATCGTTTCGGACCCAAAGCCAGCGGTACCGAGCAGCAGCTCCCGTGAGGGCTTCCTGGCGGCGACGCCGGCCGAAAAAACGGTCGCGATTGACGGCTACTACTCTTATTTCGGTACGTGGACCGTTGACGCGTCAGGTTCGACGGTTACTCACCACATCCAGCAATCGCTATATCCGGGGGAGCGAGGCGAGGACGGGATTCGGCGATTTACCACAGACGGCAACCGCCTGACGCTGGTTGCGAAGGCCCATGAACTGGGAGAGGATCACGAGAGAAAGCTCGTTTGGGAGCGCATCCAGCAGGTCTTGCATTAGCTTCAGGGCGAGCAAGAAAATGTGTTCGGCGGCAGGGGACGTCCTAAGGCTTCCCATCAGAAGGAAACTCCAACTATTGGCCCTGGTAGACGGTGCGGCCGCCAACGACGGTGCGGAGAACTCGCGTCTTCACGAATTCGGATGGCGGGATTTTCGTGAGGTCGCTGGAGAGCACGACGAAGTCCGCGTATTCGCCGCGTTTTAGTTCACCTTTCTTCCCTTCTTCAAATTGGGCGTAGGCCGAGCCGGAGGTGTAGGCGCGGATGCAATCGTCGAGAGAGATTTTTTCTTGCGGCTGCCAGCCGCCTTGTGGACCGCCGTCGGGGAGTTCGCGCGTGACGCAGGCGTAGAGACCGCGCATGGGGCTGATGGGCTCCACGGGATAGTCGGTGCCGAAAGCCAGGCGTGCGCCGCCCTTTTGCATGGTGGACCAGGCGTAGGCGCCTCTTACACGGTCCGGGCCGACGCGCTCTTCGGCCCAACGCATGTCGGTGGTTTGGTGGGAAGGCTGCATGGAGGCGATGACGTTGAGCTTGGCGAAGCGCGGGAAGTCTTCCGGGGCGACGACTTGAGCGTGTTCGATGCGTTCGCGGCGATCGCGGGGGCCATTGGCTTTGGCGACGGCTTCGAAGACGTCGAGGGCCACGCGGTTGGCGCGGTCGCCGATGGCGTGGAAGGCGAGCTGGAAACCGGCCTTGTCGCGCTCGATGGCCATTTGGCGCAGTTTTGCCGGGTCCATGGTCAGGATGCCGCTGGTGGAGGGATCGTCCGCATAGGGAGCCAGCAACGCCGCGGTGCGCGAACCCAGCGCGCCATCCGCGACCATTTTGAGGGCGCCGGTCTTCAGCCAAGGATCGCTGACGCCACCTTCGCTGCGCATGTTTTGCAACTCGCCCAGCGAGGTTGCAAAGCGCAACCATTCGGTGATGCGAGTGGTGAGCTTCCCTTCGTCTCTTAGATCGTGGTAAACGAGAAAATCTTCCCACTCGGAATTGTCTTGCACGGAGGTGACGCCGTTTTTGGCGGCATCGGCGAGGACGAGTTCGATGCCGCGACGGCGCTGTTCCTCGGATGGTTCTGGAATGTTCTGCGCGACCAGGCCCATCGCGGAGCCTTCCTTCAGCATGCCGGTGGGCTCGCCGTTGGCGTCGCGCTCGATTTCGCCGCCTTTGGGATCCGGCGAGTCCTTGGTGATAGACGCGATTTTGAGGGCCAGGGAATTTGCCACGGCGACGTGGCCGGAAACATGCGTGAGCAGGACGGGATTTTTTGGGGAGACGGCGTCGAGCTGCTGCTTGTTCGGAAAAATCTTGTCGGGCCAGAGGGTGTGGTCCCAGCCGCTTCCGGTGATCCATTCGCCTTCTTTGTGGGTGGCGACGGCGTCCGCGAGACGCTTCTGTAATTCGTCCACGGATGCGGAGCCGTTCAGCTGCACGGCGAGCATGTCCGCACCCGCCGCGCCGAGATGGACGTGGGCATCGTTGAAGCCGGGCATTACAAAATGGCCGTTGAGCTTGATGGTTTCCGCGTTCTCTTGACCGCCGCCGCACTCGAGCATGATTTGATCGATCGCGCCGATGCAATAAATCTTGCCTTCTCTAACGGCCATCGCTGCGGCCCAGGGATGTTGCGGATCGTTGGTGTAAATGCGGCCGTGCAGGAAATAAACGGTGCGCGGGGTAGCCGGAGCGGACTGCGCTTTGACGCGCAGGGCGATCGCGCCGGCGAAGGCCACGACGAAGAAGGCAGAAAGCAAGGCCACCTGGTTGCGGAGTATGCCGCGGCTCATCGGGACCTTTCGTTCGCGATCCCGGAGATGCCCAGCAGGGTGAGAAGAGCGCGCTTCAAGCCCATTTCGCGGCCGGTGGGTTCGTACCACTCTTGCAGAGAATGCGCGCCGCCGCCGGTGCCGCCGGCGCCAATGGAGATCGCGTCTATTCCCGTGGAGAGGGGAATGTTGGCGTCGGTGGAAGAGCGCTCGGCGCGCGATTGATTGCCGACGTAGTCGTCCGCGGCGCGCAAGGCGGCGAGGAGTGGCGAGTCTGCAGCTAATTCCCCTCCCGGGCGGCTGCCGAGCAGCTCCACTCTCCATTCCAGCTTTCCTTTGGAGCGATCGCGGGCGGATTCCATCTCGTCGCGGACGCCGGCGGAGACGCACTCGCGTAACGCGGATTCCAGCTTGGCGAGCTCGTCTTCGCTTTCGGAACGGACGTCAACCTTTAACTTGGCTTCGTAGGGAATGGAATTTACGGATGTGCCGCCCTCGATCTGGCCCAGATTGAAGGTTGTGCGCGGGTTGGCGGGAACTCTGGTGTTGATAAAGCGGACCGAAGCGCGGACGAGCGCGTTGATGGGATTGGGCATGCCAAAATCGGACCAACTGTGGCCGCCGGGACCGTTGATCCGAACTTCCAGGCGGCGCGAGGCGAGGGCCTTGGTGGTCACGTGGTCCGTGCCGGAGCCGTCGAGGACGACCGCCGCTTTCAACTTTGAACGGTAGGCGTCCACCAACGCACGCATGCCGCGAAGATTGCCTTCGCCTTCTTCGCCTACATCCGCGACAAACAAAATCGTGCGCTGCGGTTTGATGCGGGCCTCTTGAATGGCGCGCGCGATGGCTACGAGCGCCGCAAGGCCGGTGCCGTTGTCGGAGATGCCTGGAGCGCTCATGCGAGCGGCGTCACGGCGAACCTTTACGTCCGTGCCGGGAGGGAAAACCGTGTCGAGATGCGCGGCGAGCACGACGATTTCTTTGTTGTTCGCGCCGGGGAGTTCGCCGATGACGTTGCCGGTTTTGTCGATCTGCACGTCGAGACCCGCGGTGGCGAGAAGAGCTTGCACGGCGGCGGCGCGCTGCGCTTCTTGAAACGGCGGGGCGGGGATTTCGGTGACGCGGGCTTGCTGGTCGTTGATCCAGGCCAAATTGCGGGAGAACCAGGAAAGGGCCGCGCGGACCTCGGCGTTGTCAGCGAACTGCGAGGCGGGCGCGGGACGATTGGCCTGAGGGATGCCGACTGAGCGAACAGGCATGGCACAAAGGATAACCCAAAGAAGGACAGGTTTCACGGTGGAGTTCCGGGACGGTGGCGGCGTCAATGGCGTGCCGCCTCCGCGCAGAGGGCTTGGACTTCACTGTCCGTCAGGACACGCGCGGACTGTTTAGCGGCGTCGAAAATGCGAGCGACGAGGGCATCGTCCGCGGGAATGGCGTGGCGCTCGAGCCAAAAGAGGACGTTGGACTTGCCGCTCATCGGGCCGATCTCGATGACTTGCTCGAGGCCGAAGAGATGCGAGGGGACGCCGCTGTATACGACGTCGGCGAGGCCAGGGTCTTTGCTGTGAAATGCCTTGATGATGGCGGCGGCGTGCACGCCGGTGGCGGTGCGGAAGGCGTCGCGGCCGATGACGGGATAGTTTGGCGGGATGGTGGTGTGCGTGGCTTTGGCGACTTTTTCGCAGTATTCCTTAAGGCGCGAGAGGTCGCGATCGATCAGGCCCATGAGGCGGAGATTTACGAGCATCAGCTCCATGGGAGTATTGCCGACGCGTTCGCCGAGAGAATTTGCGGCGGCGTGGATTTGGTTCGCGCCAGCGGCTACGGCAGCCAGCGAGTTGGCGATGGCCAGGCCGCGGTCGCAATGGCCGTGCCAGTCCACGCGGATTTTTTCGCCGCTGGGTTTGACCACTTCCTCAATCGCGAACTTCACGAGGTTGTACGCGCCTTGCGGTGTGGCGTGGCCGACGGTATCGCAGAGAACGATGGCGCGGGCACCGCTGCGAATCGCGGTGGTGTAGAGGCGCTTGACGGTATCGGGGTCGGTGCGAATGGTGTCTTCGGTGACGTACATGGACGGAAGGCCGTGATCGACGGCAAACTTCACGGCTTTTTCGGTGGTGCGCTCGAGGTGGTCGACGGTCCAGTCTTCGACCAAGCGGCGGATCGGGCTGGAACCGAGAAACGTGGCAGCTTCGATGGCGATTCCTACGCGCTGGGAGATTTCGACGATGGGGCGGATGTCGGCTTCGATCGTTCGCGCGGCGCAATTCGGGCGAATCTTCATGCGCTTCGTGGCGATTTCGCGGGCCAGCGCTTCGGTATGGGCAACGGCTCGCGGACCGGCGCCGGGGAGACCGATGTTCAGGGAGTCGATACCCAACGATTCCATCAAGTGGAGGATTTCGATTTTTTCTTCGATGCTGGGGTCGTAGACGGAGGGATTTTGCAGGCCGTCGCGGAGAGTTTCATCATTGAGCAGGACGCGCGTGCCGGGCGGAATGGCTGGAGCCGAAACCAGGTTCCAGTCATAAATCCATTCGCTTTTCGTGGGTTCGGTCATTCCCTGCTCCGACTTGTGTCCCTACGCATCATCTACGTCTAAACCCCGCCCTCGGACCCTTCGTCGCTCAAGGCCAGAGAGGGCGGCTACAGCGGCACTGCACTCTTCGGCCTTGCGCAGCTTCAGAGGCCGTGGTTGCGGAACATCGCCTTCAGCGCGCCGCGGGCGTTGCGCAGACGGGCGCTGAGCTTGTCGCCGTATTGAAACTGCAGAAAGGCGTCGGCGGCGCGCTCCAGATCCGCACCGTAACGATACCACCAGGGCTTCTCGCGGCGCGGCAAGCGGTCGACATCGATGTACTTGGTCTGGACCATTTCCAGCAGGCCCGCTTTGCCGTGCGTGCGGCCCCATCCGCTGGCGCCGCAGCCGCCGTGGGGAGCCTCGGCGATCGCGAAGTAGCTGATGGCGTCGTTGACCATCACGGCTCCAGCGCGCAACTGCTTGGCGATGGCCTCGCCACGGCCGGGATCGCGCGTCCAGACGCTAGCCGACAGAGCAAAGGACGAGTCGTTTGCGCGCACGATGGCTTCCTCGGAATCGCGAACGGTCTGAATCGCGAGAATCGGTCCAAAGGTTTCTTCCTGAAAGAGACGCATCGTCGAATCGACATTCACGACCACCGTGGGCTCGAAAAAGTTTGCACCGAGGTCCGGACGGGCACGGCCTCCGCAAAGCACTTTCGCGCCCCGGCTGACGGCGTCTCGAAGCAAATCGCTCATGCGCTGGACATGCTGGGGCCGAATCAGCGGACCGACATCAGTTGCAGGATCGTTGCCGGGGCCAAGGCGCAGCTTTTTGGTTTTTTCGACGCAGCGGGCGGCGAAAGCCTCGCTAACGGACTGCTCGACGAACAATCTTTCGACCGACAAGCAAACTTGGCCGCAATTCGTGTAGCTGCCCCACACGGCGGCGCTGGCAGCGACATCGACGTCGGCATCCGCGAGGACGATCATCGCGTCCTTGCCGCCGAGCTCCAGCACCGAGGGGATCAGGGACTTCGCACAAGTTTCCGCAACGCGGCGTCCGGTGGCCACGCTGCCGGTGAAGATCACTTTATTCGGAGCCGCCTCGATGAGTGCTTGCCCAACCTCCCCGCCGCCTTGAACGATGGTGACGAGGTCCTTCGGGAAGCCCGCGTCCACAAAGAGCTTCTGGATCAGCGCTCCACATTGCGGCGTGAAGTCGCTGGCTTTACAGACCACCGCGTTTCCCGCTACGACGGCTGGAATGATCTGGCCCAGGGGAATCGCCAGCGGGTAATTCCATGAGGTGATGATGCCGATCACCCCGAGCGGCTCGTAGGTGAGCGTGCCGCTCTTGGCCTTCGCCGCGAGACTGTGATGCGGAACGGACTCTGCTCGCAGAAAACGTTCCGCGTTGGCCGCGAAAAAATCGGCGGTGTCGAGCGCGACGAAGACATCGGCGAACAGAGCTTCCACGCGTGGCTTGCCGGATTCGCGAACCACGGCATCGGCCAAGGCGCCGCGCGAAGACATCATTCGCTCGCGCAAGACCTTGAGCCGCGCGGAACGCTCCGTGACCGGAAGCTTGGCCCAATTGGCCTGTACCGCGCGAGAGAGGGAGAGGATGTACGACAGGTGCGCGGGCAGCGTCTTTGCAAAGTAGCCGAGAGTCTCGCCAGTCGCGGGATTCAGCGAAGGGAGCGCGTCGACAGGGACGGCTGTTGCAGCCATACGCGGATTCTAACTGAAAACGGCTCGCACAAGCACTCACACTTGGCTGGTTACTCTTCCGGCTGCACCGGCAATGTCATGGTATTCACCATCGAGGGATCATCTCGCAGCTTGATATACAACGTGGTTCCATTCGGATGCTGCACGCTCAGCGTGGAATCCATAAAACCTGCCGGCACCGGCGTCGTGTGCGTAAAGTCTGGATCGGACGCGACCGAATCGATCAGGAACAAATTCGCCCCGCTCAACTGGCATGCTTTGTCCGGACTCTCCGGGCAGCGAAGCTGTTTGATCGCCGGCACGCGCACGAGAGTCGCGAGCGCTTGCCAATCGCCCTTTGTGCCATCGGCTTCCACGGGCCGAAAGCGCAAGGGTCCGAACGCCGAGGCTCCGAAGGCCTTGCGCGGATCGAGAAGCGCCAGCACGTTTTCTGCATCTCGCAGGACCAGCGTGCCGTCCGCGACGCTTAACGTGGCGCTGAACAATTCGTCCGCCGTCGCGACCTCGATTCTTTCGGTCCGCGGGAATTTGTCGGGTATCTCCGTCTTCAGCAGGAATAAAATTTCCCCATCGAGCGGGAGTTCATCTTGGCTACCGAGGCTCAGCGCCGAGGGCGTCGAGCTGAGTTGGATACTCTTGCTCACAAGCGTCACTTTCGGCCTAGGAGCTTCCACCGTTGTCGGCAGCTCCAGCACGCGCCCATCCTTGAGAGCTACGCGTGCCACGAGT
>JBGOVR010000035.1:0-32613 GCA_041478205.1 Candidatus Acidiferrum sp.
AGACCGGTCCTCCGGCGGCGCTTAGGTATAGGGTGACGCCAGTGCCGCTCACGGTGCCCGTGCCGTTGAAACTGATTCCGCCGCCGGTTACGACGTAGGTGCCGGGATTCAGGGTCACGCTCCGAGTACCACTGACAGAGATTCCAGTACAATAGTGGCCCGGACTCAACGTAACTGGATTCGGCGCGCCAGGTGGAGGCGTAGCGTTATTTACAAGGCCGGGTAGACAGGCTCCACCGGCACCCGGCGGTCTCAGATAGAACAGGGGATCCGCGGCCGGCACAGCACCTTGAGCCACAAGGGCCTGATCGTCGATGACGCCGCAATTTGTTGGACGTGGCCCGGTTATGCCGGTTTGCAGAGCATAGAGGCAGTTCCTTCCCGTCGCCAATGCTACTGCTCTGGCCGTGACGTTCACCGAGTTGATTCCGAATATCTTCATGAAAAACGTGGGCTGGGCGACGGTGATGAGAACCTCAACCGAGTTGAGATTTGCGGAGTACGGTGGCACCAACGAAGGGTGATTTACGGTCACAGTGACCTTGCCGCCATTTGGAAAGCCATTTAACAAAGAGTCGGCTCTCGCGGCATTTCGGACACTTGCTCCGTCGGGAATGTAGGCAATGTCGCCTGCGCCCGCGAGCGCCGCGCTATCCGCCGCCGACTGTTGCAGGCGTTTCTGGTAACGCAGATAACCCATGTCGATGGCTAGCCCTGTTGCGCCGAGGAGCGCAACGAGCCCGAAGGTCGCGGCAACGAGAGCTTGGCCTGACTGCCGGGTCTTTCTCACCATGATGGCATTCTCCGCTGGGATCGCCGCATGAGCGACCCGCTCCAGGGGACTGAGGAGGGCAATTTTGGGATACTCGCTTTTGGCTGCACTGTCAACAGCCCGGGCCGCTTCCGCCACGAGCGACCTCGAGGAGCCCCCAAAGGGATGAGCAACACAGGGACCACAAGTCCATGCAGGAAAAGCCCAAGGGCCCGGTGCAATCGAGAAAGTGGAACTTGGAAGAGGAATTGCACTTAAGGGCGGTAAGCAGGGAGTCCTGGCGGTGGCACAACCTATCGACGGGGGTGCCGAGCCGCAGCGAAGGCGAAGTTGGTTGCAAAATAGCGGCAAATAAGTATCTTTGTCCCCAGACAAGACCGGAGCAAGGCGCTCGCAAAACCAGGCGCCCTGGTCAGTTGTGTCCTCAAGTGTGTACACTCCGCACGTCGCGGTTGTCACTTTTCGTGGCCGCCTAACCTGCGAGCCCGAGTGCGAGCACAGGGAAACCAACAGTGGACCGATTATTGCACTACAATCTGCTTCGCGGGCCCTGTCCTGTTGGAACCATCACCATGAATACGGTAGAACCGCCACGTAGCCCAAGAAATCGGCCACGCTCTCCATTCGATAGGCGACGCGTCGGCTTCGGCGCCGAGGGCGGGCAGAGTCTTTTGGAACTTGCCTTGGTCCTCCCGATGTTACTACTGCTGTTGGTGGGAACCATCGAGGTCGGACGGTTTTCTTACTACAGTATTCTGGTTGCCAACGCGGCGCGCGCCGGAGCGCAATACGGAGCGCAAGGGCTGGTAACCGCCGCGGACAACGCGGGCATTCTGGCTGCGGCGCAAAACGACGGACAAAACGTCACCGGCCTGACGGTCAGCGCGATACAGACGTGCGGTTGCACAGGAACACTGGCGGGTCTGAGCGGCGCGTGTCCCGCTGCGCCCCCATGCACACTGCCAAACCATGCGCTGGTCTACGTAGAAGTCACCGCCACTGGGGCATTCAATTCGTTATTTAACTACCCCGGGCTCCCGGCCGCCATCGCCATAACCAGCAAGGAGAAAATGCGCGTAGCTCAATGACCGGCAAACGCAAACGCGAAGCAGCAAAGCGGAAGAGTCGGATTGGCGCGACCGCGAAACGCCGAGAGAGCGGAAGCGGCCTGGTGGAGCAAGCGCTGGTTCTGACGGTTCTTCTAGCCGTGATGTTCGGTATCATCGACTGCGGCCGGGCACTGTACACGTATCACTTCGTCTCCGAAGCGGCGCGCGAAGCAACCCGATGGGCGAGCGTGCGGGGCAACAAGTGCGCAGGTCTAACAGGAGGATGCCCAGCCGACGGCGCTGACGTTCAGACGTTTGTGGCGAACGTCTCGGGTATGGGATTGGACCCGGCGAAAATCACGGCGACCACCAGTTGGCCGATCCAGCCGTACAGCAGTGCAGCATGTGCAGCAGTGGACATCAAAAGTCCGGGCTGCGTGGTGCAAGTCCAGGTGGATTACGCATTCCAGTTCATTTTGCCGTTTCTCCCGGCCTCGGCATTCACGATGTCGAGCACGTCCCAGATGGTCATAACGCAGTAGCAACTTTAGTCCGCTCTACGGACGGTGACGATGGAAGTAACGACGTTGATGGTGCCGCACCAGGTCCAACGGACCGGGGTGCGAAGAGGATTGCTGGAGGACCTGGCGCTGAAGGTCTTATACCTTCACGGCGAGATGTCTCTGGTGGAGATGAGCGAGCGCACCTGCCTCAGCCTGGGAGTCATCGACGAAGTTTTCCAGTTCCTGCGAAAAGAGCAGCTCTGCGAAGTGAAACGGATGGCCGCCGGCAGCCACGTGATCGTGGCCAGCGCGCAAGGAAAGCAGCGGGCCATGGAGCTGCTCTCTCTGAATCAGTACACCGGACCCGCGCCGGTGTCGCTGGCGGACTACCGGATGCGCGTCAGCATGCAGAGCGTGCAGCAAATACCGATCAAGCCGGCGGATGTGAGCCGGGCATTTTACCAGCTGGTTCTCAATCAAGACATGCTCACGCGGCTGGGCACCGCGCTGACCTCCGGGACATCCATGTTCCTGTATGGCCCGTCGGGGACGGGGAAAACAAGCATCGCCAACACTATTCCAGCCGTATATGACGACTACGTTTGGATTCCCCACGCAATCGAAGTCGACAATCAAATCATTTCGGTTTTCGACCCGGGCGTGCATCAACCGAGTTCCGACGTTGCACCGGCGGAATCCGACAAACGCTGGGTTCTCTGCCAGCGTCCCTGTGTCCTTGCGGGTGGCGAGCTGTCCGCGGAAATGCTGGATTTACAATTCAATTCCGTCAACCGGTTCTACACCGCGCCGCTGCAGATGAAGGCCAACAACGGGGTTTTGATTTTGGACGATTTCGGGCGCCAACGGATGCGTCCCGACGAGCTTCTTAACCGCTGGATGACTCCCCTGGATCGCCGCGTTGATTTTCTTACTTTACCCGGAGGGAGGAAATTCGACGTCCCGTTCGATCTGTTCGTGGTGTTTTCCACCAACATCGATCCGCTGCAACTGGCGGACGAGGCCTTTCTGCGCAGAATCCCCAACAAAATCCACGTGGATTACGCGACACCGGAAGAGTTTCTCGAAATTTTTCGACGGGAATGCCAAGTACGCATGGTCCCTTGCGATGAGGGAGTACCCGAGTATCTGGTTCAGTGCATTACGAAGGAAATGATGCAGCCGCTTTCGCAGTGTCATCCGCGCGACCTGATCAATCAAATCTTCTGGTCGGCTCGTTACGCGGGCGTGGAACCGCATCTCACGCGACACACCGTGGGCCAGGCCTGCCGCGCTCATTTTCTTCCGGTAGGGAAGCGCTAGTACGCCTAGCAGGCGCGCAAGGAACTGGAGTAAACCGGAAACACGTGCAGGACGGCGGAGCGACCAAATCGGTTGAGCGGCCACCAGAGTGTACCCAAATGGTGACTTCGGGCCATTGATCCCTTGAAAATCGCAGGCAAACCTGTGCAGACTTCGGGCGTCTGACCATTGGTACGCCGCGTGCAACCTCCCAGCCGACCAAGAAGAGGCGAATTGCGAATTCACGCTACCAGCATGCGACTCCAAAGCGCGGCAGTGGAGCGAATATCTTACGAACAGTGCAGCTGCGGCTGGATGGCCTCGTAATGTTTCAAGATCAAGATTCCGCGATGACCATTTTGCGGGCACGCCCACTCGTGCCTACCAACCCGGCAACGCGAGCAGCGCTTCGTTCTAGTCCTTCCGCAAGGTCTCCGCAATTTCTGGTTGCCTGGGGAGGAAAACATTCGGGTTGGTGGGGTTCGCTAAGGGCTCTGTGCACGCGAGCGCGTTTGTCTCCGCTGCGAGAATCGATCGTGCTTTTCCGAAGCACTCCTGTGGCGCCGTTCCGGTTCCCTGGCGGATCGCTCACCGCCTCGATCCTCTTGCACCTGGTGGGAATCCTCGTACTTCCCTTCTTGCTTGCGTTGCCTCCCGGACGGGACATCACTTCCGTAGCGGCGTATTCGGAGCCGGAGAAAATCTATTACAAATTGACGACCCGCGACCCGTTTGAAAAGCTTCCGCGTATTGCTCCCGCGGGCGTAGGAGGACACCCCGGTGCCGGGTCATCCGAGTTGCGTCTTCCAATCCTAGGAAGCACTGTTCCGCACCAAAGAATTATCATCGTCTCGAAGCCCGTCCACCCGGACAACCACCGGCAAACGATCTATCAACCTGCGACACCACCCGATTTGAAGATCACGATGGATCTGAAGCTTCCGAACATAATTGGGGGAACGTCGGCAACCGTCGCAAAACCGCAAATCCATTTCAATCCGAAAGATTCAAAGCCCACGCAAGCTCATATGGTGATCGCAAAGGCCGCGGCACCCTCGCTGGCCAATCCCGCGACGCCCAGCAGTCTTCCAGAACCTTCGGTTTCTCAGCCGCATCTGGCGGTTCCGATCGATGCGAACAGCTCGCGACCCGCGCAATGGCAGGGCGTAAGGACAACGGCGATGGCTCCGACGCTGACTTCACCCAACGCCACATCGTCCATGAACCTAGGGGATTCCTCGATTTCGCAGACGAATTCACCGGCGCGTCCCGAGGAAGTCATCGCCGTGGGCGAGATCTCTGGGGATGGCAAGACGGTGTTTGCCTCGAACAGCGGTGCGCCGGCAGCCGGTGATGGAAGCGGCGTTGTGATCATCGGCGTCGACCCTTCCGAAGCAGCGGCGCTGCTCAATCTTCCGGCAGGCAATCGCTGGGGGGACTTTTCGATCTCCCCCGGCGGCGGACGGCCTGGATCTCCGGGAGGTGCCGCAGCGGGTTCCGCAAGTGTTGGCAGCGGCGGCAGTGGCCCCGGGGGCGACCGAAGCACGGGCGTCGGACCAGGAGATTCGGGTGGCGGAGGTGGAAAAGCGAGCCCCCCAGGCACTTTGAGCATCAGCGGCAGCACCGGAGGCAAAGGCGAAGGCCTGCTTGATCCAAGCATCGTCCGAGACATGGTTTACCCTGTGCCAGCATCGCTGGTCCTGCGCAGGAATGCTCTCATCGTCTCCGCCGGCCCCATGGGCGGAGGAGGCCTGGATGCCTACGGAGCGTTGCACTGCGGAAAGATCTACACTGTTTTTCTAGCTATGCCGGGAAAGGGTTGGACCTTGCAGTTTTGCCAATCGGGCAATTCCGCCGCAAAACCGGCGGTGCAAAACCGCTCGGCGGTGGTTCATCTGGAAAGCGGACTTCTTCCACCTGATGTCGAGTCGCGATTCGACTTCCGGCGCTTGCCGGTACCTTTCGAGAAGAAGAACAAGATGATTGTCTTGAAGGGGATAATCAAAGAAGACGGAACGGTTGATGGTCTCCAGATTTATCAGAGCATTGTGCCCGAGATGGACGAAGCGGCCCGGGTGGCCTTTAGCCGATGGAAATTCAAGCCCGCTATGCGGGAGGGCAAGGCAGTCGCAGTCGATATCCTAGTAGGAGTACCTACAGAACCACCTCCCAACCGTCCTCAATAGCGAACTCGAGTCGCTGGGGACCGAGAAGTTGTCACGGAAACGTTACCTGATGGGAAGAAGTTTTCACACATTTGGTACAAAAATGTCCGTCGTGTAGACACATCTGGCGCGACCGTAACGCGATTCAATTGATTCGCCACGGGTTGGGTGTTCCCATTCGATGTCACCTGTGGAAAAGTCTTGGCACTCCGGTTGCAGCCCCGCTTGACGCTGGTTTCGAGTGCTGCTCTAACGTCCCGGGAGTGCGCTCGCCCTGCCCTTAACGGGTGGGGGATGAAGAGACCCCTTTGTCACACGAAATCCTAGACGCATTGGGAACCACCGCGGCTCCGATTTAGAGGCTCGGCCCGGCGCCGGGGGGCTCGCGCCGCTTGCGCTTCGGCCGACTGTCAGGGAGTTTGGAACATTGGACAAGCAAGCCATCCGAGTTAGCTTTTTGACCCAGGATTCCGGGTTGGGAGAGGCCATTGCCCGCGCCCTAGGGGAAGGCTTCGTGACGCGTGCGATCGGCGAACAACAGTTCGATCGACTGACCGAGGTTCGTGAGTGGTCTGATGTAATACTGCTGGATCTGCGATCCGCGAACACCCAAGGTGACGACGAAACTGTCCTGCGGCTGATGGACGAGATTGGCAAGGTTCCCTCGCACCCTCCGCTGGTAGTGCTCTGCGAGGAAGAGAACCGGGCGCTGATTTTCCGGGCCATCGAACACGGCGCCGACGATAGCGTTACCAACCCACCCAACATGATGGAACTCCGGCTGATTCTGAGCCGGGCACACAAGTTTCATGCTGCCGAAAGAGAGCTGCAACAGCTCAGGGCTAGCGAGCGGCCGACGGGCAGACTGCATGAATTGCTCGGCACGTCGGCGCCGATGCAGGAGCTTTTTGGGCTGGCCCGCAAGATTGCGCCTTGCGACGTGAATGTCCTCATCACCGGAGAGACTGGAACAGGCAAGGAGCTGTTGGCGCGCGCGATTCATCAACTGAGTGGCCGGAACACCGGCCCGCTGGTGGCCTTCTCTTGCGCGAACTTGCCGGAAACGTTGGTCGAAGACGAACTTTTCGGACACGAGAAGGGCGCATTCACGGGCGCGCTGATAGGCCGGCGCGGGCGAGTGGAAGCGGCCGATCACGGAACGCTGTTCCTCGACGAAATCGGCGATCTGGGCCTGGGGCTGCAACCCAAGCTATTGCGGGTGATTCAGGAGAGGAATTTCGAGCGTCTCGGGAGCAACAAAACGGTCAGCGTTGATATCCGGCTGATTTGCGCAACGAATCGAAATCTGGCGGAAATGGTGCAGCAAGGGAAGTTCCGCGAAGATCTTTACTACCGGCTGAATGTGGTTCAGATGCATTTGCCGCCGCTGCGCGAGCGCCGCGACGATATTCCGCTGCTGGCGCAACAGTTTCTCCACAAATTTGCGCAGCAGTTCAAGAAAAAGGTGAAACGCTTTTCTCAACAGGCCTTGCATGCTCTTGAGGAGCATAAATGGCCCGGCAACGTGCGCGAGCTGGAAAACGTGGTGCAGCGCGCCGTGGTTCTTTCGGAAGATCTAACCGTGGACATCAGCCAGTTGCCCACGGCGATGCGAGGCAGCCGCGTTGGCGCGACGCTTGCCGATAGCTCTGATAGCTCGCAACTCAGCCGTTCGTACGAGGACGAAGTGCGGCGGTTCAAGAGGAGTCTCGTCGTGCGCGCTTTGCGCGAGTGCGGGTGGCGTAAGGCAGAATGCGCGAGAAGCTTGGGCGTTGCTCGCGGCTACCTTCATCGGTTGATCAATCAATTGGGCATTCAAGAAGGGGAAGGCGATCCTACTGTGGATCGGCGTGAAGAATTTCCTCCTCTTGGACCCGTCATGTGACCCATCATAAATAATTCAGATTGCTGTGGACTTGGCCGTGGCTCTCAGATTAGCTTCTGACTCAATGGAAGCCGGTCCAGAAACTTCTTTCGCAGAGAGTGTTTGCCTGCCCTTTTTGCGGAGCGCGCAAAATACAGATGGAGGATGGGGGTTTCATCCAGGCTCGCAGAGCCGCGCGGAGGCTACGTGTTGGGCGCTGCAGGCTCTAATCGACTCCGCACGGCCGGAAACTCCGGAGAGTGTTGCTCGCGGTTTTCAGTTTCTTCGCGCCGCACAACTGCCTGACGGCTCCTGGCCTTCGACACCCGAAGAAAAAGTTGGCTGCTGGGTAACTTCGCTCGTTTGCTGGGTACTCCTCGTTGACAAGGATTCATCGAAGGCTGTCGCGGCAGGCTTGAATTGGCTATGCCAGGATTGGCCTCAAGACAGCACCCCTTGGCGGCGTTTGCTGGCAAGACTTTCCTCCCAACCACACGTTGCTCCGATGAACAATTCCCTCCGCGGCTGGGGATGGACGCCTCGAACAAGCAGTTGGGTGGAGCCCACGTCGTTTGCTCTCCTTGCTTTAGGACAGTGTCGCAGGGACTTGCTGCCTCCAGCAGCGGTGCAGCGCCGGCAACTCGCGGAAGGCTTGCTCTACGACCGCATGTGTCCAGGCGGAGGATGGAATTGTGGCAATCCCCGCGTTTATGGCGTTGCAGGCGAACCGCTGGTGGTACCGACGGCTTGGGCGCTGCTTGCCTTGCGCGATCATCCGAAGCGGCCAGAAAACGTCCTGAGTCTAACGTGGCTTGAGAATAGCGTCGCAAACATTCATGGCGCCGGATCGCTTGCGCTTGCGCGGATCTGTCTAGAAACCTACGGTCATGTTTGGCCGACCGGCGCTCCGGAACTTCGTGATTTTCACCGGAAGAATGAATTTCTTCAGAGCATCCAAGTCGCGGCTTGGGCCTGTTTGGCGTCGAGTGCACGACGGCATTGGTTGGCGGCGGCAGCTGGCGGGTCGTCCTAGTCATGCGCGATCGTGCCCTCATTCCCTCATTCCAGCGCCCTCCGTCGCGCGTGGTGATCCGGCGGGCGGCGAACTACGAGCAGGACCTGGCTTCGTTGATCTACGAAAGCTTGCGCGAATTCAGCCTCCCGATCAAAGACAAGACAGTCCTGCTGAAACCAAACCTCGTCGGCCTGGATCCTCTGGGAGTGATGAACACGCACCCTGCCGTAATCGCTGCCACGCGGGAATGCTTCTTGCATCTCGGAGCATCGCAGGTTTTCATCGGTGATGGTCCCGCGATGGACCGGGATACCGAGGCGATCATCGAGTCGGTGCGCCTGAGAGAGTACACGGGCCCGTTAGCTCACAGGTTTGTGGATCTGAACGTGGATGACGTGGAACGCGTGCCTCTCAAGACCCACGCGTCGCGATTGAAAGAACTGTACCTGCCGAAGACGGTGCTCGGCGTCGATTTCCTGGTCTCGATGCCCAAGCTCAAGACCCACCATTGGGCTGGCGTTACGCTATCGCTGAAGAATATGTTCGGCATCGTTCCGGGGAGTTGCTACGGCTGGCCCAAGAATGTGCTTCATTGGGCTGGTATCGACCGTGCGATCCTGGACATAAACGCTGCTGCGCGGCCGGACTTTGCGATCGTGGATGGCATCGTAGGGATGGAAGGAAATGGGCCGATCCAGGGAACGCCCAAGTCCTGCGGAGTACTGGTTTTCGGAAGCGATCCGGTCGCGGTGGACGCGACGTGCTGCCGCGTCATGGGACTGATTCCGGAGCGGGTGAAGTACCTCTCCGGTGCCGGAACCCTCTTGGGGCACCTTAAAGCCGATAAGATTCAACAACTTGGCGAAAGTATCGCCAGCGTGCGTACGCCCTTTGCGGTTCTCGAGACCTTTCGAGGCATTGCGGGATGACAACGCGGTTTGGAATGAGAACTGCCTCAAGCAGGTGAGAGAAGAGCGCCAAACTAGGCGAGGTGTATCCAAATGAGGACACCTGCCCGGGAACCGTGCCCTGTCGCAAGCTGAGACCGACGGGGAGTATCCAGAATCGACGCAGAGTAGATCCCCGAGACTAGAGCAATGAGCGAAGCAGACATTTCAATCCAACCGGCGGGAGGAGTCGTGGGCATGCCTGTCCCCGCTCCCTCCGAAGCCTACGTGCCTCACGCCATCGTCGCGGCTCCCGGTGTAATTCCGGCGACCGCTACCTCCTATTCGCTTTTGCGCTTGGTGTTTTCGTTTCCCGCGATGCTCGGAACCTTCCTGGTAGGGAGAGTCTTTTACGAAGGCCGCGCATTTTTCGTGGACCCCGACCTTTGGTGGCACATAAAGGTTGGACAGAATATCTTGGCTACGCACCACTGGCCCACGACGGATCCGTTTTCCTTTACGGTCGGAGGCACTCCCTGGATCGCTTATGAGTGGCTGGGGGACGTGCTGCTGGGAGCGGTCGCGCGCTACGGCGGGTTACTGGGACTCGATGTTCTTCTCATAGTTCTGGCCAGCGTTGTGATGCTCGCGCTCTACGCCTATGGAACCCTCCGTTCCGGAAACTCCAAGGCGGGGTTCGTGGCTTCGGGACTGCTCTGTTCCCTGGCCTTCGCCTCATTCAATCTGCGCCCGCAGATGCTTGGCTATCTCTTCCTCGTCCTTGTTCTGATTGCTCTCGAACGCTTCCGTCAAGGCCAGCGCCGGGCTTTATGGTTTCTTCCCCTGTTATTCCTACTCTGGATCAACACGCACGGCTCATGGGTGATTGGACTAGGCGTGATTTTCGTTTTCTGGGCAAGCGGGCTGGTGGAATTTCGCTTGGGCGGTATCGCGGCCCGGCGATGGAGCTCGACCGAGCGCATCCGCCTTGAATTCGTTTTTCTTCTTTGTGTTGCCGCGGTACCGCTTACACCTTACGGCACGCGGCTCGCGGCTTACCCATTTACGGTGGCGTCGGCTCTCCCGCTCAATGTGGGAAACATTTTGGAGTGGCAGCCTATGCCCTTCAACATTGCGGGAGGAAAACTGTTTTTGGGGGTTGTGCTGGCGTTTTTCGTCGCGCAGATGGTCTTCCAACTGACGTGGCGGCTGGCAGAGGTAGTGCTGTTTTTAGGCGGGATCATAATGGCGTGCCTTCACGTCCGATTCATCCTGCTCTTCGTGCCCTTTTTTACTCCTCTGCTCGCTACGCTGTTGGCCCGCTGGCTGCCACCTTACGACAGGAAAAAGGATCACTACGTTCTAAACGCAGTTTTGATGGCCGCAGTTGTCGTGGCAATGGTGAAGTATTTCCCGACGCGCACAGACATCGCACGCATCGTTGCCCGGAGTTTTCCAGCGCGAGCCGTCGAGTACTTGCACCAACATCCCGTGCCTGGCCCCATGTATAACAATTATGGTTACGGCGGATACTTGATTTGGGCGCTTCCCGAGAAGGAAGTATTCATCGACGGCCGGGGAGACCTCTACGAGGACGGTGGTGCTTTCTCCGAATACATGGAGGTTGCCGGCCTCAAGCCCGCTGCATTTACGGTCTTGCGAGCCCACAGAATCCAGTCCTGCCTTCTGGACCTGAAAGAGCCTCTTGCAACGGTCCTCGCCGCTCACCCAGATTGGGAAAAACGCTACTCCGATGAGGTAAGCGTCCTGTTTGTTCGCCGGAATGCAGCGGCTTCGCAGGATGCATTGCCTGGCCAAGGCGCACCGAGCCAAAAGGAGTGAACATGGACAGGGAATTCTCAGAGCGCCCGCGAGGGCCGATACAAATCAGTCCCGCGAATTCCGGTGAGCGCCGCTTGCTCGTCTCCGTGGTGGTTCCATGCATGAACGAAGCGGAGGTGCTGCGGGAGACGCGTCACGGCCTCACAACGGTGCTTGCACAGGCCGCGGTCGATTTCGAAATTGTCTACGTCGATGACGGAAGCACGGATTCCACGTTTGATTTGCTACGTGAATTCCAGGCCCAAGACGCTCGAGTGCGTGTGGTCCGATTTGCGCGGAATTTCGGGCATCAAGTGGCGATCACGGCCGGCCTGGAGCATGCTTCCGGTGACGCCGTTGTCATCATCGATGCTGATCTGCAAGATCCTCCCGAAGTGGTACTGAAGTTCCTGGCGAAGTGGCTGGATGGCTACGACGTCGTGTATGGAGTTCGCACCGAACGCGACGGGGAAACCGCCTTCAAGCTATGGACGGCGAAAATTTTTTATCGATTTATCAGCCGCCTGTCGGAAACGCGCATCCCAGTCGACACCGGCGATTTTCGCCTGATGGACCGGCGTGTTGTGGACGCCCTGCTTTCCATGCCGGAACGCGACCGTTTTGTCCGCGGCATGGTGAGCTGGCTGGGCTTTTCGCAAGTCGCGGTTCCCTACCGGCGCGCCCAGCGCGCTGCGGGCAGCACCAAGTTTTCGCTCTTTAAGATGGTCCGCTTCGCCCTAGACGGAATCTTTTCTTTCTCGATTCTGCCGCTCCGGCTGGCTACGTGGACCGGGTTCACGGCTTCCGCACTCGCCATTTGCGGAATCATCGTCATTTTGCTCGAAAGGTTTATCGGGGTGGCCGGCCTCGTCAAGGGCTGGTCCAGCGCGGTGATCGCCGAGTTGTTTATCGGCGGTGTTCAGCTCATCTGCCTGGGAATCATCGGCGAGTACGTAGGCCGGATCTACGGCGAATCGAAGCGTCGCCCACTCTACGTCGTGCGGGAAAGAATGGGCTTTGAGACGCGGAATCCAATTGCCGCGCAGAGCCGCCAGGCCATGGCCTCCGGCGGCAAACGCTGACGCCACTGAACCAAGGGATACATGACTTCCGAAACCACTAGCCAACAGCGGGAAGCAGCTTTTCACGATGCCTGGGCCAGCCGTACGCGCGTCGAGGATGTCCTGGTCTGTGAATGTTTCGAGGCTCCCACCGCACTCGAAAACCAATTCATCTTGGCACACATGGGGCCGCTGGCCGGAAAGAAGCTCCTCGACATCGGAGCAGGTCTCGGTGAATCGTCCGTCTACTTCGCGCTTCAGGGTGCCAATGTCACCGCGGTTGACGTGTCACCTCAGATGGTAGAAACAACACTCGCGCTGGGCAGAAAATTCAGGGTCCAGCTAGAAGGCATCGTATCGAGTGCGGAAGATCTGAACTTGCCGACCGCCTCTTACGACATCATTTACATCGCTAATACTATTCACCACGTTCGGAACCGAGCGTCCCTTTTTGAGCAAATCAGCAACGCGCTGAAACCCGGGGGGATGTTCTTTTCTTACGATCCGCTTGCGTATAACCCACTCATCAACATCTACCGCCGCATGGCCACGGCAGTTCGAACACCGGACGAAGTTCCTCTCACTACGGCTGATATCAAACTGGCCCGGAAATATTTCAGCCGCGTGCGGCACCGCGAATTTTGGATTTCGACGCTCTGCCTCTTCCTTAAGTACTACCTCATAGATCGGGTGCACCCGAACCAGGACCGCTACTGGAAGAGGATCCTGCGAGAAACGGAGGAGCAGCTTTGGTGGTGGAAAGCCCTTCGGCTGCTGGATGGCGTCCTTACCCGGATTCCAGTGGTCCGCTGGTTGGCCTGGAACGTTGTGATCTGGGGCCAAAAGCCCCTGCAATAGGCAAGGGGCCCTCGCGGCTCAACCGAGCGAACAGCCCACCGCCCGTGTGGGCGGAGCGGCGCCCCGGCAAACGCCATTACAAGAGCACACGACCACTCTTCCCAGCGTCACCAAACCGACCGTCGCCATCCGGCCAATGTAAACAAAGGGGAACGCTTTTGTACTTCACGTCACGCAGCGCCGCAGGAGAATGTATGGCATTCAAATAAGCCTATTTGAATGAATACTTTATCTGGGTGGGCAGTTCGACGGCTGAATGGCGTTGGAGATGCTTAATAGACAAGGAAGAAAGGTACCGGTCTCGATGCCCGCGTACGTCCTTTCACGTTGAAGGAGAAAGATAAAGATGAAGAACCTTCTGATGCGGCTTTGGAATGAAGAGGAGGGCCAGGATCTTACGGAATACGCGTTGTTGTTGGTCCTGCTTACATTGGCGGCAATCGGCTCACTTGGCACGCTCGCGAACGCAATCAACAACGTGTTCGTCAACGCAGCAACAAACCTAACTACTCCGACCTAGGTCGGCCCTTTCGAACTCTGGTGAGCAGGACCGCGGGAGTTCTTAGGCT
Source organism: Candidatus Acidiferrum sp. (assembly GCA_041478205.1). Classification (GTDB taxonomy): domain Bacteria; phylum Acidobacteriota; class Terriglobia; order Acidiferrales; family UBA7541; genus Acidiferrum. The sequence goes on from JBGOVR010000035.1 coordinate 13,864, forward strand.
ACTAGAAGATGGCCCAGCCTTTCCAGCGGCCTAACAGTTGGTCTGTCCAGGCTGGGCTTTTTGCGTCCTCACTCGACAATTCTGGAGAAGCGAACTTGAAACAGCTCCTAGTAAGGCTATGGAAGGAAGAAGAAGCGCAAGACCTCACGGAATACGCCTTGCTGCTGGTGTTGCTCACGCTGGCCGCGGTGGGCTCGCTCGGCGGTTTGGCCAATGCGATTAATAATGTCTTTGTCAACGTTGCGGCCAACTTGACCACGCCAACGTAGTGGGTGGCTATCAAGTCGCGCGTGTCTCGCCGATGGAGCGTGGTATTCAAAACGCGTATCTAGCTCGGCTATATATAACTAGACGCATAGGGACCTGCCCCTTTCGATGAAAGCGCAACAGACCATCTGGGTGCTAACCATCGGCCTCACGTTACTCGCCGGCTGGGTGGACTTTCGCACGCGCAAAATACCCAATTGGCTCACCGTACCGGCTCTCGTCCTTGGTATTGGCCTGCGCACAGCGCTCGCTGGCTGGTCTGGTGCGAAGTCGTCGCTCGAAGGAGCGGGGCTTGCTCTAATCCTCTTGCTGCCGCTTGTCTTGATGCGGGCTCTGGGAGCGGGTGACTGGAAGTTGATGGGCGCGGTAGGCGCCTCCCTGGGTCCCGTCCTGTTTTTGTTCGTTCTGCTTGGCAGCGTCTTTGTATCGGGATTGATGGCCATCGTCGAAATGATGCGAACCCGGCGCGTGAGAGAAACGTTTCACAATTTGTTTGTGCTCGTCCGAGGTTTCATTTCTTTCGGCCTGCGGACTAACCCTGAAATCTCACTGGACAACCCGAGGCTTCTGAAGCTGCCCTTCGGGGTGGCCGTGGCGATCTCCACCCTGGCCTGCTTCTGCGCGGCCTGGTGGGGCCTGTGAACGGAGCGCTTCGCATTCCCACGTGAATGAGGCGAGGAGATTGAATTCATGAACCAGAACCGCATGATCCTGGGATTGGCAGTGGCCATCTTGCTGGCGTTGCTGCTGAGCACGTTCGTCTACCGCAAGTTCAAACAGGTAAGCACCGTCAAATCGGTGGTCACCCAGCATATCGTGGTGGCGGCTATGCCGCTCCAACTCGGCACGCGCGTCGATGCCAACAATCTCCGGCTGATTCCCTGGCCCGCCGACGAGCCCGTCGCGGGGATGTTCACGCGGATTGAAGACTGCGCGAACCGCGCGCTGATTACGCCGGTCGCTGCAAACGAACTCATCCTCGACGGCAAGCTGGCCCCGAAAGCGGCGGGTGGTGGTTTGTCCGCTACGATTCCGGAAGGAATGCGCGCCCTTTCCGTCGCCGTGAACGATGTCGTGGCCGTGGCCGGGTTCGTTATGCCCGGAACCATGGTTGATGTTCTCGTGACGGGCAGAGTCAGCGGCGGGACCCGAGGGGGCGAAGATAACATCACCCGCACGATCTTGGAAAACGTTCGCGTCCTGGCCGCAGGGCAAAAGATTGAACAGGATCGCGAAGGTAAGCCACAAACAGTTCCAGTCATCACCTTGCTGGTTTCGCCGGAAGACGCCGCCAAATTGGCGATGGCCAGCACCGAGGGAAAGATCCAACTGGCATTGCGGAATACCATCGACTCAAAGAAAGTTGAACCGCCTTCCATCTTCGAAGCCGCGCTCTTCTCTGGCGTGACCGCTGCGCCCGCACCGAAGCGCACAGGCGTGGCTAAGGCCGCTGCGCCCACGGCCCCACCTGCACCATACGTAATCGAAGTGATTACCGGAAACAAGCGAGAAAACAAGAGCTTTCCAAACCAATGAGAAGCCCACAAGGAAAACGCATGCTCGAACATTGTGCAGAGCCAAATTGGACGCTGAAGCTTGGGCTCACCCTTCTCGGGGCTCTTTGTTTCGGCGCCCCAGGTTTACTGGCTCAACAGCCGCCTGCGGCGCCGCCATCGTCTTCTGCCGCTCAGACGGAGGCTCCCGCTCAGGTTCCCTCGGGACAGTCGGCCGAAGCCGAGGCGCCGCAAGGTCTGCACTTGCTCGTCGGGCGCTCGATCGTGATCTCGTCGCCGGCACGCATCAAGAGGGTTTCGCTCGCCGATCCCAATATCGCCGAAGCCATCGTGGTCAGCCCGACTCAAGTTCTTGTCAATGGAAAGACGCCGGGTGGAGTTTCCCTGATCATCTGGGATGAAGCGGACCAGAGTCAGGTATTCGAGGTCTCCGTGGATATTGATGTTCTGGGCTTGAGCCAGAAGATCCATGAAGTCTTCCCGTCGGAAGACGTGCACATAGAAACATCAAGGGACGTGGTCATGCTGTCCGGAAAGATCTCGTCCGCGCTGGTTGCGGACAAGATTCTCGAAGTGGTGAAAAACACCACTCCCAAAGTTACGAGTTTGATGCAAGTCCCCGCCACGCCAAAGGGGCAAATCCTGTTGCAGGTGCGCTTCGCCGAAGTTAACCGGTCAGCGATTAGCCAGCTGGGGATCAACCTTCTCAGTCTCCCGGGCGCTAAGAACGTCGGAACAGTTTCGACGCAGCAGTTCTCGCCTCCGCAACTCGTGAGCGCGCAGGGCGGCGTAGGCTCCGCCCTAGGCGTGAGTGATTTGCTCAACATATTCATCTTTCGGCCCGACATCAATCTGGCCGCAACGATCAAGGCGTTACAAGAACACAATGCCGTGGAAATTCTGGCCGAACCGAACTTGATGACCGAATCGGGCAAAGACGCCAGTTTCCTAGCCGGCGGCGAATTTCCGTTTCCGATTTTGCAATCCTCGGGTGGTAGCGGGTTTGCCGGAATCACGATTCAATTCAAGGAATTTGGCGTGCGCCTGAACTTCACACCGACTTTGACGCCGGACGGACTCATCCATCTGAAGGTCAAACCCGAGGTCAGTTCTCTGGATTTTGCTAATGCGCTCACCATCCAGGGCTTTGTGATCCCGGCACTGTCCACGAATCGCGTGGAATCGGAAATGGATTTGAGCGATGGGCAAAGCTTCGTGATCGCCGGCCTGATGGACAATCGGGTGACGGAGCAACTGGAAAAAGTCCCCGGGATTGGGGATATACCGATCCTCGGAAAGCTATTTCAAAGCCACAGCTTCAACAAGAGCAAGAACGAGCTGATGGTTGTCGTCACTCCTCGAATCGTGCACCCCGTGGCGGCGGATCAGCCGGCTCCAAATTTGCAGTTTCCCAAGCCGTTTATGGGACAGACGACTCCGGCGCAACCAAAATCGGCGTCTCCGAACTGAAGCGGGCACCGAGGAATGATGCGTGCCGTTTAAACAAGAGATGGAAAGGATCAGGAAGAGCGGTCAATGCTAACGGTAGCTATCGCGAGCGGTGACGTAGCCAGTTCGGCGCAGCTGTTGGCCAGCCTGCAGCAAACTGGCGTGGTGAAATCCGTCAAGCAGTGGACGATTCCCGCTGACAAACTTCCGGATTCGGCAGAATCGCTGCCGGATGTGGTCTTCTTGGACCTCTCCCGCGATCCAGAACCCTATTTTGCTTTCGGCGCGCAGCTCCGGCGGATTCGTCCCGCCGTGAAGCTGATCGCCTGTTCCTCCGCGGTCCCGCCGAACCACCAGCTCTTGCTGGAAGCCATGCGCTGCGGAGTGCAGGATTTCCTGCCCAAGCCCGTCAACCCGGACACCTTGAAAGAAATGCTGTCGCGGTTCATGCAAGACACTGAGAGCCGGGACCAACCTTCTCTCGACAGGCTGATCGTTGTGATGGGCTCGAAGGGTGGCGTGGGCGCAACCACGGTTGCCGTCAATCTGGGAGTTCAACTTTCCACCTTCGCGCGCAAGCGCGTTGCCCTCTTGGACTTTGCGCAGCCTCTCGGAAATGTGCACCTCCTGCTCGATCTCCATCCGAGATTTAGCGTGCGGGACGCCGTGGATAACATGGACCGTCTCGACAGTCACTTCTTCGCCGGATTGCTGACGCGCCACAAAACGAAGCTGGAAATTCTCGGCGGAGCGACGCAACCCGAAGAATGGCAGACCATTGCTGTTCCACCCCTCGAGCGTATAGTGAACGTTGCGCAGAATAATTTCGACATCGTCTTACTGGACATGGGCTCGCAATTCTCGTCGGAATGGAGCTCGGTATTGCGCATGGCTCGGATGATTCTGGTGGTGGCGGAGGCCAACGTACCGGCGCTGTGGACGCTCGAACGCCGGCTCCTGGCCTTGAAAGGGTTTGGAATTGAGAATGACCGGGCGCGGGTCATCATCAACCGCTGGCACAAGGGCGACGAGGAAGTCCTGAAGAGCATCCAGAAGGACATCAACCGCCCTGTCTTCGCCTGTCTGCCCAACGATTTCCGCATGGCCAGTGCGTCCGTCAATCTTGGCACTCCACTGCAGGAAAATCACAACAACGTGCTTAGTAGCCGCTATCGACAGATCGCGGCACAATTGGCCGGGCTGGACGTTGCACCGGCCACTAAGAAAGGCTCGCTTGGCGGGTTCTTTTCATTCCCGCCAAAGAGGTGATTTAGATTATGGCTCCCATTACGGCTGCGGTTACGCGAACGGATTTCGGCGCTGTAAAATCCGCGATACATCGCAAGCTGATCCAAAAACTGAACCTGGACCGCCTGACGGAAGTCAACCGCGAAGACGTGCGTCGCGAGGTCACTCAGATCCTCGAGGCCCTCGTCGTCGGGGAATCCACCCCGATGAATTTGCAGGAGCGGGAGCGCCTCGCGACAGAAGTACTGGACGAAGTGTTCGGGCTCGGCCCCCTCGAGCCGCTCTTGGCTGATCCCACTATATCGGACATTCTCGTCAACACCCATAAGCGGGTGTACGTCGAACGCAAGGGTATTCTGGAAATGACCTCGGTGCAGTTTCGCGACGACGTGCACTTAATGGGCATCATCGACCGCATCGTTTCCGCGGTCGGCCGCCGCGTTGACGAATCCTCGCCCATGGTTGATGCGCGCCTCGCCGATGGCTCGCGTGTGAATGCCATCATTCCTCCTCTGGCCGTAGACGGCCCGTGTCTTTCGATACGCCGGTTCGGCCGCGATCCCCTGACTGCGGACGATTTGCTCCACAACAACACTCTGACGCCCCCCATGCTGGAATTGTTGCGCGGATGCGTGAAAGCGCGCTTAAACATCTTGATCTCCGGCGGCACTGGAGCCGGCAAAACGACGTTCCTCAACGTTCTCTCGTCTTACATTTCCAACCGGGAACGAATTGTGACCGTCGAAGACGCCGCGGAATTGCAGCTCCATCAAGAACACGTCGTTCGCTTGGAGACGCGCCCTGCCAACATCGAAGGAAAGGGTGCGATACAACAGCGGCATCTGGTCATCAACTCATTACGCATGCGGCCCGACCGCATCATCGTCGGCGAGGTGCGCGGCGAAGAAGCGCTGGACATGTTGCAGGCCATGAACACCGGCCACGATGGGTCTTTGACCACCATCCACGCAAACACTCCCCGCGATGCCCTCGGCCGCTTGGAGACCATGGTGGCCATGGCCAGCTTGAATATTCCCGACAGCGCCGTTCGGAGGCAAATGGCCTCCGCCATAGATGTGGTTGTTCAAGTAAGCCGTCTCAGTGACGGAACCCGAAAGGTCATTAACCTGGCGGAGATCACCGGGATGGAAGGAGAAGTCGTCAGCATGCAGGACATTTTTGTCTTCCGGAAACGCGGCATTCGCGAGAACGGAGAAGTGCTTGGCGATTTTGTGCCCACCGGCGTCCGGCCAAAATTCGCCGAGAAGTTACTCGTCGCCGGCATTCAACTCCCGGCTTCCATATTTGAGGGCTCGCGCCTTCAGTAGGAGCTTTTTGTGGCTGCATCGATTCTTGTTTTCGAACGGCTGGTCGCTCCAGAGGATTCGCTATGGGGATATTGATATCCGTACTCACTTTCGTGGTTGTCACGGTGCTCTTCCTGGCGATCTGGATGCTCGCCACCACCGACACCCAGCAGGAGATGATCCGTCGCCGGATGGATGCCGTGCGGAAAGCGGAACGCCGTGGCGATCCTTCCCTCGGGCTGAAGCTAGCGCGGGACGAGATGCTCAGCAGCGTTCCTACGCTCCATCGCCTGATGCTGCACTGGGCATGGTCCATACGGCTTCAGGACTACATCGCTCAAGCGGGGCTCAAAATTAAGGTGGGGAAGCTGGTGTTGGTGAGCGCGGTCGCGGGCCTGGGAGTGTACGTGATTGTTGGACGCTTCTATCCACAATTCCCTATTGCCGCGGCCCTCGGGTTGGCGGCCACCGGTCTGCCCTTCGCCTACGTAGGATGGCGACGCACCAAGCGCCTGCAGGAATTTGAAGAGCGTTTTCCCGAGGCCCTGGATCTCTTGGGCCGCGCGGTGCGTGCTGGCCATGCCTTTACCACTGGTTTGGAGATGATTGCCAAGGAATCGCCCGAGCCGATCGCCGGCGAATTTCGCACGACCTTTGAGGAACAGAATTTCGGTCTCCCTCTGCGGGATGCACTGCTCAACATGACGGAGCGGATGCCGTCGATCGACGTCCGGTTTTTCGTCACCGCTCTGCTCATCCAGAAGGAGACGGGCGGGAATCTGGCGGAGATTCTGGACGGCCTCGCCCGGGTGATCCGCGATCGCTTCCGTATCTATCGCGAAGTCAAGGTTCGCACGGCGCAAGGAAGGCTGACGGCGGGAATCCTGATTGCCCTTCCGGTTTTCATGATGATCGTACTGACGGTGATGAACCCTAGTTATATGCGGATCCTGTTTGAAGATCCCAAGGGCGCAACGATTCTGACTGTCGCTGGGTGCATGCAGATCATAGGCTCCGTATTGCTTTGGAAGATCATTCACATTGAAGTTTAGCGACCAAAGGAGGCCAACAAAATGGATTGGAGTATTGCCGCGATAACTTTTCTGGCCACCTTTGGCATTTTGGCCGCTTTGTTCTACGCCTTTGCGCCCGCGGGAGCTGGAATCGCCGGACGTCTCTCGCGTTTGATGGATACTTCAGCGCCGGTTCAAGAGCCTAGCTTCTCGGAAAAACAGAGAGACCGCGTGCGGGACACTCTCGCCAGTCTCGGAAAACTGGTGCCCGGCAACTCCGGTCAGGCGCCGCGTACGGAGCTCTTGATGATGCGGGCCGGCTATCGCAGCCCGCAAGCCCTTTCGGCCATGCGCGGATTGAAACTGCTAATGCCGATCGTCTTGGTTGCTCTGGTCTTTTCGACCGGAGTATATCGCTGGAATCCATACATGTTTCCCATCATCGCGGCGGTCCTCGGCTATCTTCTTCCGGAAACGTGGCTGGTCTGGAGGGTTAACGCGCGCCAGCATCGCCTGCGCCGGGGTCTCCCCGACGGTCTGGACCTCCTGGTGATTTGCGTGGAAGCGGGCCTCGGCCTGGATCAAGCGCTCATGAAAGTGACGCAGGAGCTGCGCATCACTCACCGCGAACTCAGTGATGAGCTGCAGCTCGTAAATCTGGAGATGCGCATAGGAAAGACCCGCCTCGAAGCACTGCGCGAACTCGCTCGCCGGACGGGTCTCGAGGACATTAAATCTCTTGTGGCCATGCTGATCCAGACGGATCGCTTTGGTACCAGCGTTGCCCAGTCGTTGCGGGTTTACTCCGACGACTTGCGCATCAAGCGGCGTCAACGCGCGGAGGAAATGAGCGCAAAGACCAGCGTCAAGATGGTGCCGCCGCTCGTATTTTTCATCTTTCCCGCTTTAATGGTGGTGATCCTGGGTCCCGCTGTGCTCACCCTGCTGCGCCAGTTAGTACCGGCAATGCAGAGGTGATGGCAGCTCTCGCGACCTCACGGAAGCGGTGAGGCCGGGCAATTGCAAAAAGGAGAAAGGAAAAATGGACAACGTAACGCTGATTCGAGTCGTGGCAGGCGCGCTTGCTGTGCTGGTTCTATTCATCATCATTTGGCGGCGCAAGCGAAAATCTCTGGAATAGGATGGGCAGCGCCAAGAACGAGGAATACATTTCGGGTAGAACCTGAACAGGGTCGGTAGATCAATGGGCAACAACGGTCAGAGTCATTTGCTGTACGTCTATAACAAAACGCGAGAAACTTTCGTGGCTACGGAGGCAATGCTCGCCGACAGCTACCTCCGTCGGCTCGTAGGCCTGCTGGGAAAGACGCGCCGCTGGGCTCAGCTTGGTCGTGGTCTTTGGATTGTGCCTTCTCGCGGCGTGCATACCATCGGGATGCTGTTCCCCATCGACCTCATCTTTCTCAGCAAGGAAAAAGAGGTCGTCCACGTCGAAGAGCACGTCCGCCCTTTCCGAATCTCCAAGGTGTCCCTGAAAGCCACGAGCGTGCTGGAACTACCCCCACACACCATCTATCGCTCCGGCACCCAGGTCGGCGACCGGCTCGAGATTGCTCCGGTGCGTTGAGGGCCTCAAGCTGGATCATGACGGATTGCAGATCGTTAGTGGCTGATTAGCGTCGATTGGCTCGCGACGCATTGCCACGTCCCTTTTTGCTTCACCCACGTATCCGTAAACCTGCCACGCCGTTGATATGGTTTCCCTTTGAACGTCCCCTTTTCTCGATACACTCCGGTCACCACCGCGGCTTCCCCATACACGTGCGCAGTCATTTCCTCGTTGGTGATCTGGGCCGGATGCAGCGACTCCTGTTTGATGCTCGCCAGGAACTCCCCTTTGTTCATGATCGACCCGTCGTAGTCGATGTAAGCCAGCGAGGCCGCGAGAAGTTGGTCGAGTGCCGCGGCATCCTTGCTCTCTTCCGCGTGGTTCCAGGCCGTTTCTAGAGCGAGAATCCTTCCTTCTTCATCGCTGGTCTTCACGCGTTCTTGTGCCACCAAAAGGGACATCGTGAAACAAAGCATGCCTGCAAACATCAGTGCTCTCATCGCCGTTACTCCTTTCCTCGGACGCTAGTCTCAGAAGCAGCCCGCCGGTTTGGCGTATGAGCGCAGCAGCCATTTACGCAAGTCTCGCCTTGCGCCAGTTTCTGAACCGTCGCTTGCTCCGCGCTCCCAAGGCCGACGCCAACTTAACATTTCAAGATTAGAAACCTGACGCTAAATAAGCGCTTACTCGTTGGTCCGTGACCTGTACTATCGACTCAAGCACTACGATAAGCCGTGTTTCTGACAATTCGTAGTGTCGTTTCTGATACTGCGATGCTAAAGGAATATCGGGAAGGAGGCGCCGTGACACATGCGTTTCGCATCTGCTCAAAAAAACTTTTCGTCGTAGCCGTCAGTTTGTTCTTGGGTGCTGCCGCGATCTCGGCATCTTCAGCTCAGGAAAAGCGCGCCCCTCAGACAGCCGGGGTCGACAAAACGAAGATGGGGCCGTATCGCGCTCTGGCTCAGTTGGCTCTTGCCGCCTCGCAAAAGGGCGACAATGCCACGGCGGCCGAACTCGCCCAAATTCTGGAGCGCACTTGGGATAAAGCGGAAGACTACGGCGGCGACACGGCGCTTTCGAAAACCAATCATGCCCTTTTCGAACAAGTCGACAAGGCCATGGACACATTTATTACTCTGTTGACGGAACACGCGACCTCAGCGCCCGATGCGGCCAAGGTAAAAGCTGCTTACAACGCTTACCTCGAAAAGTTGAAGCTCGCGGACTAAGAATAGCTATACGTTCCCTTCGCCATTCATGGCCGTCGTGGTTTTTCCGGATGTGCGTTCCGTAAATAGCGGCACGAGGTATGCGCCAACCTACAGCGTGCAGGCCTCAGACTGACTCCAGGCCCGCGCGCCTACTCCTGGGGATATTCCTCTTCCGGCCGGGTTCCGATTTCGGGTCCGTCTTGCCCGGATTCCTTCAGCGCGATCTTTTCGATTTTTCTCTGTACGCGCTTCTCTTCCTTCATCTTCCGCTTCTCGATCCGCTTCATCTCTTTTTGTCGCTTCTGAAAAGTCGTCGTCATCGCTTCTCCTCACAAGAAGAATGCGGTCCGGACAGCGCCGGACCCCTCCAGCGAATTTCGTGCAAAACCTACCAGCGCGGTTCGCGCGGCTGCCGCGCCGATTCGCGGTAATCCTCGTTCGAAAATCTGTCCCGCCCGCCGCCGCCGCCCTTGCCGCGTCCTCCGCCGCCACCGGGACCGCTAAATCCCCGAGGCCCGCGTGGTGGTCCGCTTTCGCCCTTCGGCCGCGCTTCATTCACCTTCAAATTTCGCCCGCCGGCTTCTTTTCCATCGAGGCCCGCAATGGCCTTCGCGGCTTCTTCATCATTCGGCATTTCCACAAACGCAAACCCGCGCGCCCTCCCGGTTTCGCGGTCCATCGCCATGTGCACTCGCGTAACCTGCCCAAATGGCTCAAACAGCGCCCGTAGCTCGCCTTCGGTGGTCTGAAAGCTCATATTCCCAACAAAAAGACTCTTCATGTTGCTTCTCCCTGATTCTTGCGAAGCGCCGCTCGTGATTATTCCCGGCACCCTGCCGGTCTTCACAAGTTACCTATCCTCGGCTTCGAATCGGCTGAAGTCAGTGGAGGGAGGGCCGCAAAGCGCGCCCTGCCAGGGAGTTCAGGCGATCCAACTTCGGAAGTCTACTTCCCGACAATATCACACCTGCCCAAAAAAGCCCTTGCGTTCATTTGCCGCCCCCCTTACCGGCCGTGACGCTCCCACGAATCACCGTCACCGACGCTGCCGGCAAGGTAAACTTCGTTGCCGCACCGGCGTTCACCGTCGCCTTCACCGCCGGCCCATCCGGATCCGCCGTGCCCCCCTTCACATTCGCATGCCATTGATATTGCGCCTTCCCAAACGTGGTAACGCTTACCGGCCCCGTGAAAAACCCGCTATTCCTCTTCTCCTCGTCATCAAACGAGATTCCAACCGTCTGCGCATTCTCCTGATCCTTGTTGATCACCAGCAACGACCATTGTCCATCCGGCCGCAACACGGGATAGGCCGTCACCAGAGTATGCCCCACCCCATCACCCACGTCGCTCGCAGCCGAAAACACCTTATGCGTGCCGTTGCCCGGCTGCACCCACTCCAGATTGATCAGCTGGCTCGCAAAATATTGCGAGAGCGGCTGCCCGATTTTGAGGTCCCGGTCCGCCGCGAGAAATTCAAATGTTCCTACCGATCCGTTGTGTCCGCGGCTCAATCCCAACGGCAAATAATGGAAGTAATAGACCGCGTCGCCACCCCCGCTCAAAAACGCCCCAATGTAGTCCGCCAGCCACAGTGCTCCGTAGATATCGGGATACGCCTCCGAAGACGCGGAAGAAATGTTCGACTCCGTGATGAACAGCGGCACATTCGCCGGCACACCGTCTTCTCGCCATACCTTCATGATTTGCGTGACCAGCCTGGCCTCGTCATACAAACTGCTCCAGGGAATCTCGCCCGGTTCCATGGGGTAGTGCTCGAACGAAAAAAATGCCAACTCTCCCAGCTTCCCATGCGACTTCAGATAGTCAATGAACCTCCGCGTCCACGATGTTTTCCCATCCGCATCCGGCCACGTCTCGATGTCGGTATTCTGGCCCGTAAAAATCGGCCCCCCCAGCTTCAGCTCGGGGTCCAACCTGTGCAGCGCCGCCGCAAACTGCACGTACAGCGTCGCGTAGTCCTCCGGAGTCATGTAATGTCCGTCCGCCTCTTCCCCCATCTCCACGTAAGAAATCGGATAGCCGCGCTTCTTGATGTACGCGATCTCCGCCGTCGCATCCTCAGGTGTCCCGTAGATCAACGCGATGGGAATCATGGCCGGCAAACTCCGCGTCACTCCGCTGGTATAGAAAAAATCGAACCCCACCTGATCGCCGGCCCGCTCGTCCAGATCCTCGGGGGCGTGCCATGGATCGACTGACGAACAGTATGTCGGCGTCTGATCCTGATCCGACGTATGCCGCAAGACGTCATGGAATTTCCCATCCGCCGTCGTCGTCCCCAAGTAAAGCTCCCGGATCGCGTAGCCCACGCAATTTCTCTTGTCCGCCGCTCCGTGTGTGTCGCAGGTCTTCGAAGACTCCGTCATCAAGATCCGCACCCATCGCACGTTCACCGGCATCAGCGACAATTGCAGCGTCGCCTCCCCGCCCTTTGCATTCGCGATCGCACCGGACGGAAAAGTCTGCCACACGCCAGCCGTGGGCTTCCTGATCGGATTTTCTCCCGTCCAGTATTGCACCGTATACTTGCGCGCATACGGCTCTCCCCAGGCGATTCGAATCGCCGTCACGTCGGCGTGCGTCGTCAAATCCAGAAATACCCATTGCGGATGCCGCGAATCGCTCTCACCTGTGAACGCCTCCGTCAAATAAGGATTGCTCTTCCAGTACGATTCCGCATCCCCATCCGTCAGTCGTGAGTATCCAACGTTGTCCGTCCCATCGTCCCGAGTCACGCCCCGGTGGGGCAGCGGATAGCCATACGAGTGCCGGATCATTTCCGCGCCCGGCGCAGCGCTCCCGGTGAAATAGCCCTTCCCTGCCGGATCGCTCCAGGTCCCCTGCGGATTCCAGTGCCACGCCTCCGTATGCAATTCCGTGTTTTGACGGTAGGTCACCGTCTGCCATCCCGCCGACAACACTTGCTGAATCGTCGCGTCATTGAATAACTTGTCCGCCGCCCCGTAGGGTAGCCGGTCGATCCCCGCCCCCAACGCCTTGGTCGGCACAATCGTGTTGATCGCGTGGCTCGGCGTAGCGTCCACATGGATGGTCTGGCCATGTAGCGTCGTTCCCATCGCGCACATCCAACTGGCAATCGTGAGCGCTCGCGCCAATCGCGCCCTCTTCCCGTTCCACCATCCCGCCATTTGTCGCTCCTTAAATCGGTTTAATACACGCTCTGCATCTAATCGGCATTTCCCGCCCGCGTCAAGTCCCTTCTATCGAGCGCGGCGGCTCGGCGCCGCCTTTTCGCCTGAAACTCGGCTGCCATTCGATCCGTTTAGCAAACTCGCCTCAATCACGCTAAGATACCCGGTAGAAACTGACTCCGCGCGGCAAGCTTTGAAATCTCACGTACCCGCCGTGCGTACTAATCAGTGTGACCCCCTTACTGAAGGAACGCCTGTTGATGGCCACGCCGCTGAATTCGCCCAAGCATGATCTTGGCTCGCTGCGCATACACGAAGCCCAGCGCAAGGGCGGCACCATGGGCAAACGGCTCGCCCTTTTCTTTGGGCTCCTGGTTGTCTTCGCTGGCCTTTCCGGGGGCATCTACGCCTTCTGGAATCAGAAGCCCGTCGTGGAAGTCGCCGTCGTGCAGAAACCCACCGGCGCAGGCGGCCGCGAAGCCCTTCTGAACGCCAGTGGCTACGTCACGCCGCGCCGCCGCGCCACCATTGCCGCCAAGATCACCGGCCGCGTCACCGGCGTCTTCTTCGATGAAGGCACTCATGTCCGCGAGGGCCAATTGCTCGACACCCTGGACGATTCCGACGCAAAAAGGGCGCTGGATGCGGCAAAAGCCGATCGCGACTCGGCACAGGCCGGCATTGCGGACTTCCAGGTGCAACTAAGGAACGCGCAAATCGCGCTCCGCCGTGCGGAACAGTTGCAAAAAGCCGGTGTGCAGACCCAAGAACAACTCGATAATGCCAGTACCGCGGCGGATAGCTTGCAAGCCAAGATAGATCTCGCGAAGGCCCAGGTGGCAGCTTCGCAGGCGCGCATCCAAGAGGCCCAGCAAGCCGTGGACAATTGCACCATCCGCGCGCCGTTCGATGGCATCGTCGTCTCCAAGGACGCCCAGGTCGGCGAAATGGTTTCCCCCATCTCCGCGGGCGGCGGTTTCACGCGCACCGGCATCGCCACCATCGTGGACATGAACTCCAACGAAATCGAAGTCGACGTGAACGAATCCTACATCGCCCGCGTTCAAGCCGGCCAGTCCGTCACGGCCATCCTCGATGCCTATCCTGACTGGGAAATCCCCAGCCGTGTGCGCACCATCATTCCCTCGGCCGACCGCCAGAAGGCCACCGTCAAAGTGCGCGTTTCGTTTATCAAGCTTGACCCGCGCATCCTCCCGGATATGGGTATCAAGGTCACCTTCTTGGGTGCCGAACGCACCAAGAACAACGGTGCAACCGCGCCCGCTGCTCTCGTTGCGCAAAGCGCTGTGCGCGATGACGGTGGCAAGAAAATAGTCTTCCTCGTCAAGGACGATCACCTCGAGCGCCGCGCTGTCACCCTGGGGGGCAACCGTGGCACCGATACAGAAATCATTGCTGGCCTTGCGGCTGGAGACACCGTGGTTGTAAAGGGCCCGCCCGATCTACACGATGGCCAAACCGTCGCAGTTAAGAAATAAAGGTCAAGAACTAGGAGCCCCGACAATGATCCGAGTGGATGGCACAGGAAAGACAAACAGCCTGATCCAAGTCCGCGGTCTGGATAAGACCTATCGGCGCGGTGGCGAGGAAATCCAGGTTCTGCAACGGCTGAACCTCGACGTGGACAAAGGCGACTTCGTAGCCTTCATGGGTCCCAGCGGCTCTGGCAAAACCACGCTCCTAAACTTGTTAGGCGGCCTGGACGTCCCCACCCACGGCAGCATTACCGTTGCTGGCGACGAGATCACCCACATGTCCGGCAGCAAGCTCACGGACTGGCGCGCCCGCCACGTGGGCTTCATCTTTCAGATGTACAACCTCATCCCCGTGTTGACGGCATTTCAAAACGTCGAACTGCCGCTGCTCTTGACGAAACTTTCCAAGTCCGATCGCCGCAAGCACGTAGAAACAGCCCTCGGCGTCGTGGGTCTAGCTGAGCGCATGAACCACTATCCCCGCCAGCTCTCCGGCGGGCAGGAGCAGCGCGTCGCCATTGCCCGCGCCATCGTCGCCGACCCGACCTTCCTCCTCTGCGACGAGCCCACCGGCGACCTGGACCGCAAGAGCGCCGATGAAATCATGGATCTGATCCATCGTTTGGTGAAGGAATTCGGCAAGACCGTGCTGATGGTCACCCACGATCCTGTCGTAGCCCGCCGCGCCGATCTCACGCTCCATCTCGAAAAAGGACTTCTCGTCGAATCCGGCGAGCCTCAGGGCGTTGCCGCAGGGGGTGCCGCATGAAATTTCGTGGATTGATTTTCGCCAATCTCTTCCGCAAGAAGCTTCGCCTGATTCTCACCATCGGCTCGTTCGCCGTCGCGCTCTTTCTCTTCGCCTTCCTCGCCGTCGTAAAAGGCGCCTTTGGCCGCGGCGCCGATATCGCCGGTGCCGATCGCCTCGTCATCATCAATCGCATCTCCATCATCCAGCCGCTGCCGCTTTCCTATCGCGACAAAATCTTGCGCATCCCGGGCGTGAAAGCCATCACCCACAACAACTGGTTCGGTGGCGTATATCAAGACGAGAGAAACTTCTTTCCGCAATTCGCCATCGACGTGGAAAGTCAGCGCCAGGTCCTTCCGGAGCTCGTTGTTCCCGGCGACCAATGGCAGAACTTCGTCAAGGACCGCCAGGGTGCTATCGCCGGCGCCAAAACCGCGAAGCGCTTTGGCTGGAAAATCGGCGATCGCATTCCCATCAAGACCACCTTGTATGGCAGCGGTAGCTCCTGGGAATTCATCCTCGATGGCATCTATCACAGTGAACGCGCCGGCGGAGACGAGAGCCAGTTCTGGTTCCAGTGGGACTATCTCGAGGAGAAAATGCCCCAAAGCTTCAAGGGCAACGTCGGCTGGTATGTTCTGAAACTTGATAGCCCCGATGATGCCGTCCGTGTCGCCAAGGCCATCGACGACATGTTCGCCAACTCTTCTTTTGAAACCAAAACCGAAACCGAATCCGCCTTCGCCGCCAGTTGGGTCAAGCAGTTCGGAAATATCGAATTCCTTATCCTCACCATCGGCACCGTGGTTTTCTTCACCTTGCTGCTCGTCACCGGCAATACCATGGCGATCTCCGTTCGCGAGCGCATTGGTGAGCTCGCCGTTCTGAAGGCCATCGGCTTCAAAGATCGCTCCATTCTCTTTTTTGTCCTTGCGGAGTCTCTCACCATCGCGCTCTTCGGAGGCCTTTTGGGCCTTGGTCTGGCCGCCTTGGCGATCCCCGTCCTCGGCGCGGCGCTCAACGGCTTGCTGCCGACGCTCATCCTGTCCCCTGCGATTCTCTCTCTCGGCCTGGCTACCGCACTGCTTGTCGGCATCGTCAGCGGGCTTCTGCCGGGAATCGGCGCCATGCGCATGCGCGTGGTGAATGCGCTCCGGAGGGTCTGAACATGGCTATTCCTGTCGTCTACAACTTTCGCAGTGTAAAAGCGCGCTGGACTTCTGCCATCGTCGCGGTCCTCGGCATCGCCGGCACCGTGGGCGTTTTTGTCGCCATGCTTTCGCTCGCGCGGGGATTCCGGGCCACCCTGGTCTCCTCTGGCTCCAACGACAACGCCATCATCATGCGCGCCGGCGCCACTTCCGAAATGATGAGCGGCGTCTCGCTGGAACAAGTCAAAATCCTGCAGGACGCGCCGGGTGTGGCTCGCGGCTCCGATGGCCCTCTCGTGACTTCCGAGGTCGTCGTCGTCGCGCCCTTCCCGCTGCGCTCCACCGGCACCGACGCCAACGTACAGGTTCGCGGCGTTTCCGCGAACGTCCTGACCATCCGCAACAACGTCAAGATGGTTCAGGGCCGCATGTTTCAACCCGGCCTTTCCGAGCTGATCGTCGGCAAAAACGCCAACACCTCGTATTCCGGCTTGACCGTCGGAAACACCGTCAACTTTGGTGGCGGTCATTGGCAGGTTGTCGGCGTCTTCGACGCTCGCGGCAGCGCCTTCGATTCCGAGGTCTGGTGCGACGCGCGCGTGCTCGACGGCGTTTACAAGCGCCCGGCCAACGTTTTCCAGTCCGTGACCGTGCACCTCACTTCGCCGGACGCCTTGCAGCAATTCAAGGACTCCGTCACCGCTGACCCTCGCCTCAGTGTTGATGTAAGCCGCGAAATCGACTACTACAGCAAGCAATCCACCCGCATGACCCAGCTCATCACCATTCTCGGCGGCCTCGTCGCCTCCGTGATGGCCATCGGCGCGATCTTTGGCGCGCTCAATACCATGTACTCCGCCGTTGCCGAGCGTGGCCGCGAAATCGCCACCATGCGCGCCCTGGGCTTCGGCGCTGCCGCGGTCGTGTTCTCGTTCCTGATCGAAGCGTTCCTCATTTCTTTCGTCGGAGGCGCCATCGGCTGCGTCGCCGTCCTGCCACTAAACGGCCTCACCACAACCACCATGAACTGGCAAACCTTCTCGAACATGGCCTTCGCTTTCCGCATCACCCCGGGACTGCTTGTTGGCGGCATCATTTTCGCCCTCATCATGGGCCTGGTCGGCGGTGTTCCCCCGGCTATCCGCGCTGCCACCCGCCCCGTCTGTGTCGCCCTCCGCGAGATGTAAGCCGAACGCTCTTCGCGCTCGGCACGGCCATCCTCGCAAACCGCGTACGCGTGCACCTGTAGCGACCGCGGACCGTCGCGGGCGCTTTTCATGACTAGCGAAGTGACCTAATCTGCTGCGGCAATACTGTGGTGAGGATGTCTTGATCGGCTGAAATATTGCGGAGAAAGCTTGCAGTTTCCGTCAGGGCTTGTCGGGACTTTCCAGAGCCACAAAGATACCCACTCCCGTCGCGACTCCCGCAACCGCCCCTGCAATCAGCAGAAAACGGCTCGTTCCTGCGGCACCGGGCGCGCCTCCGCGCGGAATGTAGCCCGCCGCACAAGCCTTGTGCGAATGCGACCGATGATACTCGGCATCGTCGGGAGAAACGCGAGCTTGCACGTCAAGTACGGATACTTCGGGTATCACCGAATACGTTTCCTTCTCCTTGATGGTCCGCTTCTCTTTCCCGGAAACCACGTCCAATTGGCCCAACAAGCTCGTGATCCTGACCTTGCACGGCGAGACGATTGTAACTTGCCCCATCACGGCGCCGTCTCCCTCAGGCACGATCCTCACGTCCGAAGCCACAACTTCGATATCTGCTCCGCCGGCATCTCTCTTGAATGTCAGCGACCCGCCGCTGAGTTCCACAACCGAGCCCTTGGCCCCAGGATAGAAAGACGCTTGGCTATTCTCAAGAAGTGCATAGCGCGAGCTTGCCACCCGCAGTTCGAGCGCGCCGCCGGAATCCGTGCTCAGCGTCTCGCCCGCGTAAATGGTGGCTCCCTCGTTCACAACACCCGGCCCCAGGTGCGCCCGGTCGGCGTGCTGCACCACTCCCAAAGGTGCGTCTTGTGCCCAGGACAAGAGCGAGCCTGTGCATGCGAAGGATGCACAAACAGCAATACCCCTGATCCTGTTCCCAAGTCTGCTTCCCACAGGCGAACTCCACCGGTCCTGTCGTCGTACCGCTGTAGCTCCAGCATCGGGGTGCAACGCCAAGATAACAACAACCTTGGATCTCCTTGTGCCGTACCCTGCACTCATTCATGAGCGTGCACTTCCCTCCTCTTTGTTTTTTCCCTCTGGATGCCACGAACGGCCTGAGATTGACGCTGCAGCGCCTCTGGCGTAGGGTTGTGCCGCGAAGATCAGCGTTAAGATTCATCCGGCGAGTGGCATTAGCAGGAGGAAAAGAATGCGGTTCCGCAGGTTATCCGTCGTCGTCGGATTGCTATCGCTTTGCGCAGCCGCGGGCGCCCAGGCGCAAGACAAGTCATCGTCCGGTTGCTGGCCGTGGCCAGACTCTTTGGATGCCGTCGCCGCCGATCCCCAAAATCATATTGTCCTGTACGAAGACAGCAACATCCGCGTTCTCGACGTGCACACCCCGCCCCACACCACCAACAGCAAACACGACCA
>JBGOVR010000187.1:0-8038 GCA_041478205.1 Candidatus Acidiferrum sp.
CGCTCGATCATGGTCATTTCCATGCTGAGCTGCATCAACGCCAATCAACTTTTCTGCACTCGCACTCTCTATGCCATGAGCTGCGACGGCCTCTTTTTCCGCCAAGCCGCAAAAGTAAACGCCGGCGGCACGCCCGCGCTCGCCCTGCTCCTCAGCACCATCGTCGGCGTCCTGTTCGTCCTCGGCACGTTCGAGCGCGTCATCGCCATGCTTTCCTTCTTCTTCGTCGCCAACTACACGCTCTCCTACGCCTCGCTCTTCGTCCTCCGCAAAAAAGAACCGCAGATGCCCCGCCCCTATCGCGCCTGGGGCTATCCGTGGACCACCAGCATCGCGCTGCTCGCCTCCGTGCTCTTTCTCGTCGGCTCCATCGCCACCGATCGCGAAAACGCCCCACTCGCCGCCGCCATCCTCGTCCTCAGCTATCCCGTCTTCCGCGTCTTGAAGTGGGTTTCCAAGCGCCCTGACCGCGCCGCCTAAAAAAACAGCCCCACGCAAGCGTGGGGCTCTCCATTGTTCCCTGATTTTTTCTGTCATCCCGACCGGAGCGGCCGGCTTTTTCCTGCGCTCGATTTCGGAGCGCCGGCCGCGGAGTGGAGGGACCCTGGCTAGATTGAGGCGCGCGCCAAAGCGATGCGATTCGACGCGGCTCGCCTAGCTCGCCACTTTCTCGGCGATGCTCTTCGCCTGCAAAAACAGCAGCAAATAATCCTTCCCACCGGACTTGGAATCCGTGCCGGACATATTAAATCCGCCAAAGGGATGGGCGCCGACCATAGCGCCGGTGCACTTGCGGTTCAAATAAAGATTCCCCACGTGAAAAGTTTCCTGCGCCTTCTCCAGCTTTTCGGCGTTGCGAGAATATACTCCGCCCGTCAACCCAAACTCCGTATTATTCGCAATCTCCAGCGCATGATCGAAATCCCGCGCCTTGATCACCGCCAGCACCGGCCCAAAAATTTCTTCCTGCGAAATCCGCGCCTGCGGATCGACATCCGCAATCACCGTCGGCTGCACAAAATAACCATCCCCCGGCGCGCGGTCGCCGCCCACCAGCAACTTCCCTTCCTTCTTTCCCACGTCGATGTAGCCCAAAATCGTGGTCATCGCGGACTTGCTCACCACCGGCCCCATGTAATTCCCAGGATCCTCGCTCGGCCCCACCGTAATTTTCTTTGTCCGCTCCACCAACTTCTCCACAAACGTGTCATACACCTTCTGCGACACGATCGCCCGCGAGCACGCCGAGCACTTCTGTCCCTGGAACCCAAACGCCGACTGCACCACGCCTTCCACTGCGGAATCCACGTCCGCCTCTTCATCCACGATGATCGAGTCTTTCCCGCCCATTTCCAGCACCGTGCGCTTGATCCACTTCTGCCCCGACGCGGCCTTCCCCGCGATCTCGCTGATTCCCAACCCCACTTCCTTCGATCCCGTAAACGCGATGTACCGCGTCTTCGGATGCCGCACCAGCGCATCGCCCACCACCTTCCCTGGCCCGGTGATAAAGCTCAGCGCCTCTTTCGGAATCCCCGCCTCGTACGCCAACTCCACGAATTTCGCCGCCACCGTCGGCGTATCCCCCGCCGGCTTCACCACCACGGTGTTCCCCGTCACCAGCGACGCCATCGTCAGCCCCGCCAAGATCGCACACGGAAAATTCCACGGCGGAATCACCACCCCCACCCCCAGCGGTATGTAAACGAGATAATTTTTCTCCCCCTTCATCGGCGTCAGCTTCTGCGGACCACCCAGCCGCAGCATCTCCCGCCCATAAAACTCGCAAAAATCAATCGTCTCCTGCGTGTCCCCATCCGCCTCCGGCCAAGTCTTCCCCGCCTCGTAGCAGATCAGCGCATTCATCTCGAACTTCCGCTCGCGCAAAAGCTTCGCCAAACGGAACAAGCACTCCGCCCGCTCCGCCGCCGGCACTCGCTTCCAAGACTCAAACGCTTTGCTCGCCGCTTCAATGGCTTGATTGGCCATGTCCGCCGTCGCCGACTGAAACACCGCAATCGCCTGCGAAGGATGCGACGGATTCACCGACGTCAGCTTCGCCGTGGTCACCACCTTCTGCCCCCCAATGTACATCGGGTATTCCTTGCCAAACTCTCCCGCCACCTTCTTCAGCGCCGCTTCCATCGCCGAGCGGTTCTCCGCCTTAGAAAAATCAATGAACGGCTCGTTCGTGAATTCAGAAACCTGAATTTTCGTCTCAGCAGTCGCCATGGCAAGTCTCCTCGTCGCTTCGCAAACGACCCATTCTACTTCTCCCCTCGCTAAGGCGACAAGGCTCACCCCGAGGCATTTGTAGGCGCTGGGCTTCAGCCCGGCCTTCCCTTCGTCGCGGTGGGCGCCCCATCCTTGCGGGTTTTGCAAGGGTGGGGATTTTGACTTTGATTCTGCAGCCGGTGCCCTGGCTTCGGTCTTACGCACCATTTCTTTCCTGTGCTTCAATGCTTCCCTGATTCTCCTTTGCATGCTCTTGCGGTGCCAAGGGCAGACACTGGATAATTCTCCGCCGCAGCTTGCACAAAGGACCCACATCTATGTCCATAACTTTCAAATTCAAGTATCCCATCTCTCGCACCATGGCCTTTGAACGCGAGCATCACAAGAACCTCCGCCTCACTCTGCGCGACAAGCGTGATCTCTTAAAGCGCGCCATCGCCATCTGGATGCTCGAAAACGGCAGGCTCGTCGGAGAGGCCTACGGCATGCCCCTCGACGGTAAAGACGAAATGCCCGGATGCCCCAGGGACCCTCGTTCCCTTTACTGCTATTCGACCACCATTCTCGGCAAATACCAGCGCAAGGGCTACGGCGCCATCCTCAAGGCCGCCTTTATCGGCCGCGTTTCCCGCGACTTCAAAAGAATCTACGGCCACGCCCGCCCGGGCGCCAGCCAAGCCCTCAACAAAAAATTCGGCGCCCGCTTCAGCAAGACCTACAAAGACTGGTTCCAAACCGGCCAAGACTATCGCCTGTACGTTCTGCCTCTTCACCACAAATGATTGATCCGCGTCTTTGTGCCCTCGGTGCTCCCCTTCGTGCCCTCTGTGTTAAGTCTCTATTCTTTCCCCTCTCAAGCGCGCGGCAGGACCCCACGCAACTTCCCTTTCGGTATGGGATCGGTCCGGCAATCGATGGCCTCTAGCTATGGTGAGCGACCTGTGGCAAGCTATTTGGCATGGGAAACAAAGACGCACGAAGACGTGAAGTGAAGAAGCCCAAAAAGAAAAAACCGACTCGCGCGGACATTCAACAGATCCCCACGCGCTTCGTCAGAGAAGTACCGCCCGCAAAGCCACCCGTCTCCAGCTGAGAGTTTCTGAGCAACTCCGCGCTACAAACACTTCATAGCGGGTCCTCTGGTGTCCTGGTTCAGCCTGCTGTCTGATGGAAAAAGTTAAGGGGCGTGCTTGGCAGCCGAGAAATCGCGTGCCCGACTAACTCATCCACCGT
This sequence comes from Candidatus Acidiferrum sp., assembly GCA_041478205.1. Classification (GTDB taxonomy): domain Bacteria; phylum Acidobacteriota; class Terriglobia; order Acidiferrales; family UBA7541; genus Acidiferrum. The sequence goes on from JBGOVR010000187.1 coordinate 3,469, forward strand.
TTGACAAGGCCCGCACTGAACGTTTTGCTTGATCATTGCTTCCAGGTCAGGCCGCAGACGAGTGTCCATAGCGATGGTCTACCCCCGGTTTCAAGCGGGGACTAGGGCCTCTAGAGCTCTACGGAACGAAGAGCCAATCGGGAGATTGGCGTTCCCAGGAATAGCTGTACCTCGAGAGTTTCTTGCAACTGTGAAGCCGGATTGGAACGCGAACACTTACGCCACAACTAAAAAGCCGCGCCCTGACGAAAACAGGAGTTGCCACACAAACTCTCTAGTCCCTTGAGGACGCTCGGCAGCTCCACCGAAGATGTAGGTGTCGAGACCGACGCCGGCTTTCCTTATCGAGAGTCTACGCGCTCGACTTTGGAGAACAACGGACTGGCAATCGTGCCACCGATGTGGAAGGGAAAGGACAGCTTGCCGTCTTTTACAATAGCTCCGGCAAAGCGGGCGAAGGTCCTGGTGAAGAAGCCCTGCGGGGTGGTAATTTGCGCTACACCCTGATAGTCCAGTTCGCCGGAGCCGTCCACGTTGACGTTGCCGGCGCCATCGATATCAACGCCGTAGCCGTCGATGTCGATTTTTTTGCTGGTGATGCGCAGATGGGCGAGCTCCAGGTCCGTGGAAATCATATTGAATGAGGCGGGATTTTCTTTCGCCGGCCCGAGATCGTTGAAGCGCACCAGCTTCATCAGATTGGCGTTGAGCTGGAGACTGGGCACTTCGCCGTCGCGCACGGTCACGTGCCCAGTTCCGTGTATTCCCGCCAGCGGGCGGGGCGTGTGCTCGATTTGTCCCGCAAGCGTCAGGTCTCCTTCCATTTTTCCGGTCATCTTTCCCCGGCCGTTTTGGAACGGCGCAAGAAGATGAGTCATGCTAATTCCGCTGAAGCGTACGTTGGTTTTGAAGGCGGCGTTCTTTCCCGACAGATCAAAAGAGAGCGCGCCTGCGGTGCTGCCACCATAGACTTCCGCTTTGACGTCCGTGAAAAACGCCTGCCTACTCGCCAGCTGGAATCTGGAATTCAGATTTTTCGCTTCCACCGTGCCAAAGCTCAGACGGCCGGCCTTGAGGCTGCCTTGGCCATCCACCGACGACGAAGAAGGACTGATGATGCCCATCAGGTTCACGTCTTCCAGTTCGCAGAAAATGTCGTGGGCCTCGAAAAAAACCGGACCCTGCTTATCGGAGGGCAGAAGATTCGACGCTACCAGTTCCCCGCGCTTGATTGCCATTTTCGAAATCACTCCGAGAGGAAAAGTGGCCTGCGAAGCCGTGGCTTGAGGATTTTCGAAGTTCCAGGGGCCATCGGGATCGGAAGTGAGATGGAGGACGGGATTGTCGAGCACGATCGACTTGATAACCACTCGGCGGTGCAGCAGCGCTCCAACATCAAGTGCGGCGTCCGCGTGCGCGATCTTGACGATATAGCCGGGCGGAAAGATCGGGGGATTCTTCACGCCGAAATCGTCGACGTGAATCGACACGGGAAATAACGTGAGCGATAGGCGCCCAATTTCGACTTGCTTTCCCAATTTCTCGTGGAGATAGGAGATGACCTCAGGCCGGTAGCGATCCACGTTGACGAGCGCGGGTACGGCGAGAATCAACGAGCCCAAGAGTATCGCGGCGATTCCAACGACGATCAAACCGGTCCTGCGGCGGATAGCCATAGCGAACGTCAGAATACAATTGTTTTGGTGCAATAAGAAGCGGGCAGAACGGGCAACGATGCCGGCCAGGATGCCAGCGAGAATGGCGGCGTGAAGCCGCCGTTACAAGACAAGAGACACGCGGGGATGCCGGTCCCGCTTAGGCCGTGAGTTCGCGAACGGCTTCGGCGAAGATCTTGGTGTGGAGGTCGACGTCGGCTTCGGTAGTGGCTGGGCACATCAGCGCCATGTTGTGGAAAGGCGTGAGCAGGACGCCGCGGTTGAGGGCGTGGAGGTGGAGGAAGCGCTCGAGCTCGAAGTCGGCGGCAGCGGCGGATTCGGCGCCGTTGCGCGGCGGGCGCTGGGAGAAAGTGTACTCCGCGCGGCACCCGAGACGGGTGACGGTCCAAGGGAGGCCGGCGGCGCGGATCTCGGCGGCGACGCCGTCCGCGAAGCGCTGGGCGAGTGGAATCATGTGGTCGAATGCGGCGGGCGTCAGGACGTGTTCGAGCGTGGCGCGCATCGCGGCTAGAGAGAGCGCGTTGCCCGCGAGCGTGCCGCCGATGCCGCCGACGTCGCAGTCTTCGAGATGGATGCGCGCGGAGATGCGCTGGGCAACTTCCTCGGGGCAACCGTAGGTCGCGCCGGGAATGCCGCTGCCGATGGGTTTGCCGAAAACGAGCATGTCGGGATCGAGATGCCATTCGCGAGTGCAGCCGCCGGGGCCGGCACAGATGGTGTGCGTTTCGTCGGCGATCAGCAGCGCGCCATAGCGGCGAGTGAGTTCGCGGGCAGCGGTCCAATAGCCTTCATCGGGGAGGATGATGCCGACGTTGGTCATGGCGGGCTCGGCGAGGACGCAGGCTACGTCGTGATGCTTCAGAGCTTCTTCGAGCGCGGCGAGATCGTTGAATTCGACGACGCGCGTGGTTTCGGCGGGATTGACCGGCGGGCCGATGTTGCCGCGGCGCGGACCGACGGTTCCTTCGTGGAGCGTGGCGAAAGATTCGTCAACGGTGCCGTGGTAGCAATAGTGGAAGACGAGGATTTTGGGACGCTGGGTGATTTCTCGTGCAATGCGAATCGCGAAGCGATTCGCATCGGTAGCGGTCAGAGTGAATTGCCAGAAAGGCAGGCCGAAGCGGCGCTTGAGTTCTTCGCCGACCCAGACAGAGTCTTCGGTGGGAAGCATGAGAGTGATGCCTTCACGCACGCGGCGAGAAACGGCTTCGGCGACGATTTCTGGGGAGTGGCCGGTCATAGCGCCGGTATCGCCGAGGCAGAGATCGACGTAGTCGCGGCCATCGACGTCCGTGAAATGCGCGCCGTGGGCGGATTTCACGAAGATCGGGAATGGACCAGCCCATTTTTTCATCCAGTTCATAGGCACGCCGCCGAGGAGAGAGTTTTGCGCGCGGCGATAGAGTTCGGCGGAGCGAGGATGGCCGGAGATGAAGCGGTTGTTTTCTCGCTCGTGGAGTTGAAGGAGTTTCTTGCGGTCGATGGGCGTCATGGGTCTGCGCCGAGAAACGATAGACGGAATGCGGCCAATGGGCAAGGGGCAGCGCGAAGTGGTAGTGGGTCAGCGGGGAGTTTTGGGCCGCCGGCGTCGGCGGCCCATAGTCGGGCATCTCGAATCGACACGCCCCGTTGGCCGGTTTATCGAGTCTCGGGGCCTGAGCCGCTCAATTCGACTTCGCAGCAACGCTGAGCGTTCAGGAATACTCCTCCGAGGAACCTCACTTGGCGTCGGAGCGTTCGGGTTGTGTGTACGTTTGCGTCGGGTCGACGATTTGCCCGTCGATGTACTTGTCGTGGTGGCGCACCCACGCCATCCCATGCTTCAATCCCTCTTCGTCGCGTCCCTTTGGCACGAGATCCAGCCAGTTGTACGCGCCGATGAGTATGTCCAGCCCGCGAGCGTAGCTCGAATAGGTATGAAAGATGTTGCCGGCCGCATCTTTATAGAACACGCTGGTGCCGGGTCTTTCCTCGCTGGGAAATTGCTGCATTGCGTAGTTGTAGTAGACCTGGCCATTCGCCAGCTCCTCCTTGGTCATGGAAACCTGGTAGTCGTAGTTGAAGTCGCTGCCGAACGACGACACCCAATGGAACCGCCAGCCCATGCGCTTCTTGAAGGCCTCGATCTGCGCCAGCGGCGCTCGCGAAACCACCAGCAGCCTCACGTCGCGTGCCGCGAGGTGCACCACGCTGGCGTCGATATGGTCCGAAATGAACGAGCAGCTCGGGCAGCCTTCCTTCCATCCGGGACCGAGCATGAAGTGATACACAATCAACTGGCTCCTGCCGCCGAAGAGATCGGCCAGCGTCTCTTGGCCTTTCGGCCCATCGAAGACGTAGGCTTTCTCTATTTTCTCCCAAGGCAGTTCGCGGCGCTGGCGGCTCAGTTCGTCGCGCAGCCGCGTGAACTCCTTCTCCTTGCTCAACAGTTCCTTTCGTGCGGCAAGCCATTCCGCTTGCGACACGACTTTCGGACTATCCTGCTTGCTCATCGCCGTAGCCATGATTACTGCTCCTTTCGTTTTGGTTCTTCGGACGAAATTCTCTCTGCGCTACGTTTCGAATGAAGCAGTTTTGCGGCGAGCGCCGTCAGCCCGCCTGTGGACATCACTCCAGCCACCATCATCGCCGCATTCGCCATGCACGCTGGGCACATACGTCATCCTCCCGCAACGGTCGCGCGCTCAGTTTGTACGCCGCGCCTCGGCCCGCTTGCGAATGCCCTCGTTGATGTGCGTCCAACCCTTCCCTACTCCCGCTCGATGTTCGTCCTGAATCAGTCCCAACGCGCTGTGGTGGAATTTGATCAGCGTTCCTCCATCCACCTCGCTCAGCCGGTACTGCACGTTCGAAACGACCGGATACGACATGAACAGCGGCCCGGTGATTTCCAG
>JBGOVR010000004.1:0-63491 GCA_041478205.1 Candidatus Acidiferrum sp.
GCCAAGGACGCCGCCGGGAATAGCACCACCAGCACGGTGGTGACGGTGACGGTCAGCAATACCACGCCGGACACGACGCCACCGACGGTGTCGCTGACCGCGCCAGCAAATGCCGCAACCGTTTCAGGCTCCGTGAATGTGACCGCGAATGCCGCGGACAACGTCGGGGTAGCCAGCGTGCAGTTCCAGCTGGATGGAGCCAACGTCGGAACCCTGGACACCGCTTCGCCGTATGCATTTACCTGGGACACCACGAAGGCAAGCAACGGAACTCACAAACTGGATGCCATTGCCAAGGACGCCGCCGGGAATAGCACCACCAGCACAATCGTGACGGTGACGGTTAGCAACGTGGCACCGACGTTTGGAATCTCCGGGACGATCAGCCCGACGACTGGCGGCGCCGGAGCAACCGTCGCGCTGAGCGGAGCAGCTAGCGCCACGACGACAGCCAGCAGCTCAGGCTCCTACACCTTCACGGGACTGGCCAACGGCACCTACGCAGTGACCCCCAGCCACACGGGTTTCACGTTTAGTCCAACCGTCCAGCCCGCAACGGTCAACGGGGCCAATATCACCGGGCTGAACTTTACGGCAACTCAGGTTCCCCAGACCTTCAGCATTTCAGGGACGATTAGCCCGACCGCAGGTGGGAGTGGTGCGACGGTGACACTGAGCGGGACGGCAGCCGCCACGACGACGACGAACAGCTCAGGCTCTTACAGCTTCACGGGATTGGCCAACGGGAGTTATAGCGTTACACCTAGCAATTCAGGCTTTACCTTCAGCCCCGCAAACCAGAGCGTTACGGTCAACGCAGCGAACGTAACGGGAGTGAACTTTACTGGCTCCGTGCAGACGCACTCGGTGCTGCTGACATGGAACGCCAGCACGTCGTCGGTCGCTGGATACAACGTGTATCGCAGCACGGTGAGCAACAGCGGGTTTGCAAAGATGAACTCTTCGTTGGTTAACGGTCTGACCTATACCGACGCGGCCGTGCAGGCCGCGACGACGTACTTCTATATGACTACAGCAGTGGACTCCAGCAACAACGAAAGCACGGATTCCAACGAAGTGTCCGTTACCTTGCCTTAAGAGGAACTAGCACTTTAGCGGGCCGGGCGTACAGGGGCAATACCTGTACCTAATTTGGACTTCATCTCGACACTCTCTAATTGTACCCTGTGTGTAGGCGAAGTCTGGAGAGGCCTTGACGATAGACGCCACACGGGTTGGGAAACGAGTAGGGTTGCCAACGCACTCCCGTAGCGTGGCATTTTGTGTGCGACGCGCGTTCCTCCTAGGGGGGACGCTCGTGCTGGCGCCACTCCTTTGCGGCTGCGCTGGCACCGTAAACCCACAGAATAGCCACACAACCACCCCGCCACCCACCACGCTAACGTATGGGATTTCTGGGACGATCAGCCCGACGGCTGGAGGGAGTGGTGCGACGGTAACACTAAGCGGAACCGCCGGCGCCACGACGACGGCCAGCAGTTCAGGCTCCTACAGCTTCACGGGGCTGGCCAACGGCACCTACGCAGTGACTCCCAGCCACACGGGTTTCACGTTTAGTCCAACCGTGCAGCCCGCCACGGTCAACGGAGCCAATATCACCGGGCTGAGCTTTACGGCAACTCAGGTTTCTCAGACCTTCAGCATTTCAGGGACGATTAGCCCGACCGCAGGCGGGAGTGGTGCGACGGTGACACTGAGCGGGACGGCAGCCGCCACGACGACGACGAACAGCTCAGGTTCTTACAGCTTCACGGGATTGGCCAACGGGAGTTATAGCGTTACACCTAGCAATTCAGGCTTTACCTTCAGCCCCGCAAACCAGAGCGTTACGGTCAACGCAGCGAACGTAACGGGAGTGAACTTTACGGCCTCCGCGCAGGTGCACTCGGTGCTGCTGACATGGAACGCCAGCGCCTCGTCGGTCGCTGGATACAACGTGTATCGCAGCACGATAAGCAACAGCGGATTTACCAAGGTGAGTTCTTCGTTGGTTAACGGTCTGACTTATACCGACGCGGCCGTGCAGGCCGCGACCACGTATTTCTATGTGACTACGGCGGTGGACTCGAACGGCAATGAAAGCGCTGATTCGAACCAAGCTTCTGCCACTATTCCGTAATACCGAAGAGACCGGCGTAGCGAAGCCGGTTTACACGTCCCTGAGCAACACCGCGAGAACGCTTTCCCTTCTTTCAGCCCTAAGTCAATTCGAACTAGATGGGTCTCGGAGAGCTACGATCCAGACGACCGGTCAACGGCCTGACGCGCCTGTTCCGCAATCGGTGATTTTGGGTCTATGCTAATGGCCTTTTCGAGTTCCGCGTGTGCCCGCGCGGACTCGTTGAGCTTTTGGTAGGTCAACCCGAGATGGTAGTGGTAGGCCGAATTGGACGGCTGTTTCTTGACAGCCTCTTCCAGCAGGGGTGCGGCGGCGGAAAACGATCCGCCATGATAGTACGCCCAGCCCAACGTGTCGGCGGAATTTGGCAATGCTGGAAGACCCCGCCGCGCGGTTTGTGCCAACGTCAGTGCCACGTTGACGTTTCCACCATGCTCGAGCATCAGATACGCCAAGTTGTTCGCGGCAGGGGCGTACTCGGGTTGGATGGAAAGAGCTTTCTGATGCAGAGTTTGAGCTTGTTGCCAGTTACCCTGCAATTCGTACAAGCTGCCAAGGGCTACGTACAATTCAACGTTATTGGGAGCAAGTTCGATCGCACTCTGATAGCTGACAATGGCCTGGTCGTTACTTCCGCGAGAAGCTTGCAATTGTCCTAGTAGGATCAAAGCATCTACATTCTTTTTGTCGAGGTAGACGGCTCGCGTTAGCGAATGCTCGGCCTCGGCCGACTGCCCATTCCTGACCTGCGCCTGACCGAGCAGAAAATAGAGGCCAGCATTTTCCGGGGTACGTTCGAGGCGGGCCTGGACGAGCCGAACGGCATCCGCGGCCCGGTTGCGGCGGAAATCGAGAGCCACAAGCCCCTGGATGGCGGCGAGAGAACTGGGTTCTCGCAACAGGCCCTGACGATATGCATCCTCGGCTTCAGCCCAACGCTTCTGCTCGGTCCTAAGCTGGCCAAGCTTCACATAACCCAATGCGGTTTGTGGAGTCAGCTTGAGAAGATGCTTCAAATCTTCCTCCGCGGCAGCGGCGTCTCCCTGGTTGAACTTTGCCGTCGCGTCGAGGAGATAGCCTTCTGGAGAACCAGGAGCAATTTTCTGGAGGTGGCTGGCTATGGGTTCCAGCGATCTCCAATCGCCCCGCCGTACAGCGCGCGCGCCAAGTGCTGACCACGCCCCTTCAAGGTTTGGCTGGAGGCGCACGGCGGTGTGCCATTCACCTTCCGCTTGCTGTACATCCCCTTTCTTTTGGAAAGCAACACCAAGCTGGTAGTGCCCCATAGCGTTAGCCGGGTCGAATTTCAAGGCTTGCCGCAGAGTGACAATGCTGTCGTCGAAGCGATCTTGCTGAATCTGAATCTGTGCGCGGAGAACGAGGCACTCCGCGTCTTGCGGCCCGCCCTTCAACATATCGTCATTCAATTGCGCGGCTTCGTTGATCCGATGATTCAGGATTAGCAGCTGGATATACGTCTTACGGACTTGCAGATCACCCTGGTGCCGGGCGGAAAGTACACCAAATTCTAGAAGCGCCTTGGCGGAATCACCCCGAGTGACATAGTAGTCGCCGAGCAACCTATACACGGCCGGATCATCCGGCACTTCTCGTTTGGCATCGGCGAGGACCTGTTCGGCTGCGGAGTCCTGACCCTGATTCAGATAGAGACCTGCCAAAGCAGTTCGGGGCAGTGAGTTCTTCGGTGCCAAGTCGATCGCTGCTTGAAATTGAGTTGCCGCATCGGTCCAGCGCTTGCGTCTTTGGTAGAGATTGCCGAGGGTTATCAGAGGGGTGATGGAGGACGGATCGAGGGATCGGGCCTTTTGCAGATATGTTTCGGCGTCATCGTCAGCACCGATTCTTTGCGCGATCACCGCGAGATTGATATGCACCTTGGCCTGATCCGGCGCTTGTTCCGCGGCCACTTTAGCTTCCTGCAATGCGTCTTTCAGATTGCCCAAGAGGGCGTCGGCATTGGAAAGCAGGATCTGCGCATCGACGTTTTGAGGATCGCTGCGCAGGATCACCATGGCGCGGTCCTTGGCATCCTGACTCTTGCCGCCAGCGAGCACTAGTTGCCCAAGGTCAACTTGGGCAGGCCAGTTCTCCGGCTGGAGTTCGACGGTTCGCTGAAGTTCTTGGAAGGCAGCAGCCCAGTTCCCCTGCCGTTCATGACACTGAGCCAGCCGGAAGTAGGCTTCAGCAAAGCGAGGATCGATCTGCAGAGCCCGGCTGAAGGAGATTATGGCCTCAGGATACTTCTCCCTGCCAAAGTCGCGGAGCCCTTGCTGGTAGAAACCCTGTTTCCGAGCAATGGGGTCGCGGGAGCAAGCGCCGGCCAGAACGAAGAGCAGGAAGCATAGCCCGAGGATGAAAAGTGGGTTGATCTTATGTCTCATAAACCTCAAGGGGTCCCGACCTTGGCTAACGCCAGAGGGGCACCGATGACTCCGATCAGGTGCAATTTTGTACCCTCAATCCCCGCAAGGAGCGCTTTATGCGCATAAAACATTAAGTCATTTATAATGAGCAAGATAAAAGCCTGTAAAGCAAGCTTGAGACGCATGATCTCAGCTTTGAGAATCCGTTAGATTTGGCTTGGGGTATCCCATTGGCGAACTCTTGGGACAATGTGGATACAATACTTCCACCGATCTTCGGTTCTTTGATAGTCTAGTCTCAAGAAGGAGGCCAAGTAGACCCGGCAAATCCGCTCTATTGGTCAGAAAAATAAGCACTTATGCACGGATCATGTTCAGGGGCGTGGGCACTGGAAGAAGGCGTGCTCCATTGCAGCCGTGGCGATAAGGTGTCCCTCCGCGTGCAGACGGATGCGGAAGAGGTTCAGTTAGTGTTGAACTCGCATCAAGGGTCGAATACGAAATAGACATGATTAATAACGGCGAAATTACGGTCTCCGAGGCAAAGCGCATCCTGCGGAATTACTGGTGGATCCTGCCGGTGGCAGTCATCGGCTGTGGAGCTCTGGGCTTGCTCGCGGCCATGGTTCTACCCAAGCGTTATACATCGCAGACTCTGGTGCTTGTCGATCAACCGACCGTGCCCACTGAGTTCGTGAAGCCGGTGGTCACTGAAGATTTAAATCATCGGTTGGCGTCAATGCAAGAGCAAATCTTGAGCAGGACACGCCTGCAGCCGGTCATCGAAAAGTTCGGGCTGTACGCGAAAGATCGCGAACGCCTACATATTGAAGAATTGGTTGAGCGGTTGAGGAATTCTGTGACGGTGAAGCCGATGGAATCGATGCCCGGAACGCAGAATCACAGCCTGCCGGGTTTCTATGTCAACGTGAACTTCGACAACCCGCAGATCGCTCAGCAAATCTGCACGGAAATCACGTCAATGTTCATGGAACAAAACACGCGCGAGCGGGAACAGCAGGCGGCACAGACGACTTCCTTTCTGAGCGGGCAGCTTGAAGAGGCCAAGGCGAAACTCGACGAACAGGATGGCAAGTTGGCACAGTTTAAGCGGCAATACCTCGGATCGCTTCCCGAGGAGGAGCAAACCAACCTCAACCTTTTGACGGGGATGAATGCGCAACTTGAGGCGAATGTCCAAGCACTGAGCCGCGCGCAACAGGACAAGGCTTTCAATGAGTCACTGCTCAGTCAGCAGGAAGCCAATTCGATGATGATTTCGCAGACTGGACAGAATCCTGAGACCGCCGAAAAACAACTCGATTCTTTGCAAGACCAATTGGCAAGTTTGCGCGCGCGTTATACTCCAGAACATCCGGACGTCGTCAAGCTTGAGAATCAAATCGAGGAGCTAAAGAAGCGCATGGGAGCGGCGCCAAAGACAACTGGGGAGGAACGTGGCGCTCACGCTTCCGCAGCCGAGTCTCTTCAGATGCAGCAGCTCCGGGCGAAACTCCGTCAAGATGAGTTGAACATTACTGATCTAAGCAAGCGACAGAACCAGATCCAGGATCAGATTCGTCAGCTGCAGGGACGTCTGCAGGCTAGTCCGGTCGTGGAGCAACAGTTCAAGGAAATAACGCGCAATCACCAGACAGCACTAGACTTTTACAATGAGTTACTGAAAAAACGCGAGCAATCCGCAATGGCCACGGACCTGGAACACCAGCAGGAAAGCGAGCAATTTCGCGTGCTCGACCCTCCGAGCCTGCCCAATGAAGCCTCTTTTCCGAAAAAAACGTACTTCGTCGGCGGAGGATTGGGTGCAGGGTTCGCGCTGGCCTTTGGAATGATGTACTTGATCGCATTTATCGACAAAGCAATGCACACGGAAAAAGACGTGGAAGTCTGTTTGAAGTTACCGGTCCTTGTAGCAGTTCCTGTCTTGGAGATGGCGCAGAGCGGGAACGACGGCGCGGGACGGAGCGAAACCCCCTTTCGGACAATCGGCGCGAGAAACTGATTGCCCCCGAGAGGGTACGAGTATTTAAGAGGAAACAATGAGTCGGATTCATGAAGCGCTCAAGAAAGCGGAGCAGGAAAGAGCGGCGACATTGTCGACCGGAGAACGCACCGAATCCACGGTCGTTGTCGCAGACATTCGTGCGACCGTTGTCCCCCCGAAGCGGGTGACCGAGGAGACACTCCGGGACATTCCCGCAACTGAGGGAAGCCCCGCCCTTCGCTTCGAAGATTTCGTTAAGCGCTGCGCCCATCCACAGTGGATGCCCGATCCTGCTTTCAATCTCTCCCGGTCCGAGGACGACGGGAAGGTCGGGGCGGAGCGATTTCGGACCCTGCGCTCGCGCCTCTATCAGATAGCCGGCACGAGACCCCTGCGACGGATACTCGTGACCAGCAGCCTTCCAGCCGAAGGAAAGACCTTCGTGGCGGCCAATCTCGCGCGGTCCATTGTCCAGCAGATTGATGGACGAGTGTTGCTGATCGATGCGGATCTTCGCGCGCCTCGCCTGCACACGGCTCTGGGGGCGCCGAGCACACCCGGGCTTTCAGATTATTTGCGAGGGGAAACGGACGAATACGGCGTCATCCAAAACAATCTCGAGAGCAATCTTTGCTTCATTCCGTGCGGGAACAAAGTTGCCAACCCGAGTGAATTGCTGCTGAGCGAGCGAATGAAGAAACTCCTCGATCGCGTGACGCCGGTGTTTGAATGGGTGATTCTGGACTCCCCGCCGTCTTTGCCCGTTCACGATGCCAACAATCTGGCCGACCTGTGTGACGGTGTGCTTTTCGTCGTCAGAGCCGGAGAGACGAGCCATGAGTCGGCGAGAAAAGCATCCTCAGAGTTTCTGAAGAAAAAACTGCTTGGCGTGGTGCTCAATCGTGTCGAGAAGGATGCAACCTCCTACGGTGCATATAACTATGGTTATGGACACGACCGAGAAGATGCTGACAAGAGGTAGGTAGTCTCGCAGGTCGCTCGGCGGGCATTGAATCCCGAGGAGCCTGCTTCAACACCCACGCGAAGTTGCGCGCTTGATTCGCCCGTCGGCAACAACACTTGAGAGCATCTCTGAACTGAAAGAATCGGACCGTCCTTACAGCCCACCTCGTACCAACCAGCGACAAGCACATAGAGATACTAGTCCTCGTTATCAGGAAGATCGGCGGTCTGGTGCCAGTTCTCGCGCTTTCCGTGCCATGCGGCAAGAAAATAGGTAGTTCAGGACCAACACTGCCAAAGTTTGGCCTTTTGCATGATGCTGGAAACCCATTGGAACATGATGGCAATGGTTTTCACCTTTCGGTCCGGCATCCGTACTGGGAGGGGCCGAGACCCCGAATTCATTCCGCAAATGATGATATAACCCTATTAGTTTCAGCACGTTAATGGATTATCCACAGAGCGAGACCCGACTCCCTCCGTACGACCTATGGCAGGCTGATTGCGAATAGAGGGGTAATGGTAAGTGTCGGTTCATCACGTTGACCGACTCGGAGGCAGTTCCCGCGTTTTTTGCTGATTGGTGGTTTCGGAGGAGCTCTTACACCAGGATGAACGTCGAAGCCAGCCGCGGCCTGTGGTATGCCCTCCAAGTAAGAACTCGTTGGGAGAGTTCGGCAGCGAATTTACTTTCCAGCAAAGGATATCAAATAATTCTTCCCACGTTCAAGACGGTGAAACAGTGGCGTGGCAACTCTAAGGAAGTAATTGCACCCTTGTTCCCGGCATATGTGTTCTGCCGCTTCGACGTGAATCAACGTCTGCCTATTCTCGTGACTCCAGGTGTGATCTCGATAGTTGGAAGAGGGCGAATTCCTGTTGCTGTCGAGGATTCTGAGATCGAAGCAATTCAGAGAGTGGTTTCCTCCGGTCTCCGGGTTGAACCTTGGCCTTATCTGGAAGTCGGTCAGATGGTCCGGATTGAGGATGGAGCGTTGAGCGGCCTAGAAGGAATTCTGACCAGCTTCAAGGCCAGCCGCCGGATTGTAGTTTCCGTTTCCTTGCTTCGCCGGTCCGTAGCGCTAGAGATCGACCGATCCGAGGTTTGCCCGATTCAGCCGACGCGAACCGCCGCGGTTCAAGCGCTCGCGCTTCAGCCTGTACTCGAAGCGATGGTTGCTTAGTTGATTTGTAGTCGTCCAATGAACGGAGAATTCACTTACCACGTCCCCGGAAGGACCTGAACACCCATGGGAAACAGCCAACTGAGAATCGCGACCCTCCAAGAACAGAATACGCGGCGCACGAAAAGCCACCGGGCTGCTTCTGCTTTCGATTCCTCGCTGGTGAAGCGGGCAGGGCTCTTTCAAGAAGAGACTTTTCACAGCATGCTGATGCTCGAGCGCCGACGAGCGGAGCGATCTCGCAAACCGTTTGTTTTAATGCTGCTCGACGGCAGTGCATTCGTTGAGGCCGAAACAGCGGACCGTTTCATGTCGCAAGTGACATCGGTTCTTTTGAAATCCACCCGGGAGACGGACCTCGTCGGCTGGTACAAAAAAGGCGCCACTCTAGGGGTCATCTTTACGGAAACCAGCCCAGAATTCAAGGACTCGATCACTGAGATTCTGCACTCGAAGGTCGTGAATGCTCTTCACGACGAGCTAAGCCACGAAGTGACTTCGAATCTGGTCGTCACCGTTCACCTCTTCCCCGAGCGCTGGGATGGAGACGGAGTCGAACCGGTTGCGGACACCAGATTCTATCCAGATATCGCCAAGGGAGAGCCAAAGAGACGCCTTGCTCTGGTCGTGAAGCGTTTGATTGATATCGCAGGCAGCGCCGCATTGCTTCTCGTCGTTAGCCCCCTGCTGGCCGTGTTGGCGCTGGCAATCAAACTGACGTCCAAGGGGCCCGTAATTTTCCAGCAGGACCGGCTTGGACAATTCGGAGCACGCTTCAAGTGTCTGAAGTTTCGCACGATGTACGCGAACAACGATCCAAAGATCCACCAGGAATACACGCAGCGTTTTATTGCCGGCCAGGCGGATAACAACGCTGAATCGGGGAAGCCAGCGGTTTACAAGATCAAGAACGATCCTCGGGTAACGCCGGTCGGGAGATTTCTTCGGAAGACAAGCCTCGATGAGTTTCCGCAGTTCTGGAACGTTTTGAGAGGCGAAATGTCTCTTGTTGGCCCGCGTCCACCCGTGCCGTATGAATTTGCAGTTTATGACATCTGGCACCGGCGGAGAGTTCTTGAAGTCAAACCCGGTGTTACCGGGCTGTGGCAAGTCAGCGGCCGGAGCCGTACGAGCTTCGATGACATGGTTCGATTGGATCTCCGATACTCCCAGTCTTGGTCACTTTGGCTTGATTTGAGAATTCTCATTGCCACTCCCAGTGCCGTTCTCGGTGGTGAGGGCGCTTACTAGGAACGACTCGGGAAATGAACCGGGCCTGAGTTGGATGCGCGGCCTTAGCCCCTTTTTTCAGATCTAGCGCCGCTAACAACGCAGACTAGGGCCTCACTGTTGGGAATTTACAGGACATGGGCGAATAAGCTGTGCCTACAGCCGAAACCACCACGCTGAGTAACATCCATACAGTCCTCGCAAAACGATGGTTGTTCTTTGGCTGTTGGATTATTTTCTCGTCCTTACTGTTTACAAATACCCTAGTCGCATTCGTCCGGATGTCTTTTTCGAACGATGATGCCTCGTATTTAATACTCATTCCCTTGATTAGCGCCTGGGTTCTGTTCGTCGAACGTCATAAGATCTTTGCGTATCTTTGTTACGACAAGGTATTCGGCGGCACTTTCCTCGTTCTCGCTGGTTGCGTAGCGCTCGCTTCGCGTCTCGAGGGAGGCGCCTCACAATTATCTGGCTACGTTGTCTCTCTGGTGTTGTTTTGGGTGGCAGGTTTCGCTCTTCTATTTGGAAAAGCGGCTTCCAAAAAAGGCTACTTCCCGCTTCTCTTCCTTTTCCTGATGGTTCCGCTGCCCAATTACCTTCTCGACCACATCACTTATCTCCTCCAGTTGGGCTCCGCTTGGATAACGGGAGCCTTCTTCGACCTTCTGGGCGTCCCCGCATTGCGCGACGGTTTAGTGTTTCATCTTGCGCGGGTCAATATCGAAGTGGCGAAGGAGTGTAGCGGTATCCGTTCAAGCATGGTGTTACTAATCCTGGCACTCGTCGTTGTTCATTTCTGCCTTAGGAGTTCCTGGAAGAAGGTCTTGTTCCTAGCCTGTGGCCTCCTCATGATGATCTTGAAAAACGGGATCCGTATTGCCACATTGACTCTGCTGGCGATCTACGTTGACCCCGGCTTTCTCTATGGCCGGCTCCATCATCAGGGCGGCATCGTTTTCTTTCTCCTCGGGATGTTACTCCTCGCGCCACTATTGTGGTTGCTGCAACGTGGCGAGAAAGCCTTGCCTGCAAAGGATTCTCCCTCTGAAACGCTTGAGGGGTGCGTATTCCTGTAGAGTCGCTCCCTCGGCCGCATCGACACGGCAACCGGCTCAGCGAAGCGTCCGCACCAGGTGCTCGCTAGTGCTTACAGACTTTCGCGAGTAAAGCCTGGGCGACTCTCCAACCGTACAATCTAACGCCAAGAAAGGTTCCAAGAGTATTTGTGACGAGGTCCGTCATACCGGAATTCCTGGTTGGGAGATATGACTGCAGGATTTCAATCGTGAGGCTGACGGCCAATCCCAGAACAGTGGTAACAAAAGCCGCCCGTTTGATTGGTCGCACTAACGACCAGTAGGCGAAAAAAAAGAAACCGAGGGGAATGAAGCCGGCAACGTTCACCAGAATGTCTCTCCGATAGCTCCAGCCGGGCTGGTACTCCTTCCAAAAGGGTTTCAGGAATACCTGATGCAATAGCGAGAATCTCTTCGGAATATACAGATCGATTCCGGGATGGATGGCGTTGTGAACCACATCGCCGAAATGCTCACTAAGAAGATAAAGCGCAATCACCCGTTCGTTGCCAGAAAGCTCAGGCCGCCCCCGCGTCGTCCAAGTTTCATAATGCTGAAGAACCTGTGCCGCCGTCAGTTCCCGATGGTAAATTGCGAGCCCCCGCAACTGCCCGGGCCAAGTGTCATTTGCCACGGGCGAGGTGCCGATGACCAGTTGACCTGTAAAATCCTTGCCAAGCCTAAACCCCGGAAATGTGCGGGCCAGAGCACCATCGACATACACCGCCGTCTGCCGTGCATTCGACGTTATGGTGATGAATACCGGCTTGATTTGGCGGAAAACCCCATCAACACCGATTGTTGCAGTTCGGTGTTCGCCGCTCTGGATGTTACGCTTCAGTATGAGATTGGAAAGATACTGGTGCAGCGAGAACTGCAAGTGATTTTCGGAAGTAGAGAACGAAAAAAGAGTGTTTGAATCGCTCGTAAGTCCGGGCTGCAACCAGATCTCGAGAGTACTCGAAGCTTCCTCTTCCGAATCGGCCATTTGAAATGTGCCGACGCTCCATATGGTTCCGTAGTCACCGAAGTAAAGACCGTCGTCGTTGGTCAACCAGGTCACGGCATTCCGCGGCTGTTGGAAAGGCCCGAGCCCGGCCGCCAAAATGCCACACAAAATCGACACACAAGCTAGACCTAGGATTCTCGCTCTCGTCATTTTCTGCTTGATTGGCCTGTCAACCGCCGAAATCCGTTACCCGAGTCTGCAGATTCCAAGCTGAATTCAAGAGCTGATTCGCGGCAAGCCACTCAGATGGTCTTGACTGGGGGGCTGCCTCCTGCTCCTCCAATTCACAGCACCAGCTTGCGGCAGTAGAAAGCCTCGGCGTGACCGCTCGGAGCATTACATTCCATCCCCCGCAGCCGCATAAGAGAAAGAAATGTGTCTTGCTGAAACCAGCGCTTGGCATGCTGGGACTGGAAGGCGTCCATGATGCAACGAACCTTCTTCTGGTACAGCTCCGACTGAAGTGGCACGAATACATTCGGCTGTCCCAGGTCACCGTCGTATTTCGGAATCTCGTATTCCAGAATCAGATGGTCTCGAAACGTGTTCCAGGTCAATTCCGAGATGAGGCAGTGGTCTTGGTGGGCGTCCTTGCGGTTATGAGTAAAGACGACGTCCGGAGAAACCGCTTGTTTCAACTCTTCGAAAACCGCTTTCACTTCGGCACCCACAAAGGGCATGAATCCGTCCGGAAAATCTTTCAGCACAGGCCCCTTCAGGCGGCCGGGGCCCACAAATAACTCAGCCCCGCGCCTTGCTTCAGCTTCCCGAACACCAATGGCACTGAATACTACCCAGTGAAATACAGAGGCCGGATATTGTTCGGCGAGCCGGAGGATCGTGCCGCCACATCCGATTTCGATATCGTCGGAATGGCAGCCCAGGCAAAGAACGTTTAACGTTCCGGTCGCCCCGCCACTCAGGTTGAGCTGGATCATGAGCCGGCCGGTATCAGCTCCGAGCGGCCCGAGGTTGGAGTCGTGGCGTGGTTCCAGACTTTCCAGGGCGATGCACCCTGGTTCAACTCTTCAAGACGCTGTTTGTCCTTGAAAGTGTCCATGCATTGCCAGAAACCGCTATATCTGTAGGCCAACAAAGCTTCCTTCTCAATCATCCGTTGGAACGGTTCGCGCACGAGTTCTTCGCCCGGACGGACATAGCGGAAGATCTCCTTGCGCATAACGAAGAAGCCGCCATTGATCCAAATGTCACTTCGATTCAACGGGCAAATGTTCTTGACCTTTCCTTCTGGCTCGATATTGACTATGTCAAAGCTGGCTGTGGGTTGCACCAGAAGCAGGGAGGCGACGGCGTTGCTCTGTTGGAATCTCTCCAGCATCGCCGGAAGAGGCAAGTCACTCAGTCCATCCCCGTAATTCGCTAGAAACATCTCTTCGCCTTGCAGATGGGGTTCTACTGCTCTCAGCCGCTCGCCGACGTTGGCGTTAGCCCCGGTCTCTACAAATGTGATCGTCCAGTCGTCGATATCGCGGTTCAGAAAGTGGATATTTTTCCCGCCTTGCGACCAGACAAAATCGTTGGAAACGGATTCATCATAGTGCAAAAAGTAGTCCTTGATGCAATTCCCCTTGTATCCGAGACACAGGATAAAGTCCTTGTGCCCAAAGTGGGCGTAGTATCGCATCAAATGCCACAGAATTGGCCGAGTGCCAATCTGCACCATTGGTTTCGGGACGTCGTCGGCATACCCTCTGAGCCGCATGCCAGCTCCGCCGCAAAAAAGAACCACTTTCATAACTCACCTCCGCTCTCTTGCCTCAACAGACAGTCACTTTTGGAATGGGAACGACGAAGCGGCCGCCCCACTCCCGAATGAACTGCAATTGCTCAATGATTTCGTCTTTCAGGTTCCAGGGCAGGATGACGACATAGTCCGGCTTGGTTTCGCGGATCCGGTCTGGGTGATAAATCGGGATGTGACTGCCCGGCAGGAACCGCCCCTGCTTGTATGGGCTCCGATCCACCGTGTACGCGATCAAATCCCTCCCAATCCCGCAGTAGTGCAGGAGTGTCGCGCTCTTGCCCGGGGCTCCGTAGCCAGCCACCGACTTCCCCTCCCGTGCAGCCGTGAGCAAGAATTCCAGCAGCTTCCATTTCGTCTGTTTTACCTGAGAAGCAAAGGTCTCATAGCCTTTCGTTGAACCTAGGCCGGCCTTCTCCTCTTCCGCGATCAACCGCGCGACAGTCGGCTGGATTTCGTGCGTCCGGTCCTCCGCCCGGCTAGCATAGACACGGAGCGAGCCGCCGTGCGTCGCCAGTTCTTCGACGTCAAACACTTTCAGTCCGTGGGCTCCCATGATGCGCACAGTGGTGAGCATCGAAAAATACGAGAAATGCTCGTGGTAGATCGTGTCGAACTCGTTGCGATCGATCAACCGCAGAAGGTGCGGGAACTCCAGCGTCAGTATCCCGGCAGGTTTCAGTAGGGTTTTCAGCCCTTCCACAAAATCGTTCAGGTCCGGGACCTGTGCCAGCACATTGTTACCGAGAACCAGGTCGGCACACCGGCCTTCCTCCGCCAGCTTCTTCGCCAATTGCGTGCCGAAGAAGCACACCTGAGTTGGCACACCCTTTTCAACCGCCACCTTAGCCACGTTCGCCGCAGGCTCTATGCCTAGGACGGGTACATGCCGCCGGACGAAATACTGCAGCAGATAGCCGTCGTTACTAGCCACTTCGACAACGAAGCTCCGTTCGTTCAGGCCGAATCGTTTCACCATCTTGTCGCAGTAGTTCTCACAGTGCTTGAGCCACGAATCGGAGTAGGAAGAGAAGTACGCATAGTCGCTGAAGATATTCTCCGGGCTCTCGTATTCTTCGAGTTGTACCAGGAAGCAGCGCTCGCATACGTACACGTGGAGCGGATAGTAGATTTCCCCGCGGTTCAGGTCGGCGGCCGACGGATACGTCTCACAAAGGGGAGACATCCCTAGATCGACAAAGGTTTGCTGCAAGCCCGCACCACAGAAGTGGCAGGGTTTGGTCACTGTTTGCCGAACGCTCGGAGGAGTCGTCACTGTAGCCATATACTCTTGAACCTCTTTCCGGATAGAAGGATCAGGCAACTACCGCCTCGGGCGCCATCGCTGAACGAATCTCACCTAAACTGCAAGTCCGCTATTCGGGCTTCGTCTTATTGTCTTATTAAAAGCGGTGACAAGCCACGGCCAGAAAGGTATTTAAGTGGCGATCTGCCTTAAATGATAAGCTCGCGGTCCTGCCAAAATCGCGACGTTCTTTGGCAGCTTACCCATCGAATATCTCCGTAAGTTGTTGTAAATGCATGTCTTATTTCTACTCAAAGACGGCCGCTACAAGCGCTCCCTAAAGGGTAGAATGCTCTAGCAGTTTGATGAGAAACAGATTCCACCTTAACCCAATTTCCAATGAAGGGAAGTATCCAACTTCCCCGCTTTTAGTAGGCCCTCGATGTGGCTAATGCGGAAATAACGACCGCTCTTCACATCTTCAGTCGTGAGTCCGGCAGCGCGATAGGCATCGTAGAGTTCCTTGGCGCCTTTAGGGGCGGTCCATGCCGCTCGGAAGCCCGGCAGCACACGTCGAATCTTGTCGCAATTGACGCGGTAGCAGCGCTTGTCTGGTGCGCCGCCGGGAGCGTAGTCGATGTGGGAGCCGGGCACGGTTTGAACGACGATTTCGGCCAACTCACTGACGCGATAGTTCTCTTCGGTCTGGCCAACATTGAAGGTCTCATTGTGGATCGCGCTCTTGGGTGCTTCAAGCACGCACAACATGGCCGCGACGATGTCGCGAATATGCACGATGGGACGCCAGGGCGTACCGTCACTTTTGATAAGAATCCGGCCGCTGGTAACTGCCGACGCCACAAAATCGTTTAACACCAGATCCAATCTAAGGCGCGGAGACACTCCGTACGCTGTTGCGTTTCTCATATACGTTGGGCTGAAGTGATCGTCGGCGAGTCGCGCTACATCTCGCTCGACCAATACCTTTGACTCGCCATATGGGGTCACAGGATTGAGCGGAGCTGTCTCGTCAAGGAACCCATCGCCAGATGCACCATAGGTGCTGCAAGACGAAGAGAAGACAAAACGCTCTACGCCTGCCGACTTCGCCAATTCGGCCAGCCGGACGGAGGCTTTGTGGTTGATGTCGAAAGTAAGATTAGGATTGAGATTGCCCAGCGGGTCATTCGACAACGCCGCAAGATGTATGAGCGCGTCGAAGCCCTCGAAATCGGCCTTCGTCAGCCTGCGGATATCTTTGCGCACTTCGGGAATTTCTAAAGATGGGTCCCCGAACTCACATCCCGCGAAGAGGTCCGTGTCGAGGCCAACTACTTCATGGCCCGCGGAACGAAAAATATGCCTCGCAACAGCACCGATGTAGCCTTTGTGGCCAGTCAACAGGATTCTCATTTCAAGCAACTCCGTTCGAATCAGATTTCTTGCAACGCTCTGGCTGCGAGCGGCAACTCCCTAGCTAGTTTCCATCAAGACTATCCGCAGAGCGGATTGGGCGAGTGAGCGCGATATTCTCGCCTGAAGCACCGCCCGCGCGAGAGCCCCCTTCGCCACTGTCGGGAACAACTGACAGCAGCGCGCCCTGGCAGAGCAATTCCGCCGCCTCGCTGATCGTTGAGAATGGAATACCGGAACGTTCTGCAATGTCCAGAAGAGAGTGTTCTCCATCAGAGAGATTCAGAACCCAAAGGCGGGCGTTGATCTCCGCTCCGATTGAACCGCCGCCCGTAGAACGGTAGAGGTTTCGCCGTCCCAGTTGAGGTTCGCCGTAGGGGCTCAGGTTAAGATACCGCCGGTTGTTTTCGAGCACATCAAGGACGGCGGCACATACACGAAGCGATCCAGCAAGTTGCGCCGGATGAATAAATTCAAGATTGTCGGCCGAAGTGTGATACTCCGGAAAGCTCCCCCACACGCTTCGCATTAGACAACCGACTGCGAGATTGAAACCTGGGGAACAGTACTGCCGCTCATCATAACCATACGGCGAGAATTCCAGAACCTCCGGGGATTTACTGCAGTGCGTGAGAACATGTGTCACCGCCCGATCAATCTCGGCAGTTCCCTGGCGGCTCTTCTTGTAGTGGAACCCTCCCTGGTCTCCGATACACGTCAACACCAAGCCGTGGCGTATCCGTCCAGCTGCCGTTGGATTTCTCGCGAGCCATGTGATCGCGCCGATCGTCCCAGGAATAAATAGGAATCGATACGAGTAACGAAGAGCCCGGCCGGAAAGAAATTGCGCCAGATAGGTCGCGACGCTCAGCCCTGAGAGATTGTCATTCGCCAGTGAAGGATGACAGGCATGACACGAAATCAGAATCTCGTCGGTAGAACGACCAGGCAAATAGCACTCGCCGTAGGTCAAGCGCCCATTTTCGAGACTGGAGTCGATACACACCTCATACTCGCCGTCCTCAAGCGCTAACATTTGATTATGGGAAAGGCAAAAACCCCAATCTTCCTTGTAGTAGGAGGTTCGGTAAGGGATCCAGTCGGGCTTCTCCGGAATCGTGAACAGATGCGGCTTGAGTTCATTCAGCGGCATCGTGGCGTGCATGGGCGCACTGAAATTCAAGACGTGCAGGTTACACTTCAGAAAGTCCACAACCCGTTTTCCGCCAGGCGCCTTGATATAAGCGTCCCGGATGTTCCACTCTTTGGGTACGGTCCAATCGAAGACAGTGGTCCCGGTTGGTACGTCGAAGGTCTGCAGCGAAATCCGGTCCTGAATCATTGCCAGAGTCCGCCGGATTCCTTCACCGGTGATGCTCCGGCAAATCGGGTAGAGCTCCGCCGCGAAACCATGTAACTCCTGGCCAATCGCCGCCAGGTCTCTCTGATCGAGTTCGTCGACTAAGCTCATCGATTTATTCAAAGTTCGGGTAAGTTCGATCCCGTTCGGAAATCACTTCTATTTTCTCCGGCCATGCGATTCGAAACTCCGGATCATCCCACCGTACTCCCCGGGCCGATTCTGCCGCGTAGAACTCCGACATTTGATAGAAGACTTCGGTCTCGCCTTCCAAGGTCAGAAAGCCGTGTGCACATCCCTTTGGCACGTAGATCATGTTTCGCTTTTCGGCGGTCAAAACCAATGCGATCCAATCTTTGAAGGTCGGCGACAGAGGACGTAGGTCAAGCGCCACGTCATATATCGCTCCTTTCGTGCAGCGCACCAGTTTGGTCTCTGCAAGGGCCGCCGCCTGATAGTGCATGCCACGTAGTGTTCCCTTTCGAAAATTGAACGAAACACTACATTGCACCAACCTAGGACTGAGTCCTTGAGCTTCGAACTCCGTTTGGCACCAGGTTCGGGCAAAGAAACCTCGCTCGTCGGGTTGGCGTTCGGGGTCAATTTCGAAAACCCCGTGCAGTTTGGTTTCATGGAATTTCATATGAACCCGTCTTGCAATCCACTCACGTCATTCTTGCGGTGATCCGACCAGAGTCCCACTCAAAATACCGCATAAGCCGGACAGATACAGGCAACCTTAGACTCTCTCTCATCGGCGTCCGGCTTTATTTAGCCGATGTGCCTGTAAATCAACTTACCCGCTGAACTAAGGATATAGTCTGACAAGTACGGAAGCACCCGTCTTACCATGCGCTGTTTCCAACCCGTGCCCACGGGCATAAAAACCCTTTGCGGCTTCGGCGAGCCTGTAACTCTCGAATAGGTGAGCAGCGACCGCGCGGCGCCCCAGCGATCCTTGAACGTATTCAGTCCCGTGTTCTCGCACTCGGAGCGCCCGAGGTCGAACACGCACAACCCATCGCGTTTGGCCTCCTCGATTGATCTCCAAAACAACAAATGCATTCCGCCTAAATGATGGAATCGCGCGTCTGAGCCGCCGTATTTATATACCAGGGTATCTTTGTAACGAAGCGTGAGGATTGACGCGATAGGTTCTTCGTCCTTGAACGCGACGCGAATCTTCAGCGCTTTTCCAAAGCAATCGATCAGGCTCTGAAACCATCTCTTGGGTTGCGGAAGAACCATGTGCCGGCGCCGCGTGAGAATCAATAGATGATAGAAACTGTCGAGCAGAAATTCTGACCGGCCTTCTTCATACGCCAGGTCTTCTCGTTCCGCGCGGCGAATCTTTCTTTGCGTCGAGTCTTTGTGACAATTGCTAAAGAGCGTGTCGAGGTTTGGCTTCAGATCAATTTGATGCAAACAATAGGTATGAGTCGAGTGAGATCCAAAGGTGACCGTCTGAAGCGGACGTATCGGACGAATCTCGAAGTAGCGCAGATTTTCCTGACGCAACTCGTCTTCCAAAGCAGAAACGATAGCAGCCAAGTCGGTGGCGTTATCTGTCAAGAAGTCACAGTGATCTGAAAATGGAAGTGAAACGAGCCGGCGCCCCGTCAACCAGCTCTCAACGCGACAAAACACCGCAGCGTTTTGCAATTCGGCGCCGGCCGGACAGGTGGTAATCGCAATCGGTTGGTAACGGTAGGTGCGACGAAGCGCTTCGAGCCATTCGACCGTATGAAAGACAGACGAGCGTGGATGACGTTGCAAGAACCGGCTCCATCGAGGATCATCCAGCGGTTGGAATCGATGAACTGATTTTGAGTTTTGCATCAACGGCGCATCGCTGTTGTTTTGGGCGAAGTCAATGGCGCCGAGAGTCACTCAACAACCTCGTTTCACCGCCAAATAAGGAAGAACCGCAACCTTCGCAACGGCAGGTAGAGCATCCCCGCGACTGAATCGCTTTCGACGTCGACGTGCCCTTTAGCAACCCTAACTGTGTTCCGTAGTTCAGGCGACCTCCGCGAATCTGGATCGCCCGCAGGAACAGAAGACATTTTCCCGCATCCCGTTCTAGCCGCCGCCGTGATTCACCGGGACGCCCTCAAGTTTCTGGCACGCTTCAGAAGACTTACGCGTCGCGGTCGTTGTAGCGAAAACATAACCCTTCGATGCTTTCTCTTCGACCATCAGCCGGCGCAGACGATCGAATATGCGACCCACAAGACTCCGTTCTGACCAAGGGTGCAGCAGCTCTTGCATTAGATCTGGCTCCTCCCGCGGAACATCTTGGAAACTCGACTGTAGGAATCCACTGTCGCAGGTCCAGGCTTGTGGGAAGTAAGCGATCATATCGTTTTGGGTAACTGGCGGTGTCTCTCGGTACGGCTGGCCCGACAGTTGTGCTGCCAACGCTCCAACCATGTCAGCTCCCGCCCCAAGTCGCAAGTGGCAGAGCGGAGTGCCACGCGGATTCATTTCGATGAGATAGGTTGCGCCGCTTGCGTACTCAATCATGAAGTCTAGACCGAAAAACCCAGACAAACCCAGGCGGCGCGCAATCCGTTCCGCCGAGAGCATCATTTCGGGGTTGTCGACAACGCGCACCACACTGGCGGGGCCCTGCTGTTCTTGCGCGCTGACTACATCGACGCCAATTCCAGCCAATACTTTCCCCTTCCAACACACGACTGCGCAGTTCGCCGGACGGCCCTGAATGTGAGACTGAACAATCACCGCCGGCTTCGAACGCTGCCCCCAAGGCGGAAGCCAGAATCGATCGCGATTCAAGATCAGCTGTTTGACCACGCTCGTGGCTCCAGGCAGTTGAGTTAGTTCCAAGAACAATTGCTCGGCCTGCTCTGGAGTATGTGCGATCTTCACCCCGCGGCCACCCCACGTGCCATCAGCCTTCAGCACCCAAGGAAATGTCTGTCCCGCGCGCCAAAACTTGAGATCATCCAGTGTATTGACAAGGTTCGTGTCTGGCACACGAAGCCCCTCCTCACGAGCTATCCTGAGAAGGTCGAAGCGGCTAGAGACTATCGAGAAGCTTTCGGGCGCTCCTAAAGAGCGTTCTATCAGGGCTATTATGTTGTTTCCAGTTGTCCCTAAGCTGCGCTCGCGCGCATACAATTCATGCAGATGTTGGACTCCGGGGTCATCGCACGGAATAATAATTTGGGGGTCAGCCGCCTCAATCGCAGCCACTAGTGAGTCCAGTGGACGAAGGCCGCTATAAGGGAAGGTTTGCCGAACGGCGCGCGTCTTGAGTAATGGGTGACCACGAGTCGGGCAAACAGCCGAAACATTGCAACCAGCCTTCGACAAGCCGATTGCAAGTCGTGCGGCGCAGGGCCACCTATTGGTGGCCGTCAACAGAACCTTTGGGGTCACGGTCGCTCGGTCCTCCGATTTAAATCCTATGTCCACGTCTCCGTATAAGCCTTGCTCGTTTTCGGCAGAGTAAATGCAATAACATGCGGGTCTGCATAATCAGGAGCATATTCGTGACGCTTCCCATAGACCGAACACGGTTAGCAAAGTGCGATGCGGCAACCAGCGGTGCCGGCCCTTACCGAGTATCAGCCACTGCCAACTTAGCCACGGTCAAGGACCTGGATGTTCGCCGCTGATCTGTCCCGTACCACATCGCGGCAAGCCGATTTTGCTAGATGTCTGGAAAGGTGCCGCGCCGTGAATCGCGCTCCGAACGCAAAGCGCATGAGAGGTCCGAAGGTGTTCGCCGCGGACGTACCAACAAAATACATGCCTGGCAAGGAAGACTCAAAGTTCGACGACAACACGGGTGTTTGCTCGACGGATCGGATCCCTGTTTGCACATCCGAATCCAAGAAGGCTAAACGACGGAGATCGACCTTGTAGCCGGTCGCGGAGATGATGTGATCTGTCACCAGCGTGCGTTTGGTGCCAGCGCTATCGGCAATCTGAAGGTTTACCCGCCCATTTTGAACGCTCGCCTGCGTGACGGTAACCCCAAGGTTGAATGGCACGTTTCCAACCACTTGTTGCTTTACAAACCAGCCTGGGGCCGGACCGAGAGTCCGCCGCACAGCATCGAGTCGAGCTCGCTCTGGCCAGCGTCGGAAAACCAGCGGTGCATTGGTATAGAAAACCAACTTCCAACCTGGTCCGAGTCCTGTCATTGGAAAGCGAATCCGCTCAAGCAAAGGCCGTGGAATTCGCCCAGGCGGGTCGTGGAAGCGAATGGCGGGCCTTCGGGCAACTAACTGAACGGAGGCTCCAGCCTGATGTAGCAGGGCTGCTACGTCCAATGCCGATGCTCCTGCTCCAACGACAGCTACTTCACGCCCCTTGAAGTGGTCGAGAGTGCTATGCCTAGAGCTATGGCTTACGAATTCTTCCGGAAGCTCGGAAAGGATTGGCGGGACATACGCGAAGTGGCTTAAGCCGACTGCCATCACGATCTTACGCGCGGCAACCACCTCTCCGTCTCCAAGGCCAATCTCAAAACCCGCAGAGGATCGATGCAATGAGACAACAAGCTTGTTCTCAAGCTCTGGCACGAACCTTTTCTGGAACTCAAGTCCGTACGAAGCAAACGTTTCCAGTGGTACGGGAAGCCCCAAGTCAGCGTATGGAATCCTTTCCTGGTTGCAGTAGTGTCCGAGAGTGAACGCCGAATCAGGGTCAAAAAGGGAGGAAGCAAAACCCTCAGACTTCAGCCGCATGCCTTTCGGCATTTGCGTCAGCCAAGTGTGCATCGGACTGCCAAAGATGCGAAAATCGAGACCGCGTGCCTTGAGGTGAGCTGCGATTGACAATCCATAAGGCCCTGCCCCAACAATGGCTACATCGACCATGGTTCCATCCTAATTCCCTACCATTGTCGTTGCTACTACACTTCACAATCTGTGTCGCTAACCTCACAACACCACGTGTGCGCCACAATGCCTTGGAAAGGCCGAACCGGAGGTAGGGGGGACTTCTCAACAACTTCTGTCGTGCTCGTAAACGATCCTATCGTTCTCCAGCACTGCATAGGCTAGCCTGGCTCGTTCACTGCCCTGGCCTTCGATACACCACGAATCTCCCATGTTGACGAGATTCATCTTGCTCCTAAGTCGCCACCAGGTAGACACTTCACTCGGCAAGGCCATCCAGATTTCTCCCTGCGACCGCAGCTCACAAAGATATTGAAGCAACTCGATATAGACGCGGCGCGGCGCATCGTCAATGATGTAATCTGGGTGGACTACGAAGCTGATCAGCCCGTGTTTTTCCCGAATCAGGGCAATCTGCTCTTGCCAGAGCCGGATCGAGTAATCGCCAAGGACGTGGAAAATCGAGTAATCCTGCGTTGTCGTCACCGGAAGTTCGAGAATACTACCAATAAAGAAGGGGAAAACAGTGCAACATCCGCCATGCTGGGGATCGAGGTGCGCCACATTCGGGATGGACATGTCATACGAGAAATCCAGCGCATCGTACCAATCGGTATTGCGATATAACACTCCCGATCGGAAACCCCGAGCGCCAAATTGCCGTGCATAGTTGTTGATTCGTTCCGCGCGGCGTAAAAACTCTCCCCGGTCGCTAAAGAGCAGGCCGTCGTGATTTAGATCCTGGACGTTTACCTCGCCCCCCCGGCTCCGAATTTCCTTCAGAAACGGTTCCTGAACCAGGTATCGCTTTTCAGGCACAATTTGGAACGAGCCTTTGATCCCGAATGAGTCGTTTAAATCCATCAATTGCGGACAAAAGTCCCGACCGGCGGTCGTTTCCACGTCGTGGGTCATTATCACGCAACTGCGATCCCCATCCGGCCAGAACCAAATAAATGGAACCTTCTTGACCTTCCGAGCCTTCATCGAAAGAACCAGCAGTTGCTCAAAAATGTTTTCAACCGCTCGGTCAACAGGCCAGTGGGGGAAAGGGATCCGATCCCAGCCCCGGAAATATAGCTTTTGGAAATATTTCCGTACCGCGACCGGCAGGCCTGGCCGCATCGAGTAATACATCCTCCGAAAAACACTGTTCGCTGGGAGTGGGTTGCCCCCTCGCGAAGCCGCGTAGTATCGTTCGCAACGAAGATTATCGATGACCTGCACAGGATCGAAAGGGAGATGAACCGACGATCCTTTTATGGTCACGTGCTCGCGAACATCATGAAGGGGTTCCGTAACGGACTTCGCAGGAACCGCAGAAGAACACTGTCCGTAGCAAATCGCGTTTGAGCCGAGTCTGAAGTAGCCGGAGTCGCGAGAAAGATCACCAGTGACGACGAAGTCCGCAACATCCCCGAGGCAGCGAAAGCGGTCTGTCAGGAGTTGCTGAGCGTTCCACCGTGGATTCCCTGAGTCCGAGATTCTAAGCAAGCTGTCGCGACCTATCCGACATCATGATAGAGCATCGCTAATGAATTCGTCGATACGGAACGCAAGGTTCGAATGAACGCATCTGACGCTATCCTGCCGGACTTGGTTGCGGTGCCACCGGGGCCGTTGGGACACCCAGAGGGATCCTTCCAGTGAACTTGACCATGCCTTCGAGATCGTTGTCCCGCACTATTTTGCCGTCGTCCAGGCACTTGACACTACTCGAGCATGGTTCCGCGCAAATTAGGTCCAGAGAGTCTACCCATCAACTCGAAGCGTTAGAAACCCAGAGTCTACCTGGCTTGCATCGAGGCTTGATCGGGCCCTCACTGCATCCCAAGTGAGACTAGCCTATTGAACAACCGCCTTGAGGCCCGTCGGCGGGTTGACCGACGAAGAGGAGGAACTTGTGTAGCACTTACTGGCGCTGAAGCTCAGGACGCTCCCAGTGCCATTCGCTGGGCCTCCCATGACGTTCGTGTAGCAATCCTGCGAGGGGATGGTGTTGGCGAAGCCGCCCACGTTCGGGATATTCCCGCCGGTGACGTCCGGTCCAATCGGAGGCCATGCCTTCCCCGATGGCCACCAGCTCGGCTTCGACGCGTAGTAGAACGAAGCGGGCAGCGCCTGGCTCCCCGGCACCGGATTGGCAAACTGGCTCAGTCCGCTCGGCACTTCCGAGCTGACAAACCGCACCGCGTTGTTCGCTACGTCATAGTTGCCCCAGCGCATCAAGGAGGTCACGGAGTGTACATCATCAGGTGTAGCGTCTCCCGTATCGATTCCTGTACCAATCTGATAAATAGCTTGGTCTGCGTTTCCGCTGTGGCCGGGAGCGACGACTTGATAAACGGTGTGCGGGCGCCCAGTACTGCCCAGAACATTGCCGATGACGTTGTAATACCTAGTATAGGGATACAAGATAGCCGGAGATGTGTTCGCCGTGGTGGTGGTTCCGTTGTTAGCCTCGAACCCGTCGTAACGGTTACGGAAAAAGGTATCGAAGTGATGGGTACCGTGGAAGTTATCGGCGTAAATCCCTTCACCGACGTTGGCCTCAAACAGCATGTTGTCCTCTATGGAGTGTATTTGCTCACTTGGCTGCTGCCAAGACGCCGACGGAGAGTAGAAGTTGTTGATCGACAAGTTGTAGGAAATCACGCATCCCGAACATGCTCCGTTAATAGCCCTTGGCGAGGAAATCCTCTGGTAAATGTTGTTCTCCACCAAGGTATCCGAACTGAGGAAGGACTCAAATCCGTAGCTCTCTGAAGCTGCATTCCGAGTTCCGTAGAAATAACTGTCTCGAATCGTTGCGTGCGGGCTCGTCCACAACCACGTGTGACTGCGACCAGCGTTGACGCTGCGAATGCCTTTCACCCAGCATTCCCCACAATTGAACATCATAATTCCGCCAAGCGTCCCACTGGCCGCGGAGTGATCCAGTGACATGTTCTCAACGCCATCGTTTAGGATAGGATTAGTAGCCCACCATGCGCCAGGCGACTGACCGCTCCTCCAATTGGGCATGTAAAGACCGGGAGAGATTGTGATTTGGTTGCCACTTATGGCCGTAACGGTTACGATCTGCACTTGGCCTCGGTTAGGTCGCGACGCACCTCCAGTTCCTTCCTCGGTGCAGGAAGTACTTTGGCACACGAAGATTGTCCCCGGATCAGTAGCGTCATCCGATTGATCGAGGATGAGAGGATTTCCGACGCGAAGATTGCTAGTGCCGCTCAGGGTGATTATAGTCGTGCCTTTGGCGTACCCCGCCGTCCAGTTAGCAGTGTTGCTTGGACCGCCCCAATAGTTTACGTCGGTACTCGGCATGCAAATATCTGCGTTTTGTCCGCTGCATGAATTACCAGAGCCACTAAATACGATGAGTGTCTGATCGGCCCCAGCTCCCCGCAGCGTGACGTTGGACTTACCGCTGAAAGTGATTCCCTGCGACAGGTTGTACGTTCCCGAGCTCAGAAACACCGTCTGGCCGGAAGGACAGTTCTGGATAGCAGAATTGATTTGAGCGCTCGTCGCTCCGGGATTCAGCGTGGTGCAAATCGTCGTGCGGGCCGGAATGCCTCCTGGCACGCCCACATTCGACCAGTTAACAGCGCGAGCAGGGTCGACGATTCCAGACCACTGTTGTGCAAGCGCCGAGATCGGAACCGTCAGGGCCAACAACGTCATCGAGAATAGAAACAGATGTCCGCGCCTCAAGTTTGCCTCTGTTCTCTCCGACGCATACAAAATGAGCATTTTCCTGCGAGCAAGCATAGCACTCGCCGCGACGCTAGCGGCCCTCGATCCCAACAGGAGCATAGCCCTGACCGTCATTTTGCTTCCCTCCTGGTATCCGGGGACCAAAGTCTAGAAACGGTCCTACACATAGCTTTTACGCGCCACCCGCGTCATTTACCACTGTCCTTAAGAACAAACAGAGCACAGGTCTGTTGCCTGGCCAAAAGGGTAACCATCACTCTCGTTTGGCCCCACCGCGAGACTCGATACATGTAGTTGATTCCTCTAGGGTTAGCCAATACCAAAACTCCCTAACAATATCGCGTCTGCAGGCACTCTTGATTGTCGGCCTGTCCAGGCAACCGCTCGGAAAGTAGGTTGATCCTATGGATGCTCAACCGGCGGCGTAGCCACTTTCCCATGAGCGCCGATATTCTTCAATAAGGGTCTGTCGGACGGACGGAAAACACCAGGCCATCGCCACCCTCGACTACCTACCAATAGATACACGCGATTCCCAGAACACTTCGACGCTCTCGTCAGCACACTGCTCGAGCACTCGCGAGAATTCCCGTGCGTCGAGCCATTGTGCCAACACCAATTCGTCGCCATTGTTTGCTGCATAGTTGAACTTCCCGTCGGCAGCCAGGTGCGCCAGCAGTTCGACACACTGTAGCCCTTCTTCCCTGAACTCGGGGAGATTCACCTCAAACGAGAGATACGGGACTAGACGCTGCATTCCTCGCAGGACATTCAGCTCGTAACCCTCAACGTCGATCTTGACAAAAAAAGGGAGGCCATGCGCCGTGACCAAATCTTCGAGCGTGGTCGTTTCGACCTCTTTCCGTTGCGCAAACTCCAGCCTATCCAGGCTATGCGCGAGCCTCTTCTCATCACTTCGTAAGGTCTGGACCCACTTCTGACTGAAAGTGTTCAACGCCGATCCAGGTCCGTCTATCCACATTGTTTCGATCGTATTTCTGTCACTCACTGCTTTGCCAACGATGATGACTGGCTTTCGAGCCAATCTGTATTTCAGAAACTTTCCTCTTAGAATCTCCTGGTTACGCTCATCTGGCTCGACCGCGACGACGAGCGCCCCTAGTCTTAGGAAGACATCCGTCTTGGTTCCGTCATTTGCCCCAATGTCAAAAATTAGGTCGCCTTGGCGAAATCCATGGAGGAGCCCGCGGTAAAAATCAACCTCTCTACCTCTGGCGTCGATCCGCCGCCTGTCAGCTATGCTCCAATAGAGATCATAAACAAAGGACGCCTTCAACCGCTGATGGAGGCCAAGTCGCGCCAGTATTGCCTGAAGGAACTGCTTAATCGTTCGCATGGTAACGTATCCAAATCCCTTCTAGCTTTCGTGGCGAGCCTTAGTCGGTGGCGGCAACCAGCCTCTGGAGAAGTCAACGCGCCTGCTCTTGTAGGCCAGAGTGCAATCTGTCGCTTATTTGTTCTTGCCGACGCCCGAGCCATTAGGCCCAACCCGCTCAAGCCAGATCTCTCGCCAGTAAGGATAAATGCTCCTCGGACAAGCGAGTCGGTATTTTGCATAGCAGGCCAGGCAGACCACCTTGTCGAGCATGATGCATTCGTTCTTCAAATGCTGCATCTTGCCGGTTTTCTCGTTGATGATAGTGCTGATGCGATCGAGCACCCGGAATGTCTTGCCGCAATAAGGGACCATTTCGGCATCAAACGACATGCCGCGGTTGAGCCCTTTCTCGTCGAGCGTTTCGAGAATCTCCCCGTAACTTCGAATCTTTACGAATTCTCCGGGTTGCACGCCAAGAATCGTCGTCGGAGTCTTGACTCCCAGCGGAATTTTGCCAAGGCGCCAAGGATACGGGGGGGCTCCGCGCGCGCTCTGAAATACGTCATAGATCCAGCGCAGGGCTGCTCCCAGACCTAAGCCCGCTGCAACTAGCTGTTCATAAAAGAGAAAAAGAAACGAGGCCAGCAATCGAGATAGGCGGGTATTTCCAGAAGTGTAGTCTTCAACGTATTGGCGCGGGTCCCACCATTGCCAGGGCTGGGTGGCTTGCTCTACTTGAGTCGCTTGGCAAATGAAAGTCGGTTCGTCTGAACTCGCTTGTTCGGTTCGTTTGCGTGTTCCCGCGACCACATCCTGTTCCGTGCAGCCCGCGAGCGATCCCGTTCCAGTGCGGTGCGAAGGCTCATGCCGCGAAGTCCTCATTCCAGGATTCGGATCACCGTCTACCCTTTTCAACCATGCTTCTTTCCAGAAAACCAAACAGCGCGCCTGGCATCCACCATGAGCAACTCCGTTGCAGCGAACATCTTCCAAATGTATCGCGCCCAACATTCGACGTCCGCCAAGATTTGGCGGATCGCACGTTTTGTGCGCTCGTTTGAAGACCCGAAACCGTTTGCCGCAGAGTTCAAGCATTTCGGGCATGAAAGGCAGTCCTTCCAACTGCCCATTCTTGTCGAGGGTCTCCAAGATTTCTTCCTTTGTTCTAACCTCAACCAATTCACCGGCACGAAGTTCTGCACTGTTTCTCATGGCACTCGTTCCGTAATAGTCCCGCTTTCAATCCGCGAAGTCGCGAGATCAGCCAAATCTCTCAAGCGCCGCTCCCGGGCCGCCGTATCCGGAGACGGCTCAATGCCGGCGACCCGAAAGATTTCCTTCCATCGATAAACCCAATCGTGTCGCAAGAGAGCCTCCGCCGCGTTTCTTCTGCTCATCGCGGAAACTTGCGCCGGCTCCGAACCGAGGCTGGCAAGGACCGCCATGACGTCCGACCCGTCCGGTTGGATTGGTATGACAGCATTCGGCCATGAGAACATTTCCCGGAATGCTTCGGAATCTGGCGGTTGTCCAATCATCACTGCGCCTGCCGCTGCTCCTTCGTAATAGCGATAACCGATTTCGACTTGACCCTGGGTTTGCCCCGAGGCATTCATCTTCCCTGGGGCTACCATGAAATACCGGCTTCGCTTCGCCAGATTGGCAAAGAGTTCGCGGTGTTGGCGATGGTCGTATACGTTGATGTCTGCAACTGGGAACGTGTCATGCACGTAGAAGATCTCGCCACGCCCAGCGGCCTGAAGAAAGACCTCGTGAATACCCTCCCATCTTCTCCCGATGCTGTATACGTCAATGACTCGCTCGGCCGGGTTCGGATACGGGCTGAATCGAAGAGTGTCAACACCACTGGGAAGCCAGTGGCAGGTCCGATTAAGAACCTTAGATAGCGGCGCGCACGTGCCTCTGCATCCAACGAATATGTGATCGAATCGGTTGAGCGCATGAAGCCAGTATTTGTATCGCGGCAGCTCCGACGCCCACATTTCATCAATCCAGCACACGCTGGTTTTGCAGTGGTCTTTCCATCCATCGAGAGCGTTAATATAAAGGAGGTCCCAGTAGTTTTGGCAGACCGCGACGAATAAGTCGTACTCCCTGGTGAACGGAACCTTGTGCAGCCCGGGATTCCGGAAGATTAGCCTTTTTGAAACGTCCCTATACAGCAGTCTTCTCTGCCAACGCTCTTTGAACTGAAATCCCTGGTCTGGCTCAAGACCGATCAAGTCGACCCCATCTATCTCCACGAGAACGTCCTGGGCTTCGTAAAGGCCGCACTGGAAAGCCTTTCTTGCGAACTTTCTAGAGGTTGGCATGCAAATGCGCGGCTTGCGCACTTGTTTAGAGCCTTCCTCGTCCTGCCCGAACGTACGATGTAGGTTTGACCCAGTCATTTGGTTACCGCTCGGCGGTCACGCAGAATCCCGCACCTGATTCGCAGGCGTCCTTGCAGAGTTCATTTGCGAGTTCAAAGCTCGCCACCGGGCCAGTCCAAGTGCCCCGGACAGCAAGCAAATCGAAGCGACGACGATCCTGACGATCAAAAACTGACCTGAAAACAAGATATAAGAAGCGAGTCCAAGACCGACCCAGAAAAGCTTTTTCCATTGGTACGAGTCGTACCGCTTGGCGACGCGCCGCTGTTGAAACCATGCCTCTCGAACCCGTGCGGAAAACGGCAGCAGTTTGCGGACGACAGCTGGGATCAAGCGCAGCAGCAAAAGAACCCCCAGAAGAAATGGAACCAGCGCCCAATCCGACGGATCCCCACGCCACGCCCGCGACATCATGGGGATCGCCGTGAAACCGATCACCACCCGGAAGACGGCATCCCAAGGAGGAGTGTCGACACCCACAAGCAGCTTTTCGAAAGGGCTCATCTGTTCCAAGGCAGCAATCTTGTTCATATGTGTTCGAAGCTGTGACGATCGATGAAACCCGGCGTTTTCACAAAACGCGCGAAGCGACCCGGTAGAGCGTCTCTTACCAACTTCAGGACCACCCCGACGGGCATTCGTACCCGCAACAGTCCGACAACCGCCACCAAATACAGCGCGATATACGCCACCGTCAATCCTGCCGTTCTGGCTATTGCGGATGCATTCGCCAGAAGTGTGTACCGCAGCACGAACCCAATTGCCGCCGCAATCAGGGTGCCCGCCAGTTGGCGCCACACAACTCTGATCACGTCTCTCGCTCCTATGCCCATTGGCCGTCCGGCATAAGCGATGGCAGGGATGAAAAGAATAAACATGGAAATCACATAAGCGATTGCCACTCCCTTCGGACCGAAGGGTAAGCCAAAGAACAACGCAACCATCTGTACGCACACGGCGACCACACCGTAGCGCATCCACCGGTCGGACCTGCCGGCGCTTACATGAAGCCATCCCAATGTGCGTTCAATCGTGTGCGGGATGCCCCGCAATGCAAGAATGCTGAGCAACACTCCAGCGTTCGACCACTTCGTGCCAAGCAGCAGAACGACCAAATCCCGACTGGTCACGGCCAGGAGTCCGAATGCCGGCGTGGCGTAAAACGCAAGCGTCGAGAGAGCTTTACTCCACAGCCTCCGGAACTCCTTCAGATCGTCCCGCACCTTGCTGAGGCTCGATACCGCGACTGAGTGCAGGGGGTACACCAACACATCCAGTAAGTTGTCGTAAATGAACGACGCATTTTGGTAGTAACCCAGCGGCTTGGGGCCGCTACGGTAACCGATGGCAACCTTGTCGCCGGATCTCCCGATATAGTCGGTAAACGTGAAGCCACCGGTATGGAGGCCGAATTTCACCATTTCTTTCACGCCGGACGTCATCGTCGGCTTCCCCGGCACCCAGTGGCATCGCACCCAAAGGCCGACGGCAAGCAAGGTAGTAAGCGCGATTGGCCTCACGACTAAAGCCCAGTAGTGAAGCCCACGGAATGCGATGGTGACCGCAATGGCGGCGCTGCACAAATTCGCGACCACTTCAATCATGCCAAGCTCCCGGAACTTCATTGCCCTTCGCAAGAGAGCGTAGTGTTGGCATGTCAGCGCGGACATGATAAACGTCGTCGCGGAGATCGCTGCGATCATCGCCAGTCTCGGCTCGCCATAAAACCAGGCAATCACCGGGCCACAGGCTGCCGTTATCAGGGCAAATCCACAGCCGATGGCGAGAGTGATCCAGAACAATGCGCTAATTTCGCCTTCGGTGATGCGAGCGCGCTGAACGATCGCATCACGAGTGCCAAGATCGACCAGCGCCGTTGCAAATCCGGTGATCGCGGCCACCATGCTCACCAAGCCATAGTCTTCTGGTGAAAGAAGGCGCGCCAGGAACAAAACGGAACCTATTTGAATGGCGGCATTGACAGCCCGCGCGGCGAGGGAGACAGCGCCGCCGCGCACCGATCGCTGTCCGTGGCCCGCTTCGCTCTTGTTGTCGCTGAAGTACGCACTGACTGTGTTTCTTTGATTCACAGTTTGGAGCTCTCGGACATGGATAGGGAGTAGGAGCGGCCATCTGCCAGGATGATCGAGTGGCTTAGTCGCCACGTTCGTACGAGCGTCCACGGGAGCGTGTCAGAGATCCATTCCCGCATGTTATGCACGGGGCTGAGAATGGACACGAAGGGTTTCATGATCGATGCTTCCTCGTGAGTTCTTGCTGAAAACCCTCTGATAGGCTGCCAGCAGATTCTCGACGGAATACTCCCAAGCCAGTTCTTCTTCAACTCGTCTGCTCCCAAACTCGCCCATTCTTTTCCTTTCAGCGGGATTCTCGAGCAACCACAGGATTTTAGCGGCGAAATCAGTCACCTGGTTCCGGTTGTCGGCGTACAGAGATGCTTCCTTGGCGCTGAATCTGCCCTCCTTCAAATCGAATTGAACGATGGGCTTACCCAAAGCCATGTATTCCATGATTTTGATCATTGTGGAAATATCGTTCATTTGGCACGGTTTGTCCGGATTGACACAGACATCCGTCGTTGAGAGAATCTCCAACAATTGTTCGTCGGGAATCCTTCCGGTGAAGTTGACCATGTCCTCGAGATCTTTGTCCTGTACCATCTTTCGAAGTCCGGCCAACCCCGGCCCCCCGCCGATACAAGTGAAATGAACGTCACGACGTCCCAGGTTCTTGATATGCAGCGCTACATCCAGGAGGATGTCCAGGCCCTCCTGGATGCTCATCGTTCCCACATAGCCAATCAGGTAAGCCTTGCCGTACTTCAGAGCAGAGTTCGCGGGGACCACTTTGAAAGTTCTCAAATCCGGCCCGTTGCGGACGACGAACACATCCTCCGGATCGAGGCCGCCTCTGGTGACGGCGAGTTCTCCGTAACTCCGGTTGGTGGACATGACGACGTCGCTGAGGCGGAAGGTCAGCTTTTCAAGCCAAACCTGCGCCTTATAGAAGAATCCTTTCCGGTCGTATTTCGAAAAGTATAGTTCCGGGTTCGCATCGTGATGGTCGAAGATGTACTTGACCCCCAGAAGCTTGAACGGCAGGGCGACCAAGAAAATATCATCGGGAGGATTGCAGCCTTGAATGACGTGAAAGCCGTGCCGCAGATAGATCCACCACGCGTACAAGAACTCCCAAAACAGCGCACAGCCGTATTCCCAAAGGTACCCGAGAGGACTGTTTCCTTCCTTAGGCATCGGGTGACGGTAGATGCGTATTCCATTGAGAATTTCATGTCCTTCCGTGTAGCCCTTACCCCGCGGACACAATACAGTCACTTCGTATCCGACCTTGTGAAGCGAAGAGGCCTCCTTCCAAACACGCGTGTCGAAAGGAACAGGGAGGTTTTCCACGATGATGAGGGCCTTTTTTTTCACGACTAGGGTCTCGTCGCCTCATAACAATTTGTAGAGTCCGGCAAGCGCGCACAGCATCGTCGCCTGTCCCCAGTGTAGCGTGGGGGTTTTGTTAACCAGCCACCGCGAATACCGGCGATAGTAGAAATAACCAGTGCGATCTTGCATCTGCTCGATCGTCCATTTGGCGACTTTCAGTGCCAGCAGCAGGCTTTCCGGATCGCGGTCGTGGAAGAAAACGAGCGTGTCGATCGCCTGTGAACAGCACTGGATGTCGATCGGCAGCGTTTTATAGTTATAGTACTTGGGCGTTCCATCCGCCAAGAAAAACGTACTTTTCCAGTATCTGTATCCCTCCATTAGGCTATTATCAAAGCGAGCATCACCCGTGCCTTCGGCGTAATACTTGAAACAATCCAGCACATAGGCGGTATGAAAGTTGTCTACCCAGTGCAGATTGGCCGCTTCACCGTAGTACCAGGATGAATCAGGCCTCTGGTGTTGGGCCGTGTATTGCATGGCCTTCTGCGCTAAAGCCCGGTAAGACTCGTTCCGGGTGCACGAATATGTGCGGGCCAACAAGCTAGCGCCGAGAGTGTTGGCGTTGTGAACCTGTTTGTTCTGGGTCGGAATGTAGCTTATGCAAAGAGAATCTCCCTCGGAGAACGTGTCCAGATCCTTCAGGATGTGCTCGCAAGCGCTGACCGCGACCTGCAGGAAACCATCCTTCTGGAAATGGTCGTGAGCGTCCAGAAACGCATGGCCGATGAGTGCGGTCCACACCACAGTTGGCACGCCCTTGGGCAAATAAAAGGTTCGCGATTGGTAATCGAAGTGGTTGCCCCAGCAGGCCCCTGTATAGCCCGGAGATTTGTTCTCAATCAGCCATTGCAGCGCCCACTCCGCTTTGCCTCCCCAGGCCGTATCGCCGGTAGCTTTGTGAAGCCGCATAAAACCCCTGGCCAGAAAACCCATCCCCTTGGTGGATTGGCCCTTGGGAATTCCCAATAGGGGGCGCAGGTTGAGGGGAAACCGGCGCACTCCCTGCTGGAGCACCGTGCGGAGGAAATTGTTTTCGAAGGTGAGCGGACGTACGAATCTTGCGTTCAAGCCATCGAAAGTATCGTAGCCGCGATAGTCATTCCTTTCCAGCCAACTCGATAGTCGCCCAATGGATTCGTATACTTGACCCTTCAAGAGGTTTGTGCCGCCTTGAACCCCAAGCCGCTTACCAGCAGATGCCGTCATACTTGCCATTCTCGCTCCTGCGATCGGTAATCCGAACAAAATCCACCAAGCGCTGATCAGCATGCAGGCGATCAGGCACGCTGCGAAACTCCGGATCCTTGTTACCGATCACCACCGTTTGAGCATGGCTCAAAACCGCATCGATGTTGTCGACCATGAGCTTCGATATGTGCGGAATGCGGTTGAGGATGAAGTCCCGGTTTGCGCCAACCAGGCTGGCTATATTCACGTTTTTGTCGTAAATGCGTAGGTCATGACCTTTGCCTAGGAGACGTTCAATGACTTCGATCACGGGGCTCTCTCGCAGATCGTCCGTTCCCGCTTTGAAACTGAAACCCAAAACGCCGATCCTTTTGTGTCCTTTTTCCATGATGAGCCGCAGGCCCCTGGTGACCTGCATTTCGTTGCTTGGGAGAATAGCGGTCATGATCGGCAACTCCAGATCGTGCATCTTGGCTTTGTAGGCCAACGCTCGGAGATCCTTGGGCAAACAAGAGCCGCCGAAGGCAAAACCCGGCAAAAGATAGGCGGGAGAGATGTTGAGCTTTTCATCTTTGCAGAAGATCTTCATGACCTCATGCGCGTCCAGGGCGAAAGACTTGCAGAGATTGCCGATTTCGTTGGCGAAACCGATTTTGAGCGCATGCCAACTGTTATCGACGTACTTGACCATCTCGGCCGTTTCCAAATCCGTTCTAATCAGCGGCGCGTCGATTTTTTGGTAGAGCGAAGTTAACCCGTCGCCACTGGCTTGATCCAACTCCCCTATAACCGTTTTGGGAGGGGAATTGAAATCCTTTACCGCCGAACCCTCACGCAAGAATTCAGGATTGTGACAAACGCCGAAGTCAACCCCCGCTTTCTTCCCGGAGAACTCCTCCAAGACGGGGATGACGATCTTGTGCATGGTTCCCGGCAAGATGGTGCTCCGGATAACAACCGTGTGCCGTGCGGCTTTGTTTTTGAGCGCCTGGCCGATTTGCTCGCAGACGCGCGTGATGTAGCTCAGATCGAGGTTCCCATTGGCCTGACTCGGCGTGCCGACGCAGACGAATGACAGTTCCGTTTCTCGAATGGCTAGGACTTGGTCGTTGGTGGCGCGCAGTTTTCCCGCGCGGACAGTCGAGGCCATGATCTCACCGATATCTGCTTCTATGATGGGCGACTGGCCACTGTTTATCAGGTCGACCTTGGTTTGGAACGGGTCGACTCCAATGACCTCATGTCCATCACCGGCGAGACATCCCGCCGACACCGTACCGACATAACCCAATCCGAAGATGCTGACTCTCAAGATGCGTTCCTTTCCCCTTTGGTTCCGGTGCAACTGCGGAGTATTCGCTGGCATCCTCTCGCAAATCAGCTA
Source organism: Candidatus Acidiferrum sp. (assembly GCA_041478205.1). GTDB lineage: Bacteria > Acidobacteriota > Terriglobia > Acidiferrales > UBA7541 > Acidiferrum. Next base: position 36,150 of record JBGOVR010000004.1, read on the forward strand.
ACTTTGATCATCGCGCTCTTGCCAATAGATCCGCATATACATTGCGTGACATCTCTCCCACGACCTCCCACGAGTGCCGCGCATTCGCGTAATCTCTTATCTCCTGGCGCCGGCCGTCCAAGGCTGCGAACAGATCACTGTCAAAGTACTTCTCAATGACTCTGGCTAAGTCGTCCGCGTCGCATGGCTTACAAAGAAATCCCGTCCTGCCCTCGATGATCTCTTCTCCGAAAGATCCCACGTCGCTCACGATCACAGGCAGGCCGAAACTATAGGCCAAAAAGAGAATGCCGCTCTGGAAGATCTGCGTATAAGGCAGCACGGCAACATCTGCCGCTTTGAAATATAGCTCCGTCTCGCTATCCGGAATGAATTCCATCTTCTGGATAACCTGTCCCCGAGTAGGGTCGCGGCTGATCGTCTTCTGAATCTCGTTCAAATACTTCTCGTGCCCTTTCTTCGGCTCTCCAGCAATGACCAGCCGGTATTTCCCCTGCCTGGTCATGATTTGCTGAAATGCCGCGACCAGATATTCGAGGCCCTTGTACTGTTTGATGGCGCCAAAGAACAGGATCGTCCTTTCGCCATCGCGGATGCCGAGCCGTTGCTTTGCCTCGACAGAAGAGAGTCCTGTGTCCGGAACAGCGTTGTTAATGCCATACGGAATGACCGTGACCACTCCCTTGCGGACACCAAACTCCTCGAGCAGCTCAACCTTCATCTTTTCCGTGTGAACGAAGATGTGGTCCGTGAGCCGATACTGGATTTTCAAGGTCAGACGATTGATCAGCGAATCGTTTGAATCCCTCCTGCCGGCGTTCACATTGTGCGCGGTGAAGACGACCTTCTTCCCCAGCAGCTTGTAGTACAGCATCAGCAGCGTTCGATCAAAGAACTCCAACTTATTGTTCCATAGAATATGAAATATCTTCGGTTCGGCGGTTGCAGCGTATCTAATGAGCCGGGAGTAGAAAATCAACACCCTCGATAACTTCGTCGCGAAACTGGCCTTCCCCAGACTGCCTTGCAAGTTGAGAAAATTCAGTTTTGCAGTGCCACGCATCTCCGGGCTATCGATCAAATCGCTGCCGATCACGTCCAAGGACACACCTTTTGAAATCAGGGCCATCGCCAGGCCGAACGCGTAATGCGGGTCAGTACCGCCAGTGAGCAATCCTACTGCGATCTCGGGCTGCACTGATCCCTGGGTCCATCCAGGAGTGCTCTTTATCGCAACGCCTTGGTGTTCCCCACATTCGGGCAAAGGGGCAGCGTGCATGAATGGCTCCCAGTACGGCTCAGCCGCCGACCTCTTCATGAATGTAGTCTCTAACGGCCCACAGATCAGCGTGCGACTGATTTGGACGCCCCTCGTGGTCTGAAGTTCGGGACTCGGAGGACGGGAGTTCCGGAACCGCTATAGCCGCAAAAAGCAAGAAAATCCATGTTAGGCTGTTCATTCTGAACCCTGCCTCTGTGAAACTGTAGACCAACGCAGCGGCGAAATACGCCAGCCAGAGCTTACCTACGTCCGGATCCCGGCGGAACACCACAATGACGTTTCGATAGCCCTTGACTATGACGAGGGCCAGCAAGGTAACCCCTATCCAACCCAGGTTCAGAAAAACCTCCAAGTAGCCGTTATGAGCCTCGTTTGGATGCCACCAATACATATCCCACAACCTCGCGAGTCGGTCCCCGAGCCAGAAACTCTCGAAGCCGGTCCCAAACAACGGGTTTCCGCTCATCCTGATTACCAGGTGCCAGATTTCAGTCCGACCAGTGAGCGTCGGGTCTCGTGCTACCGTTTCCACGAGACTCCCACTGGCATCGAGAAAAAGGGCATACGCGGAAACAAACAACACGCCCGCTACGAGAACGTGCACGACCGCCAGCCTTCGGGCCACCAGACTAAGGCTCGTAACCACGATCAAGGCGCTTGCAATCACGAAACAGGAAATCGAGGTCATTGAATCAGCGGTCTTAATGAGCCACACCACCATCGCGAGAAGCGCACCTTGAGCAACCATCTGCTGGATGCGGCGCGGTCCCGTTCGGTCCCGGTACACAGCGAGAAAGCGCCAAACTGCGCCGATTCCCAGGATCATGCACGTCATCCCAAGAGTGTTTTTGTTGGTTGTGACGCCGCCGAAAAACTGTCTACCCTCCCAACGGCCGTAATAGCGCCCCATATCGGGATAGTACTTGATTAACAAAATGGACAGAGGCATGAGGAGGAACCCCAACCGGGCGAAGAGTCGATCTAACGCAGCCCCGCGGTCAGGATCGGTGAGGACGACCAAAACCATCACCAGGTCTCCAAGGGCTCTCGTCCAGTGCTTGAACGCTGCGGCCGGGTAGTCGGACCAAAGGACACTTACCGCACAGTAGAGGAAAAACAGCAAGATCGGTGCGTTTGCTCTCAAGAAGGCTCTGATCCGCAGCCGCCTCGTGACCAGCACAATGAACCCTGCAGCGAGGAGCCCGAACAGGACGTACCGGTCGACCGGATTGCCTTCGAGGGAAGCGTTGGGATCTAAGCTTACGGGTGCAGACCCACCCTGCAACCAGAGGGAAACAGATCGCGAACCGGCGATGAACAACCAGGCAACGGGAATCCAAAGCGCTTTGGAAGCCCGGGCTTCTGGTTTCCGACCAAGCACAAAAAGTCCCCCGATGCCCACAGCAAAGGCGACAGTGGCCACCAGGGAGGTCATTCACCGCCTCCTTGCAAGGGCGCCGGACGTGGAGAACTCAATCATTTCGAATCGAGGAAGCGGCGATGCAGGAGTTCCAGCGTCAGCGCCTTATGGATTGCAAGGGTGTAGTTCCGGTCGCCTTTCAGATGCCCCCTCACCATGGTCTCGAGCACGTTCGGTTGAATGTACGGCCGGGAAAGCGTCCGCGGGTCGAGTAGTATTTCCCGAACATATTTGGAGAGGGCATCCCGATACCAGACTCGGAAATGGTAGAACTTGTGCCTGCCAAGAAAAAGTCGCTCCAGGCGAAGCGGCGAGAAAAGATGATCGATCCGGGCCACCCACTGTGGCATACCATAATCGTAGGCGTACTCCGCCTTGAACGTGAACTTCAGCACCTGTTGAGAGAGCATCGCAGACAGACCTCCGGACCCCGCGAAACCCAAATCCGTTCGAATCCGCCCAAGAGCTGGATCGCCCTCGGAGATCAGGCGCAGGCGGATGTCGCTGTTCGCGTTGTCGGACTTCGGCGCACGGTATACCGTTCGCACGAAGTCGTTGTCGAGGTATGGGGACCTCACGGTTAGCTGACTCTGCTCCAGAGCAAGAATTCCATAGTGGTACCTGGGAGACTGCCGAAAAGCTGCAAAGGTCACCGGGTGCTCACGACGGAGTGCGGCATAGGTATCCCCGGCCTGCTGAACGTAAGCGAGAAACTCTGGACGATACAACCCAGGTGCAGGCACTACCGGTTTGAACATCACGCCTTGGCGGATAATCTCGCTGCCATAGGTTCCCACTATTTTCACTGGCGCGATCTGACGGGCTTTCTCACTGACGTACAGGTCGGGGGAACGGCTCGCGTCAACGCCTCCTTCAGTCAAGTACACACTGCGCTCAACGTAGTGGGGAAAATGCTTGAGAAATTCATCTCCCACCGTGATCACTTGATACGATTGTTGTTGTTGACTGGCGACTCTCCGGGCCACCTGGACATCCTGGGAGTCCCGGAACATTCCCCCGAAAGTGTAACAAGGAAGCGATCCAGGAGGAGACTTGCGCAACGCCATAATCACTCGGGTGTCGAGCCCCCCAGTCAGGGAGATTCCCATCGGCACCTGACTGTTAAAGTATCGAGGGAGGTTCCGCGAAAGGACGCTGCGAAGTTCCTGCGCGTAGACTTCCGGTTCAAATGGAGTTTGTTGCTCCCACTCACGCGGCTCGAAATAAGTGCTCTTCTCCTCGATCGATCCGTTGCGAAAACGCCAGGCCGCTGCCGACGGGAGTAAGTGGATGCCCTCAAAAACGGTCCTGTTCTCCAGGGTGCAACTGCAGGCGACAAATTCCGCCAGGCCCCTAGGGTCCGCCCTCCGGAGTTCGGGACGAACCGCGAGAATGGCCTTGGCTTCCGCCGCGAAGTAGAAAGCCTCCTTCGACTCGTGATAGCAAATCCGGTGCATACCGTAGCGATCGTTGAAAAGCACCGTCGTTCCGCGCGTTCTGTCCGTCAGTAACCCATGAAATCGCCCGTTCAAGCCGGCTGGAAAAGTCGGATCTTCTTCGCAGAGGTGGACCAGATAGGAGGATCCCTCCGCCTTGCACGCATGGCCCCGCTCCTTGAGGCGGGCGGCAGTGCCTGGCTCGGGATACTCTTCGCCCGAAAAGACCAGAACAACATCCCCTCGTTCGTTGCTGAGCGGCATTCCATCGGAGAAGGAATTCTTCAGCGCAGTCCATCCGACATATATTCCCAAAGATTCATCAACCCAAGTCCCAGTCTGATAGAAGGACTCGTGACGAAGGGATTCCACCATGCGAAGCAGCTGCGGCTCCGCCCATTCACGCGGCATTTTTGTGACCAGACCGACAATCCCCGGCATAGAGTTCTCTCTTAGGCCTCCGTCACCGAATGGAACTTGCGGCTGTACCAGGCTCTCCGGTATTCGCGCAGCTTGGCGGCTACGGATTCGGGAAGACGGTCAACGAACCTGTGTTGCAGGCCGAGGCGGAAAGCGACCCGACCGAGGTAAGTCAAAGGGACGTAATAGCGAGGCAGATCGACGCGCTGGAACCCATTGACTTCTTTGAAGTGACTTAGACTGTCCCCCTGTTTCTTGCCGTAGGAGAAGTGCTCGTACACCAGATAGGGGATCTTGCGGTCGGCGCAGGATCGGACCGCTTGCGCTATCAGTGCGTTAGTCGGAGCCTTGTCTTTGTGCTGGACCATCGAGAGGATATGTACCAAGCATGCGTGCGTTCGAGTTTCGTCCGTTGTCAACTTGATGAAGCCAATCATGCTGTCCCCGACAAACGCCCCAATGTAGATGCTCCGGTCCAGAAACGTCCCGGCGTACTCACGCGCCTTCTCGAGGCTCATTCCGTAGTGGGGAAAGCGCTTTCCTTGACGGATGGGAGATTCGTTGTACACGTCACAGATTCCTTGCAAGAGAGCATCACCGAAGGGCACCTCCCGAAGCACTACTCCCTTCTTTTCGGCTTGCCGGGCTCGGTTGCGAGGAAACGAGCGGATTTGGTTCGTCCACCAGTGATCGAACGTGGATACCGGCAGGACAGCCAGGTTGTCCCACTCCATCGGATAGGCGTATTTCGGCGAGGTCTCCGGTAGCTTCTGTAGGAATGTGACGAGGTCGATCCGCGTTCCGCACTTCCGCAAGCCGTCGAGAAGCGCCTCTGGATCTTCCGGAAAAGTGTACTTCTCCCCTTCGATTCGGGCGATCCGGATCAGCCGCCCCTGGATTTTGATTTCCTTGCCGCAGATTTTCATAAAGTGATCATCACTCGTAACGCGAAGTTGTGTCCAGCATGGTGGGAAGTGTCGTTACCTAACGCCTCATAGCCGCCTGGCTACCAAAGATCACCCAGACAAGAAGAGGGTGGCCTTTCCATACCCTCAACACCAGACCGCAACGACGTACGCTTCATCGGGCGAAAAACCAAGAAAAGAACCAACAGGAACTCCTAACGACCCAAGATAAAACGGGGCGCGATCGGAAGATCTTGGACCTCGCGGAAAATCTCGCCTCCGGCCAGGAACCGATATTCTTCCGGATTGACAGGATGTGTCTCCAGTTCCACGACGAACTTACGGGCCATGGAGAAGATGTGCTTCAGGCGGCCTGGAGGTTCGAGGGGAGGCAATGAGAAGAAGAAGTCGACGAGACGGTGGCGCCGGGCCAACATGCGGTCCACGACCTGGCGATAGAGACGGTTACCGAAGCTCTTCTCTCCCGGTTGAAACGAGAAGTTTCGCCGGACAATCGTTTCGGGCGGTAGAAGCCCCCCAAGAATCACGTTGGAGCATAGGTGCATGTGATGATGGCCATCGAGCCGCGTCGGCTCCGCTCCATAGAGGCGGCGGAACTCGCTGACTTGGGCCTCCACGACATACTGGAAAGACCGAACCAACCCAAGGTGAAACACGATCGGTGCAAAACGGTTTCGCCGCAGATGGCGGGTTAGCCTTTGCTGATGCTCGACGAGGCGCGCCGAACATCCAGGCGCCGAAAACGGCGTAGTGAAATTTAGATGGAGGCCGGCGTCGATCCCCCGCTCCCGTGCAATTGCCGCGGCACGCTCCGAATCCTCCATAAACACCATGGCACTCACCGATGAAACGGACCCGCGAACGACGCACTCGAGGGTGCGCGTGGTCGTTTCGTCGTCATGGCCCCAATCGTCGGCGTTCACGACGAGCATACCGGCGTGAGGTGCCTCGCGGTTCCCGCGTACGGACTCGCCCTTCGGGTTCATAGCTTCACCCGATTCGACAGACTTCGTCCCGATTGCTGTGGGAGGAACAGGGCTCACAAGGTTTTCTCTGAGGGAATTCTGTTGCCAGTGAAAAATCTTCGCAATCGCTGCATCTGCTCACGTCTGCGGAACGCCACTAGTTCAGGGGACACAGGCCGTTTCACCCGTCGGATCCACGCCCACACATAACCCACCAACAGCAGTAACCCCCCAACGACAAAGGGCTTCTTGGTCATCTGATAGAGCGTTCTACAGAATTCCCAAATCGGGTCGCACCCAAAAGCGTAGTCCTTGACACCATTTCGGAACCAAGCCACCAATATGCCGCGCTCCGCTGTTCCCATTTTTCGGTGATGCAGACTCACTTTCTCAGTGAACGTGCGTGTCTTCCAACCCTTCATTCTCGCGGTGATGACCGCAAGAAGGTCTATGCCGCCACCCTTCACTGGCACATATCCGCCAATATCTTCAAAGCACTCGCGCCGAAACAGTTGGCAGCAGCCAGACACGTGCTCAATGCTGACAAAGCGATAGTCGTAGGGATGACTTGAGTCGTCCTTAAAAGGGGTTCCGACCAGTCCCAGAGCGGGATCATCAGCCAGCTTCCCTAGCAAGAAAGAAAAATAGTCTTCGTCAAATGATAGGTCGCCATCCAGGCTGGCGATCGCCTGATACTCCAGATCACGAACTCGGGCGTAAGCGGCGTTAAAGGCGTAAACCTTCCCGGCGAAATGCCGTTCGCGACGCTCGGGCATCCGCAGCAATTCAATCCAAGCGTGGTCAGCCGCGTATTTGGCCACGATGTCGTCCGTGCCGTCAGTCGAACCATCGCTGACGATGACCCATTTGGCCGGTCGGACGGTCTGTGCCACCACGGACTTTATGGTCAGTTCGATGAACTGTGCCTCGTTCCGCGCCGGGGTAACGAGAACGTAGATAGGGAGCGTCGCCATACTCATGCCTCAACGACTGCAGCTGACCGGTGTGGCTGCTGCTTGAGTGCCGCGTCCGGGCCGCACAAGAGCGACGCGAGCGGCAGAAACATCCAGGCTTGGGTGTGATGCATATACGAAGTCCGGATCGTGTAACTGCGACAAATCTGATACCAAAAACCCGATTCTCCGCATGCGATCCACGCATGATTCATCGGAGCATCAATCGCTTCACGTGGTGCGTTGACGTCCTTTAAGCTAGTCGCGGCGCGCGCCAGCCTTCTCGTGAACCATTCCAGTCCGCAAAAAGCGTCCTATCTCATCCACGACCCGGCTCTGCTGCTCGGCCTTGAGTTGAGGAAACATCGGCAACGACACGATTTCGGGCGCGATTTTTTCCGTTACCGGAAAGTCTCCCCGGTTGTACCCCAGGCTCGCGTATGCCTTTTGCAAATGAAGAGGCACAGGGTAATGAATGCCTGTACCGATTTTAACTTCGGCTAGGTGCTTTTGTAGCCCTTCGCGGTCTTGAACGCGAATCACGTAGAGGTGGTTAACTGCGCGCGCCCAGTCTGGACAATAGGGTCTGACTACGCCGTCCACTGACGAAAGCAGTTCGTCGTACTGACGGGCAGCTTCTTCTCGTTTCCGGTTCCATTCCGCAAGATGCGGGAGTTTCACGCTCAGAATGCCCGCTTGGATCGAGTCCAGGCGGCCGTTATAGCCTTCCATCTCGTGATAGTACTTCTTGGACTGCCCATGATCGCGCAGCATCCGCACTTTCTGTGCGAGCGCTTCATCATCAGTCGTGACTGCTCCCGCCTCGCCACACGCCCCCAGGTTCTTGCCTGGATAAAAACTGAATGCGGCAGCTCTCCCCATCGACCCAGCGATCCGCCAGCGATTCTCCTTCTTCGAGAAATACTGTGCGCCATGAGTTTGGCAGGCGTCTTCAATAACGATCAGCTTGTACTGCTGGGCGATTTCCAGGAGCTGATCCATATCGGCCATCTGCCCGTAAAGATGGACCGGAACAATGGCGGTGACCGGCTTACCAGTCTTGTTGTCGATTACGACTCCGAGTTGGTCATCGACCGTACAGAAGTTTTTCAAATACTGGCGGACTTTTGCCGGATCCATGTTGTAGGTGCGTTCATCGATATCCACGAACCTAATTTCGGCCCCTGCCTGTGATATCGCCTCCCCGGTCGCTATGAACGTGTTCGGCACGGTAATCACGACATCGCCAGGTTTCACGCCCGCGGCCGTCAGCGCGAAACGTAGTGCATCAGTTCCGCTGCCAACACCGATGCCGTGTTTGGTACCGCAGAACTCTGCGAACGCGCGCTCGAATTGTTCGACCAGCGGCCCCCCAATAAAACTAGCGGTGCGGAGTGCATGCTTGAAAACTTCCGTAAGTTCTTGCTCGAGCTCGATGTGAGTCGTAGCAAGGTCGAGGAATGGAATTGCACCTTTGTCGTTCACTTTTCATCTCCCGTTACGACAGTCGCTTGGGTATCGACAAACCTTTTGACCTGCGCGGGATTTCCCACAACGATGGCATTGGCAGGCACATCTTTCGTGACCACGCTTCCGGCGCCGACGATCGCGTTTTCTCCAATCGTCACGTTGGCAAGAACCGTCACTCCCGAGCCAATCGACGCACCTTTCTTCACCAGTGTCCGCTCCACCTTCCAATCTTTCTCGGTCTGCAACTCGCCGTCGGGTGTGGCTGCGCGCGGGTAGGAATCGTTGATGAAAGTCACGCTGTGACCGATGAAGACGTTGTCCTCAACCGTTACGCCTTCACAAATGAAGCTATGGCTAGAGATCTTGCAGTTCTTTCCGACTGTCGCGTTCTTCTGAATCTCGACAAACGCTCCGATTTTCGTGCCGTCGCCGATCTCGCAGCCATAGAGGTTGATGAACTTGGACAAGCGGACGTTGTTGCCGAGTTTTACGTCAGGAGAAATGCACAAAAAGTCGCTCATAGCTGGAAGACTTTGCCTTTCTGTTGGAGAGATTTGTCAGCCGCTTCTAGCGTGCGCACAACTCGAAGACCCGCTTGGCCGCCGTTAAACGGCTGCTTGTTCTGGGTTATGCACTCAATAAAATATGCCGCCTCGGCCTTGAGGGCTTCCACTTGCTCCACCTTGGGTGCCCACATGTCCCCCGTTCTATAGCTTACCAGTTGCTGATAAACAGCCTCACCTGTTGTGAGCTGTACACCCTTATCGTAAACCTTGATTTTCTCGTCTGCCTCGATATCGTTCCAAACGAGCATCTTCTTTTCGCCGCCAATAAGGGTGGTCCGTACTTTCACTGGTGATAACCAATTGACGTTAATGTGACCGATTATGTTATTGGGATAGTAGAGCGTAATAAAGGCCACGTCGGCCACGCCGTTGAGGTGGCGCTCGCCTGTGGCTACTACCGCTTCCGGTTTCTCGGCGATCAGATAGTCCATGATGGAGAGGTCATGCGGAGCAAGATCCCAAATGACGTTAACGTCATGTTGGAACAGCCCGAGATTCACGCGCGTCGAGTCGTAGTAGTACAGTTGACCGAGCGTGCCATCGTCGATCAGCTGACGGATCCGCGTAACGGCTCCGGTGAACAAAAAGGTGTGGTCCACCATGATTTTCAGATTCTTCCGTTCCGCCAACTCGATCAGTTCCTCAGCTTGCGCTACCGTGGAAGTAAAAGGCTTTTCCACAAACACATGCTTTCCGTTCTCAAGCGCCCTTTTTGCCAATTCGAAGTGGGTCCAAACTGGCGTGACCACGGCGATCGCATCGATATCCGTTGCCGTCAGCAAATCGTCGGCCTCCGAGCTGACGCGCAACTGTGGATATGCCTGCTGGGCTCGTCGCAATGATTTGTCGCTCTTGTCGCAAACCGCTACCACCTGGGACCCTTCCGCTTGCTGAAAATTCCGTACGATATTGGGTCCCCAATATCCGTAACCAATCACGCCAATTCGAATCATGTTCGCTCTTCCTTCTGCGGAGGAGGGCTGCATGAACTGCTCTTGAAACTCGGAACGCCTCAGTAACAAATTCATAGATCAGTCGAAAAGAAATCGCCGGAGCTCAAGAGTTGTGGTCCGACGAGTGAACCGCACCAACACGGTTGCGACTCAAACGTGCACTTACCGGGCCCTAACCCTTGTGGCGGCCTCTGTCTGAGCTACCGCCATTAAATGTCACTAGCGGACATTCTAGATAGGAAGGGTCGCAATCTACCTGCCAACTCGTCTTGAGGCGGGGCCAAATTGGTACCAGCAATCCTTGACCTAACTAGCTGACAATAAGCCGTTTAGTAATGCCGGGCAGGGCGGGAGCGGTAACTTCCTGCTGCTCTCCATCTAGATGGGCGGTCGGCAGGAAAACTCTTACCGCGACTTAGGAACGGGTTTCCTCGATGGCGGCTCCAAATCGATGTGTGGAATCCGGCCACCAGGCGGCGCATCCATATCTTCCTCTCTTATGCATCTCACTCTGAGACACTAATACATCCTCTGGCTCCGTTCAGTGTCACCAGTTGGCATGCATGTCGGCGTCAATCCAGCGTCAAATTTCAGCAAAGAATTGCAAATCGTGGAGCAAAACATTACCCACGGTGCCGACGTGGCAAAGGTAAACTATGTAGTTTCAATTACATATGAGATGCTCCCATTTGGCAGCTTGATTGCTCCCTACAGGGTCAGCGTCTCTCCGCAGCGACGCACGACGACTTTAGGGAGAATCGAATGAATCTTGCAAAGGCGATATGGCTCTCGGCGGTAGTTCTGCTCATGACGCCGCTGGCGCATGCGGACACCACTACCACTATGCAGTTCACGGGAGTGAATGGCGCGAACAACGGGGTGTACTACGTCAGCCCCTACACCGGGACCATGAACTATGGGACCTCCAACGCCCAGGCGGTGGTGTTGTTTTGCGACGATATCAACAATGACGTTTCTATTGGCCAGGTCTGGAAGGCCAACGTAACGGACATGGCTTCGGGCAACTTCGCGAATACCCGCTACGGGAATGGCTCCGTCAATCCGAATCTTGGCGGCACAAACCCGCAAACCCTGTACGAAGAGGCCGCTTGGATCGTGTCTCAGTTCGGCTCGCATCAAACCGACTACGTGAGCCTGCAATATGCCCTCTGGGATCTTATGTCGCCCAACGCAGAGCCCACCAACTATGCCGGCGCCGACGGCATCAAGGTGTCGCAGTGGTTGACCTGGGCCGCAGCTAACTACGGCCAGATCAACCCGGCGAACTTTGAAATCGTCACTAACGTCGGACCGCTTAGCTACCGGGGTCAAGTGCAAGAGTTCATCGTCCCGACGCCCGAGCCGGCCGCGGTCGTCTTGCTGCTAGTGGGAATGGGATTCATGTTGCTTTTCTTCCGGCGGCAGCAGCAGTTAGCGTAGTTCGCTCACGCCTTCAGTCTTGGTCATGCCTCCGCGCTTCGGTGCGGAGGCATTTTCTTTATTGGGCAGCGACCTTATCCGGAATCGCGGTAGCCTCTCCACGATTCTGAATTGACATGTCCTTTTGCTTGCATATCCAGAGTCGGGTAGCGAGGCGGCGGGTGTCAAACGACCTTGAGAACACCCGCACAAGGAATTTAGCAAGTTTTTGATGTGCGTTGGACTGGCTTGATGATCCAGGCCTTCGGAATTGGCTTTCCGGGTAAGGGTTGCCGTTGGAGACGTGCGGACGCCTGTGCTTCTTGGTTGCGCCCAGGTCCGCCAATAAAAGGGCCACTGGTTGGGAACTCATCGAGGTGTCACGGTCGGCATGCAGCGTGAGCTAACCAGGTGGATGCGCTGCTTTTGGCAGCTCTTGGCAGTCTGCCGCTTGGCAAGTTCCGCGCTTTCCCGCATGGCCACCATCCAGCCGGTGAAGTAGCGGCTGAAAACATCCAGGATCACGTAGAGTACGTCCACTTCGCCGGGCCCTGCAGCTTGGTGATGTCCTAGCTCCAGAGTTGATTGGGAGCCGTTGCCAGAAGTTCTGGTTTCTTATAAGGCGGGATGGGTGAGCTGGTCGCGGCGTTCACGGGATTCGCCCCGCTGTGCGAGCAAGCGGTACATGGTGCGGATCGCGCAGTGATACTTCCCTTCATCGAGCAACGTCGCATAAACAGCTGCGGGCGAGCGATCCTGGAAGCGTTCGCCGTGCAGATGCGCCAGGACCGTTTCGCGTTCCGCCGGACCAAGAGCGCGCGGCGGCGAAGGCCCGCGTAACGGCCTGCTTCGGAGAAAAAGACCGGCGGCGATCCCGGTAGCAGGAAGCACGAGGCATACCCAGAGCCTGACACGCAGCGCTGGTACCGACATCGCTGGCGAGTTCGTTGACGGCGGCCATCAGGACTCCTGCTTCGGATCTTGTTCCGGAATCGGATGACCCGGCAGCGCCGCCACTTTTTTTGCGCGTCGATGATGATGTAAGCCTTGCACAGGTCTTCGGTCAAACGCGCATTCTGACGTTGCAGCTTCTGATTTTCTTCTTCCAGTGGATTGTGCTTGAAACTTTGGACCACGTTTTTGTGGAGTCAGCGCCTCGAGTCTCGCCGCCAATGGGCCAGCAGAGACGAGTACAGACTTGCGCGGCGCAGCAGAGCGCCAACGCCGCCTGGTGCAGCGGCAGCCGCTTCAGCCTCCGTGAGGATGCGTTGTTTGTACTCAGCCGTGTAGGTGCGCCGCTTGGGTTTGGCAACCACTTCGGAATCAGGAGGCGAGACCGGCCGGGAGTCGGCGCCCGCTTTGCCTGTCGCTCCACTGCGCTGCGGCAGCCAAAGCCCCAGGAGAAAGGACCACACTAAGAGAATTCCCGTTCATCTCTTCCTTTTTCTTTCGTTGGCACGGAAGGTGGCAGCAGGAGAAGAAACGAAGAGCGTTGCGGATGCGACCGTGCGGCAGAGGACAGTATCAGTCTAGCAGGCGGTAGGGCCCTTTGGATTTCTGCTCCTTCCTGCGCTGCCAAGCACGAATCAGCCCCTCGACCTGCTCGTTCACTTCCGAACTGTTGACATCGCCGTCGCTACGTGTGCTTCCTGCCGGCGCGGTCGGTTCAACCTCGTCGAGCTGAAATTCATGCGCGACATCTTCAACGATTTTCGGCGAGATCGGTCGCTGCTGCTCGACGTAAGCATTGACGAGCGAGTGTTCGCAAAGCAGGTTCACTACGCGCGGAATACCCAATGAATATAAGTGAATCGTTTCCACTGTTTTCGGACCAAAAATCGGTTCACCGCTGGCTCCTGCGATCCTTAGCCGCTCGGCGATGTAGTGATGGATCTGTTCTTTCGTCAGCGGGGCCGTCTTGCAGCGCAGCATGATGCGCTGGCGGAGTTGTCGCAGTTGTGGCAGCTTCAGCCTCTCCTCCAACTCAGGCTGTCCAGACAATACGATCTGCAGCAACTTCTCCGTGGATGTCTCTAGGTTTGTCAAAAGCCGAATCTCTTCAAGGACAGGTTCGGTCAGGTTCTGTGCCTCATCCACGATGAGCACAGTGGTCTCACCGGCCCGGTAACGCTCAAGCAGCCATTGATTGAGTCGCATCAACTGCTGACTCTTACTCTGCGACTCGCAAGGAATACCAAACTCCGCCAGAATGAAATCAAACAAGTGATTCGTATTCATCCGGGAGTTGAACAAGAACGCGGTTCTCGCCTGCCGTTGATGTAACCATTCAAGAAGTCGATTTACGAGGGTAGTTTTTCCAGTGCCAACTTCACCGGTGAGCGTAATGAAGCCTTTGCGATTCTGGACGCCATACATCAACCCGCTCAGCGCTTCTTCAATCTCTTTGGTAAGAAAGAGGTAGCGCGGATCTGGATTGGAGTTGAACGGATTGTCTTTCAGCCCGAAAAAGCTTTTATACATAGTCTCCGTACACTTGCTAGCAGCGCTACGATCATCTGGGAGACCCTGAATCTCCCCGCGCCTTCGTTGGCGCAATAGTCATCGAATACAATCAATCGAACCCTGCGCGATCTCAGTCTAGCGTAGTACAAACGGCCGCGTATGCCATTGAAAACCAGCTGAAATCTGATGTTGTACGTAACTCTTACCGCCGCACGCCGCGACTCCGCATATGGGCACATTCGACTTTTCGAAATAGGCTGCATACCCGAGCGTAAAACTCGCTGTCCGGCCCAAGTGTCGATCCAGGCCACCGCCTGCGAACCACGAGTCATAGGTTGGCGAAACTGAATTGGAAGTTCCGAGGCTTGTGTTGCGGGCAAAACCGACGGTCACGTTGCCTTGCCAGGCGCGAGTTAGTTGACGATTTATCACGCTGTGCACCTCATCCGTATTTGCGCCGTTAAACAGGCCGCTGCCTCCAGTGACGCCATGCTGGAAGGCAAGCGTTACGCTGTCTTTCGCGCGCACGTACGACAGATTGCCGCCACCCGACGCCGATATCTTGGTGGCGAAACGCAGAATCGTAACCTCGGGTCCTCCGAAGAGCTGCAGCGCAAGCCTGCCCGTGATCTTACGGCCGTACGCAAGCTGCGTGACGTGATCGTTGATGGATTGGGTATCGCCGATGAACCGAAATCCGGAAAAACGGTATAACACACCGATGGTGTCTTTTTTCGACAGCGCATAGTCGTAGCCAGTGCTGAAGATAAAATCGTTGGTGCTAATATTTCCAGCTTCCGCAAAGCGTAGGGCGCCGTATGACCCCGCAAAAGTCAATGACACTCGCGGGCTAGCAGCGTAGACGGCTTGGGTCGTAAGGGAGTTGCTATAGCGCGGACCACGGGAAGCGAGAATCGTTTGATTGGGCTGATAGCTGGTTTGCAGCCCAGGCCAAGATGGTGCCAGAGACCCGCCGATACCAGGCGTGGCGAGATTGGTCGCAGCTCCAAAGCCGAACTCAGACTGCGGAAGGTAACTAAATTGATCGATGAAAGATACCTGCCATCTCTGCCAACGAAAGGCTTGGACCAATCCCAGTTGGTGGAAATAGCCGCTCCCCTGGAAGTCATCGGTGGACAAGAAGCCACCGCCCGAATAGTTGACCGAGAGCTGTGAACGACTCCAAGTCTCCAGAAGGCTAAAACTCCCCGCGACGTAGTTCGTCGTATTCCAGTTGGGAGTCGTCGGCTGACTCAGGGTGCTGGACCGCGTAACGTTGCTGTACTGGAAGCCTGGCACCCAATAACTGTGTCGCATTTCCTGCGAACCAATCGTCGGAATTTCCGCTCCGGTAAGGGGATGTCTGTCTGGAGTCAAGGTCACGGCCGGCTGCTGATCGGCGTCCGCATCTTGATCGCCAGAACCTTCGATTGGTGGGATGGCGTTGCCTGCAGGCTTGGGCTTCGAAGTATCCTCTTGTTGTTGCGCCAAAGCACGAAAACTTCCCACAAGCGAAATTGCGGCAATGAATGCCGCCACAAGAATCGAAGAGCGTGTCATGACAATTCAGTCCTTTACGGAACTACTATCACGTCGCCTGGTTGCAGTGGAATGTTTTGTTCCGGCTTCTTGCCGGATAAGACATCCTTATAGTTGAACGGATGCTTCACCGGCTTCCCTTCTTCGGTGCGCAGGACGTAGATGTTTTTCAGCTTGGCGAATTGCGTGAACCCCCCGGAACTCGATAGCGCCTGCAAAACCGTCATGTTAGGCAGCAGAGGGAACGCTCCTTGCCGAGTAACCTCTCCCGTTACGAACACGCGCCGGCTGTTGATCTCCGTCACGCTCACCGTCACTTGCGGATTGGTGATGTATTTCTTGAGCCCGTCTGCAATGACTGCGGCAAGTTGCATCGCCGTGAGACCCGCGGCCTGCACGTCACCCAACAGCGGCAAGGAAATTCTTCCATCTGGACGGACAGGCGCCACGCGAGAAATCTCCGCTTCTTTCCATACATCGATACGCAGAGCGTCTTGCGGACCAATCTTGTATTCGGCGTCGTTAGCCGCCACTTGCGACGCCGCTGGCGCCGCAACCGGAGATGCGGCCTTCTGGGTCGTCGCGTCCGCAGATGGTGTCTGCGCCTTCAACGGATTCCCCAGATGCAACAGCAACCAAGTCCCCATGAGAAGACGGGTGGTAAGGTTCATCACAGCTTCTCCTTACAGTTCCTCGACCGTGGATACTTCCAAGCCCGCTTGCTTGATCTTGTACAGCAGGGATTTGTAGCTAATCTGTAATTCCCGCGCCGCTCGTTTGCGATTCCAGTGCGTCTGTTCCAACGCCTTCAAGATTAGCTCACGCTCCGCCCTTCGAGAAGCCGCCCGTGAGGCTACTTTCAGTGACGTTCCACGCGGGCCTTCGCCGGACATCGGTGGCGTTATCCGGGTCGCGCAAAGATCGCCAAGAGCCAGCGCCGGATCTCCAACAGCAACAATCTTTCTCACCACGTTCTCCAGCTCACGAATGTTCCCGGGCCAATCGTAAGAAAACAGCAGTTCCCGGGCGCCGTGGTTCAACTCCGGGGCGTCTTTCTTCAATTCGTTTGAATGTTTGGCGAAAAAGCATTCCAGCAGCGCCGGAATGTCTTCTTTTCGTTCGCGGAGCGGAGGTAAACGCAAAATCACGCCGTTTATTCTGAAATACAGCTCCAGGCGAAAACGCCCTGCTTCGACTTCCTTTTCAGGGTTGCGCGACGTCGAGGAAATAAATCGCGGAAGCGTCTTCCCGTCGCTGCCTTTTGGTTCTCCGTCCGGAAGCAACGAAAGCAATACCCGCTGACATGCGCCATCCAGTTCGTGCACGCCATCCAAAAACACTGTTCGCGCCACAGCTTCTCCGTTGTCTCCGCCGGACGCAAACTCCTCCCGCAACTCTGCCAGCAACTGCCCCGCGTTCAGCGCTGCACAACTCACTTTCTTGAGGGGCGCCTTCCCCAGTCCAGACAAACGGTGAATCAGTCGTGCGTAGACCTCTTTGCCAGTCCCGCTCTCGCCCACCAGGAGAACCGGGATATCCGTTCTCGCGATCTCCGCGACCAGCGCATTCAGGGAGAGCACAGTCGCCCCCTGCCCGTACACAAAACCCACTCCCGCTGCGTGCTCTAAGGTCTGAGTTGCCATGGTCGTGTTTTCCACTGCTGAATGAGCAGGTTCCATACCAAGGAGATCAGACAATTTTACCTCTTCAATCTACAGCTAACTTACTTTTTATCAATAGCTTACATACGATTCCCAGCCCCTGCCTGCCCCTTCCCCAGAAGGCTGAGAGTCCCGATTTAGTTCCACCAAGTGGCAAATTCCTGCCCATCGGCCATCATCCCGTCTGCCCGTCCAACTACCGCGAACAGATTTTGCTCTCGACGTCCCTTGGAATGGCGACGCACTCGTAATTCAAAGAATCCTGTATGAATCGAGGACTCAAGCCTTCGTTTCGCGAAGAACCTAAAGCTTGGCGTCAAACGGCGAGGAGGATTTTAGCTTGCACAAGTGTGAAGCAGGAGCAGTCGCGTTGACCGTTTTGCTGTATCTGACATGTGCACACCAACCACCGGCTTAGAACCGACGCTGGCGGAAGTCCAACGTCTGCTGAATGGGAGGCGCAGGTAGCTTGCCCTCCATCATGGAGGTTAACAATTGCAGACCGGACATGGTCTTCGCCGTCCCGGCTGGCACTATTCCGTAGTGAATCGCACGGTCAGCACTGCTCATGGGTCCTCCTAGGCAGAGGATTCATCGAAATCAAATTGTTGGTTCTGACTCGAACTACGGACTGGCAAACCAAAGACGTGCCGCTCTTTTTCGGGCACCAGCTATCCATGACAGGACACAGAATCAAGGCTCCCATGCCTGCGTCACACCGACGTGACAATCAGCCGGAATTTATCTGCAAACCACTGAAAACATGGCGGACGGGCCTGTAAGCCGGATTTTGTGCGGCATGCGTCCGTGATACGGCCTGCACGCCGCGGCAATCATTCCTCTAGGTCACGACTCGCGCCGTGACTCCAGCGGCCTACCCGAGGGTTGCTCGCTGCGATGGCTTACGCCATCGCAACGGGAGCGCCTTCACTTACGCAAAGGCTAACTCGACGAGCCGGGCCGGCTCTCCCCTCCTATTTGGCCTTGCACCACGCGGGGTTTTCCGTGCCTCGTGTGTTGCCACACGAGCGGTGGGCTCTTACCCCACCTTTTCACCCTTGCCAAACAAAGCGAGCGATTCGAAGACGTCTCGCAGGTTTTCCTGCGCGATGCCACCGTGCTGCGCTCCGCCGGCGGTATATTCTCTGTGGCACTGTCCGTGACGCGCCGCACCGCGCCGGGTTAAACCCGGCGCCACACGCCGAAGCGTGTAACTCTGCCTTGCGGCAGACCCTGCGTGGCTCGCCCCCTGGCGTTACCAGGCGCGTTGCCCTATTCCTGATCGACTCAGGACGGTGTCCGGACTTTCCTCCCGTCCAGCCATCTCGCGATGGCCAGACCAGCGATCACCCGGCCCGCCCGCCAGTTCTATTATACCTTCACATTCTTCGCATGACTGCAGAGATCGGTGCAAGCATCCACACCTCAGCCCGCTGGTTCGGGCGCCGCTACTGCCACCTCAAGCGACGGCTCGCTTTCTACACAAACGGGCCAGTAGCGGAACAAGACGAGCGCCAGTAAACCCCACAGCGCGATTCGCACCACGTTTTTCCCCAGGAAATCAGGTCCAAAATTCGAGTAGACGAGCACATTGTACAAACCGTGGGCGATCACCGCTGGGAAAATAGACTGCGAACGCAATGTGAGCCACCCTAGTACAAAACTGAGTGTGATGCACATGAAGACGCGGAGACCCAATTTAAAAAGAGCGCCTTGAGCAGATAGCCTGGTAAACCAGAAATCTGAGAAAAAATGAAAGGCGGCCCACACTATTCCAACTAAAAAGATCCCGCGGTAGAGTCCATATCTTTGTGAGAATCGCGGCTGTAGCAGGCCTCGAAAAATCGTCTCCTCGAGGAAGGCCGAAAGGAATAGAAGAACAAGCCAAGGCTCGGGGAGATCGAAGTACGACCCAAACTGCGGTGGATTTAACCTCCCAAAGTCGTGCGCCGCCCATGCCGCTCGGTCAAGAAGGTATTGGCACACAGAAATAAACACGCTGATGCCAATAGGAAACGCCATCGCGATTGCAAAATAGACGTATTGCGGGACTCGAATCAAAGTACGCAGCACCTGCCTGTTCTGTCTCCCCGCGATCCATAGCGCGAACACGAGAGGAAGGCACTCAAGGAGGGAGGTCCTTCTCGAAAACCACGCGCTTTGAATGTAGGCGGGCAGCCGCAAAGACAGAATGATCGGAATTCCCATAGTCAACCAAGCGAGTACGTCGTCTGCCAAGAAAAAAGGTCCTACGAGTACCCAGATCAAGATTTGTAACCATCGCCAGGACTCGTCGACCTCGGACTTCAGAACAGAACTCTTGGGCAAGGCCAACGGAAGCATCGCGATCCCGAAAGCCAGTCTAGAAGCGAACACAAAAATGAAAAGTAACCCTATCAGGCAAAAATGGAATCCAGGCGGCAGTTTCCACAGCGACTCGACCCAGTTTGTTCCGTGAGCCGTCCTGCCCGTGGTTTCAAGAACCGAGGAATACGGTTTGGTCAGGTAGAGAAAACGGCCCAACATCAGGCCAAATCCGCCGAGGGCAGGCAAACAGACCATGCGGAAGACGCGGCTCGTCGGATGGTCACCGGGCCAGAAACAAACAAAGTAACCGGCCACGCTTGCGAAAATAATGGGAAAAAGTAGCAAAACTCCAATATCCACCACTTGCCTGTCAAACCAGCCAGCGGCGTGCTCGGGCGAAACGGCCAGTCCGGACGGCCACCATCTTAGGTGCGGCGCGATGACCAAACACACGATTCCAATCACAAATAGGAGCTGAGCTGGATCGGCAGGAATAACGGATCGCAGAAATTCGGCCAGGCGCCTCAACAGCAAACCTCAAACTTCGCGCTGAATTATGCCTTAGGTGTGACGTATTACGACATTCTTTCCGCACGAAGCCGAATCCCCAAACATCATTTCATCCCTAACAACTTTTCGAACTCGGATTCGGTGAGGATGGGGACGCCGAGATCCTTAGCTTTGTCGTACTTCGAGCCGGGGTCGGTGCCGACGACGACGTAATCCGTTTTCTTGCTTACCGAGCTGGAGATTTTGCCGCCGTGCTGTTGCACCAATTCCCCGGCTTCCTCGCGCGAACGGTTCGCCAAGCCTCCCGTGAATACAAATGACTTACCCGCAAACTTCTGGCTTTTCTGAACGCGCTTCTCCGCCGTGGGCCGCACGCCCGCTTTCTCCAGTTTCTTGATGATCTGGCGATTGGCAGGCTCGGAGAAAAACTCCGCGATGGCAGCGGCCACCTTGGGCCCGACTTCGCCAACATCCAGGAGCTGCTCCTCTTTCGCGGCCGCCAATTCATCGAGCGAGGAAAAATGCGCAGCCAAGAGCTGGCCAGTGCGCTCACCAACCATCCGAATTCCCAGTGCGTAGACGAGGCGCGCGAGAGTGTTTTTCTTGCTGGCCGCGATTTCATCGAGCAGGTTCTGCGCGGATTTCTCGGCCATGCGTTCCAACTCAGCCACGTCGTCATGCTTCAACGAGTAGAGGTCAGCGACATCCTTGACCAGCCCCTTGTCCACAAGCTGATCGACGATCTTGTCCCCCAAGCCGTCAATGTCCATCGCGTGGCGACTGGCAAAGTGCAGCAACGATTCTTTACGTTTCGCAGGGCAAGCGGCGTTCACGCAGCGATACGCCACTTCACTCTCGGCCCTGTGAATCGCGCTGCCGCATTCGGGGCAATTCTTCGGCATGCGGAAAGGCTTGCGGTGCGCGCCTTCCTTTACAACCTTCAAAACGTGCGGAATGACTTCACCCGCTCGCTCGATCAGCACGGTGTCGCCAATCTGCAAACCGAGGCGATCGATCTCGTCCATGTTGTGGAGGGTGGAACGGCTGACAGTGACGCCGCCCACCGGCACCGGCTCGAGAACCGCGACCGGCGTCAGCGTGCCCGTGCGCCCCACTTGCACGCGAATGTCGTTCACGACCGTGGTCTCTTGGCGCGCGGGATATTTGTACGCGATGGCCCAGCGTGGCGCCTTCGCCGTGTACCCCAATTCGTGCTGAATTGGCGTGGAATTGACCTTTGTGACCACGCCGTCGATTTCGTAAGGCAGGTCTGCCCGCTTCGGCTCCCAGACGTCGCAATAAGCGACAACCGCGTCGATCCCCGCGCAAAGTTTCCAGTCGTCAGACGCTCGGAAGTGCAATTGCTTAAGAGCTTGCAGGGACTCAGAATGCTTGGCAAACGGCACCTCGCCATCAACGAGCAGGTAATACGCGAAAAACTCGAGCCGCCGTTGCGCGGTAATAGAAGAATCGAGAACACGCACGGACCCCGCAGCAGCGTTGCGCGGGTTGACGAAAATCTTGCCGCCGCTTTGCTCCTGCTGTTGATTCATCGCCTCGAAGGCCTTGCGCGTCATCAGCACTTCGCCGCGGACTTCAAAATTAGCCGGCAGCTTCGTCTTTTTCAGCGCAGCCGGATCGATGCGCAGGGGAATCGAGCGAATGGTCTTGATGTTCGGAGTCACGTCCTCGCCGGTCGAGCCGTCGCCGCGAGTCACGCCGCGAGCGAGGCCGCCCTTTTCGTATTGCAAAGAAATGCTAAGGCCATCAAATTTATGTTCGGCGACGTATTCAATCTGCTCTCGCCCGCTGCCCTGACGCACTCGGCGGTCGAAATCACGCAACGCGTCGTAGGAAAATGCGTTGTCGAGACTGCGCATGGGGCGCGCGTGCTGCACGGTCTGAAAGCCATCCCGTGGAGGCCCACCGACCCGCGCCGTAGGCGAATCCGCCGTAATCAACCTCGGATTCGCGCCCTCCAGCTCCTTGAGCCGGTTCATCAGCCGGTCATACGCCGCGTCAGAAATTTCCGGATCGTCGAGGACGTGATACCTGTAGTCGTGGTGGCGAAGCTTGTCGCGAAGCTCTTCGACCTCGTGTTTGGCGGCAGCAGCCTTGGCCATGGGAATCCTCGGAAGAACGTTCACTGCAATCCGCATCATATTATATAGAATGGAGGTTTGACGGCAGGCATAGCTGCAAGTCAGGACGGTCGATGCTTCCAGGCAATCTACGAAACGCGCTGCTGATCCACAACCCCAACGCCGGCAACGGTGGCGGCGGGCGGCGGCGCATGCTCGACGAGGCGCGCAGGATTTTCTCTTTCGCTGGGATTGAAGCAGAGCTTATGGAAACTCGCGGACCCGGCGACGCCACCGAGATGGCCTATCGCGCAAGCGCGGAGGGCCGCCAACTCGTCATCGCCTGCGGCGGCGACGGCACCCTGAACGAAGTTGTGAACGGGCTTGCCGCGCAGCAGAACGGCCACCGCGTGCCGCTGGCGTTGCTGCCGGGTGGCACCGCCAACGTTCTGGCCAAAGAATTGGACCTGCCCTGGGATATCCCGAGCGCCGCGGAGAAGCTCGTCCACGGTGAGGTCAAGGAAATCGCGCTGGGCCTCGCGACCCCGCTCGAAGAGCCGGAAAAGAAACGCTATTTTCTTAGCGTTGCGGGCTCCGGCCCGGACGGCATGATCGTCTACGCGATCGATCTCGATCTCAAGGCGCGTGTCGGCATTATGGCTTACTGGTGGCAAGGCGCCCGCGAAGTGTTCCGTTACAAGTTTCCGCACTTTCGCGTCGTCACCGGCGGCCAAAAACTGGATGCGTCTCTCCTCGTCGTTGGGAGAACCAAAAACTACGGCGGACCTTTCAAGATCACCACCGGCGCGGACCTTTACGAAAATGAGTTCGAATTGATGGCGCTGACGACGCAGAGCGGTTTCCGCTATTTGAGTTATCTGCCCAGCCTGTGGCTCGACAAGCTCCGCGGCACCAGCGGCGTGCATTTCTGGAAGACCGACACCGTGGTGTGCGAGCCTTTGGACAGCAACCCGGTCTACGCACAGATCGATGGCGAACCGCTGGCGCGTTTGCCCGTCGAGTTCAAAATCATTCCACGCGCACTCAAACTGCTCGTTCCGAAGAATGGCACCGCGCCGAAGCCCCGCGCGGGCGCGTAACTTCCGCCATGGATGTCGGCACCCACGCGCTGGTCTCTTTTGCCCTGGCGCGGGCTGCTCTGCCTCGCGCACCGCGCGCCGCGTGGGCGGTCGTCATCCTCGCCGGCACCATCGCGGATCTGGATGCGTTGAGCACGATTTTCGGACCTTCCGCTTATCTGGACTGGCATCACACGTACTCCCATTCCATCATCGTGTCCGTTGCTGTGGGCGCAATGCTCAGCCTTATCTACTTTCTGCTCCGCCCGAAGTCATCGCCCGCTCGAGTTTCGACGGCCGCGTTATTTGGGATGGTTTTGCTCGCGGAGTTGCTGCATTTAGCGATGGACGCGTGCCAATCGGAAGGGATTGCGCTGTTCTGGCCGTTCAGCGGCCACCGCATCGCCGCGGATTGGCTCGCGAATGTCGATCCATGGATCATCACCCTGTTCATCGCGGCGATCCTGCTGCCTGAATTGCTGCGGCTCGTAAGCGACGAGATCGGCGCGAAGGACAAAGGTCCACGCGGTCGAGTCGGCGCGATCGTCGGCTTCGCGCTTGTTCTGCTGTACGTCGGCGTGCGCGCCATTCTCCACTCTGACGTCGTGGCCATGATGCAAGCGCGGACCTACCGGGGCCAATCGCCGCGGCGCGTGGCAGCGTTCCCAGAGTCCGCGTCTCTTTTCACGTGGCATGGCATCGTGGAAACCGACAGTGCCCTGCACGAACTCACCGTGAATGCCGGCCCCGGCGCGTCGTTCGACCCAGAAACCGGCGTGGCACTCTTCAAGCCCGAGTCATCTCCGATGCTGGATAGAGCCCGCGAGTCGGACGCCGCGAGAAGATTTATCAGCGTCGCGCGATTCCCGAAGGCGACCGTGGAGAAAACAGCCGAAGGATACGAAGTGCAGTTGCGCGACTTGCGTTACGCGGCCGCGGGAGAAACCCACAACGAAGTTGCCGTGCTCGTCAAAATCGATCCGAACGGCAACCTCGCAGACGAAGCGTTGCTCTGGGCGCGCGAGCTGCGCCGCCGTTGATTCTCTTTCTATTTCTGACTGGCAGCATGCGGCTTGCCGTCACGCAGAAGCAACCGCGAGAGCGCATAGCTCGTGGTAACCAGCGCGATCACCGCTACGGTGGCGTGCAACTTGTGCGCGGTCAAGTACGGCAGAGCCTCCGCTCCATAACGCATCGCCAGATACCCGATTCCGAAGTAGCGGAAGAATCTTGCGACTGCAATCGCCGATGCAAAACTCACCAGCGGCATTTCGAACACTCCCGCGGCAAGCACGAAAAACTTGAAAGGCGTCGGCGGAGGCAGCAGCGCGGCAACAAGCATTCCGCCGAATCCGTTCCGTTCGACCCAATGGCGTATCATCTCCGCGCGGGTTCCCGCCTTACGCCGAAAAAACGCTTCCCCGCCCTTGCGCGCCAAGAAAAATAGGAGAACGCACCCCAGTACCGAGCCCAGGGCGGCCATGCTCGCATACAGCGGCATGCGCGCCGGGCGCTGAATGCAAAGCTCAATCAAGAGCAAATCGTTAATGACCGGAAATGTTAGGACAGACGAATCGAGAAATGAAATAAGAAAGAGCCCCGGAGCACCGAGCCCTCCGGCAAACGCGACGATCTTCTGCTTCCAGCCGCCAGGGTTCGAGGGCAATCCGCCATCCTCCGTTCCACAGTTCCTGCAAGTCTAAACTTTAGCGAACGTTCAAGACTTCCTCAATCGCGCGCGTCAGCGACGATAAATCATCTTCTCCAATAATCAACGGAGGCGTGAGATAGATGACATCTCCAAACGGTTTGATCCAGCATCCCTTATCAACAAACCGGGCGCGTAATCCCGCCGCATCCACCGGCCGATCCATCTGAATCACGCCCACGGCCCCTTTTACCCTGACGTCCTGCACGCCCGGTGTTTTTCGGCAGCGCGCAAGTTCCTCTTTCAGCTGCGCCTCAATGGCGGCAGCCTGGGAGAGACGCGGCTCGGACGCAAAGAGATCGAGGGATGCGTTGGCGGCAGCACAACCCAAGGGATACGCCATGTACGTCGGTCCATGCATCAGAGCCGCCTCGGAATTGTCGGACAGAAACCCCTTGTAGATGCTCTCTGTTGCGACGGTCGCCGCCAGCGGCATCGTGCCACCCGTCAATGCTTTGGAAAGACAGATGATGTCCGGCGTCACCTCTGTCTGCTGACACGCGAAGAGCGTGCCGCTGCGCCCAAACCCGGTGAAAATCTCATCGAAAATCAGCAAGAGGCCGTGCCGGTCGCACAGCGCCTTGAGATCGTTAAGCACTCCCGGATCGTGGAATTTCATGCCGCCGGCGCCCTGAATCAGTGGCTCGATAATCACCGCCGCAATGTCCTGCCGGTTGTCGGCAAGAAAACGATCCAAATCGCCGCGTTTTTCGGCGCTATCCGGCACTTCCGCTACGAATTGTGCCGGCACGATTCCCCGGAAGAGCTTGTGCATCCCCTCTTCCGGATCGCAAATCGCCATCGTCGCGAATGTGTCGCCATGGTATCCGTGGCGGAAGCTGACAAATTTCGCTCGCCGCTTCCCCTGGTTGAGCCAAAATTGCACGGCCATCTTGAGCGCCACTTCGACCGCAACCGAACCCGATTCCGTGAAGAAGACGTGGTTCAGCTCGCCGGGCAAAAGGGCCGCAAGACGCGCCGCCAAGCGATACGCAGGTTCATGCGCCAGGCCGCCAAACATGACATGCGGCATCTTTTCCAACTGCTTGGCAACGCTCTCCAAGATGTGCGGGTGGCCGTATCCATGGCATGCGGTCCACCAACTCGCAATCCCATCGATCAATTCGCGCCCGTCCGCCAATGTAAGCCGCACGCCGCGCGCCGCAACCACGGGCACCGGCAGGTCTACCGTCTTCATTTGCGTGTAGGGCAGCCAGACGTGATCGAGAGTGAGCCAGGGAGGAACTGTCATCATCTGTCCAGATTATAAGTTTGGTTTCTGCATTGCTAGAGCAGCGGCGGGAAGTTTCAACTATCGAGGGAACGTCACTGCGCGAAGGCCGCGCGGTCAAAATTATTCATGAAGACTTGCATGAGCGCCGTCCGGTGCAAATTAGGCAGACGCGGAATCTCGCCAATCACGCGCACGTGTCCAAACCGCTCGATCGTTTCCCGATTCTCCCGGTTCTGGTCCCCGATCAGGACAACGCCATGTACCGGCAATTCCGCGGCGTGCAGCGCGGCAAGCGTGAGCAGCGTGTGATTAATCGTGCCAACGCCACTGCGCGCCGCAAGAATCACCGGCAGCATGAATTTCACCATCAGGTCGAGCATGAACTGCTTCTGATTGATCGGCACGAGCACGCCGCCTGCCCCTTCCACGACTAACCAATCGTTGTGCAGGCTAGTTGGCAAGTTGATACGCCCGAGATCGATCTCCGTGCCAGCCCAGCGCGCGGCCAAATCAGGCGAAACCGGAGGCACGAATTTGTAAACTTCATCGAGCGTACGATCCGTCCCAATTCCCGCGAGCCGCATAACTGACACCCGGTCTGACCCCTCGAGTGTTCCGGTCTGGATCGGCTTCCAATACACCGCATCGAGCGCCGCGCACAAAAGCGCCGCAAGCGTCGTCTTGCCGACGCCGGTGTCCGTCCCCGTGATAAAAAAATGATTCCTCACGCGCGCCCCGCCATCGCGTGCCCACATCGCTGCGCGCGCCAGGTCCCCAAAGCGCCTTCCAGCCGCTCCAGTTCGTGCGGTGCCACCGCGCAAGTGACCGAAAACCGCAGCCGCGCGGAACCTTCTTTCACCGTGGGCGGCCGAATCGCGCGCACGGCAAAGCCCCGCTGCTGCAGAAATTCGGCCGCCGCAAGCGCTTCTTCGTTTCCACCGACGACCACC
>JBGOVR010000129.1:0-13231 GCA_041478205.1 Candidatus Acidiferrum sp.
AGAGGCAGAGTCAAAATCCCCAGCCTTCAATGGCAAGGGTTGGGGCTCCCAGCTCAAAAAATCCACACGCGGGGGATGAAGCAGATCCCTCCACTGCGTGGCCGGCGCTCACAAATCGAGCGGGGGAAAAAGCCGGCCGCTCCGGTCGGGATGACAGGCGGGGGGAGGCGGCGGAAGCTAGAAAAGAGAAACTAGAAACTAGAAGGCAGAAATTAGAAAGCGGAAATCACAAAACCAAGAAGGGCCGGGCTGAAGCCCAGCGCCTACGTAACGGCAAGAGAAAGGCGAGGAAAAGGCCGGCCCTCTAAAGAGAGGCGGCTACAACATACGGGATCACGAGCCGGAGACGGAATACAAATGTCTGGGCGACGCAGGGGAGAGGCAGAGTCAAAATCCCCAGCCTTCCAAGGCAAGGGTTGGGGCACCCAGCTCAAAAAAGCCGCACGCGGGGGAGGAAGCAGATCCCTCCACTGCGCGGCCGGCGCTCACAAATCGAGCGGGGGAAAAAACCGGCCGCTCCGGTCGGGATGACAGGCGGATGGAGAAAAGCAAGAAAAAAAGATGGCGAGGTGAACTCGCCGGTACAAGGGACAACGGCAAACGCGGGAGAAGAGGCGGGATTGGCGGTCGGATTTCCAAATGCTCGCGCGGCTCCTCGTAGGGGGAGTTGATGATGAGTTGGTTGATGGCGGCGGTAGGCATAGTCTTTAAGCGAGAAGCAGATCCCTCACACCGCTCGCAAACAGCGCGACCGGGATTCGGGATGACAGCAATGCAAAAAACTCCAAGGCCCAAGCAGATCCCTCACACCGCTCGCAAAAGGCGCGAGCGGGTTCGGGATGACAACAAACAGGCTGGCGCGACAATAGCTGGCGAGCTGGCGCTGCGATACCGGGCGGGACAAAGACCGGCGCGATTAAGTCCAGCGGGACAAAGACGGGGCGCGCCAAAGTTTAGTTATCGTCGTCATGGTGTGATCCTGCCTTGTGCTTTGTCATCCCGAACCCGGTCGCCTGTTTTTGGCGAACGGGGTGAGGGATCTGCTTTTCCGTCCCTGCTGGCGTGGGCTGGATTGTGGCTCTCTGGTCTCCTATTCGCGGCAGACTGGGAAGCCGTTCGGCGAGATCCGCCCACGTTGGATTGTCGCGCTCGATCAGCCAGATTTTCTTTTCACGGCGCCAGGCCTTGATTTCCTTCTCTCGCGCGATGGCGTCGCGAATGTCACCGAATTGCTCAAAGTAGACCAAGCGGAAGATCCTGTAGCGGGCTGTGAATCCAGGAACGAGCCCCTGGCGATGTTCGACCAGCCGGAGTTCGAGATTGTTGGTCACGCCGGTATAGAGATTTTGCGAGCGACTGGCGAGAATGTAGATGCAGTACGTTTTGCTCATAAGTAAAACCAAAAGCAGATCCCTCACACCGTTCACAAACGGCGCGAGCGGGTTCGGGATGACAGCAATACGAGAACCGCAAAGCCGAAGCAGATCCCCCCCCACCGTTCGCAGAAGGCGCGAGCGGGTTCGAGATCCTCGCGGGAGGATGGTGACTCAGTCGCTGGGCATTTTACTCGCCCGTTACCAGGAATGTTAGTGCTAAAATGTGAAACACCAAAGCACCTGAAGGCGATGCTAGACGGCGGTGACGAAGGAGCCGTTGGGGGTGACGTAGGCGTAAGCCATGCGGGGGGTGTTGAAGGCGAAGCCGGGGTTGCCGTGGCGGTCGAGGAGGATGAGGCCCGCGGTGGCGTGGGTTTTTTTGGAGAAGAGGGCGAGGGTTTCGGCGGCGGATTTCGGGGCGTCGTAGTGGCGGAGGTAGTCGGTGGCGGTTTTGGCCATGACGACTTTCATGATGGCTTCGCCGTAGCCGGTTGCGGAGACGCCGCCGGCTTCGGAGTCGGCGTAGCAGCCGCAGCCGATCAGCGGGGAATCACCGACGCGGCCGGGGAGTTTGCAGCAGGTGCCGCCAGTGGAAGTGGCGGCGAAGAGCGCGCCGTGGCGGTCGATGGCGACGGCGCCGACGGTGCCCTGCTCGTGGCCGCGATGATGCGCGGCGGCGTGCTGGTCTTGTTTGCAGTGCTGCCAGGCTTCGCGCTCGGCTGCGGAGATTAATTCTTCGGGGTCGCAGAGCGGAAGACCCTGGGCTTTTGCGAAACGCTCGGCGCCTTCGGCGACGAGCATCATGTGCGGGCAATTTTCGAGGACTTTGCGAGCGAGACGGATGGGATTGCGGATGTGCTGCAAAGTGGCGACGGAACCAGCACGGAGGGTGGCGCCGTCCATGACGATGGCGTCGCATTCGACGCGACCGTCGAGATTGAGATGCGAGCCGAAGCCGGCGTCGAAGACGGGATCGTCTTCGAGGAGGATGACGGCGGCTTCGACGGCGTCGAGAGCGGAACCGCCGCTGGAAAGAATGGACCAGCCGGCGGCGAGGGCGCGGTGGCAGCCGGATTTGCAGGCGTCGACGGCTTCGTCAGGAATGTCCCAGGCGCCGCCGTGGACGATTAGGGAAGGTTTCATCGGCAAGGAGAATGGCAAAGGGAGTTAGATTTGTCTAGGCGAGGAGAAGAAAGGACAAAGAAAGATTTCAACACAGAGGGCGCAGAGTACACAGAGATTCGGAAGAGGAAACTGGCTAGATGAATAAATCGAGAAAAATGAGGAGAGGACCGAGGAAAAGGAGAAACGCGCCGTAGCTGTAACGGCTGCGGGGAATGGCGCTCAGGGTGCGGACCACTTGGGAGGGGATGATCTTGAGGCGCGATTCTTCGCGGAGACTGTAGAAGGGGCCGAGTGGAGTGTAACGAGAGAGGGTGCGGCGATAGGCGCCGACTTCATCGTGCACCCATACATATATATTGTCGCGGCCGCGCCAGACGAGCATGGCGCCGAAGACAAAGGCGAGATAGCCAAGAAGCGTCAAAAAGCCAAGTTCGTGACCTGAACCCCAATGCATGCTTCCTCACAGACCGGGACAGACCGGATGAAACTTATTCGCCGTCGTGAATGGTGACGAGACGAACGACTTCAAATTCTTTTTGGCCGGCTGGCGTGGAAACCTGAATTTCATCGCCAACCTTGCGATTGAGCAGTGCTTTGCCGATGGGTGAAGTGGTGGAGATGAGCCCCTTTTCGGCGTCGGTCTCTTCGGTGCTTACGAGCTTGTATTCGATTTTGATGTGACGCTGGGTGTCCAGCACGACGATGCGCGAGCCGTAACCCGCGCGATCCTTGGGAATGTTGCTGAGATTGAGCATGCCGAGATCGCCCATGCGTCTTTTAAGCTGGCTGATGCGGGCATTGACGTAGCCCTGGCGCTCTTTGGCGAACTTGTACTCGGCGTTTTCGGAGAGGTCGCCGTGGGCGCGGGCGACCGCAATCTCTTTGGGAAGCTCGATGCTGAGCTCGTGCTCGAGCGCGGTGATCTCGTCCAGGAGCTTCTGCTTGATGTTCTTGAGTGGGTCGGACATGGTCTTCAGTCTAGATGCTTGGGCGGGCCAGATGTCTCCTCGGTTCGTGATACCCGCAGTCGATCATTATAGATGTGAGGGAATTGCGGCTACAAGGGAACCTTTGCGGGTAGCCGCCGGGCGCTGTGGAAGGTTCTGGGTCGGCCAGAGCGCGCTAGCGGACCTTGACCTCCGCTGTTTGGGACTTTGTGTTCCCGGCGGCGTCTTCGATGGTTAGGGTGTAAGTGGTGTCTTTTGTGGGAGAGACGTCGACGCAGCGGGAGTAGGAGGGCCAGACGGGATTGGATTGAGGCTCGAGCTTGACCGTCTTGGCGTTGGCAACGCCGTAACAGAGCTGGGTCTTTTCACCACG
Source organism: Candidatus Acidiferrum sp. (assembly GCA_041478205.1). GTDB lineage: Bacteria > Acidobacteriota > Terriglobia > Acidiferrales > UBA7541 > Acidiferrum. The sequence continues at coordinate 3,822 of JBGOVR010000129.1, forward strand.
GTGAATGACGCCGGGGATGGCGTAGAAGTCCTGGATGGCGAGTTCTTTGCCGCCGAACTGTTGCAGGGCGGCGCGATCGCTTTCGAGTTGTTTTTGTGTCTTCTCCTGTGTTGTTTTCCGCTCGATCTGGCGATTTTCCAGCCAGCGCGAGAGAAAGATCCAGGCGACCAGGAGGGCAGCCGCAGCCAGGACGATGGAGGAGTAGAGCAGAGGGTTCTTGAAGATGGGCTTTGGTTGCTGTTGGGGTTGTTGAGAAGTGGAAAGCATGGGTTTCATTCGCAATCGATCATGTGCGCTGGTTCGCGTCGCGCATGGATTTGATGCTGCGTTTGAGTTCTTAGTCCCGGAACACGTTACGAAATAAACGGATCATTTCGGAAAAAGCCAGGTCGGTGGCTTCGGGATCGAAGCGGGGACCTTCGTCGCGAGTGAAGGCGTGGTCGGCCGGGTAGAGCAAGGTGTTGTAGCGGGCGCCGGAGTTTTTCAGTGCGCGATCGATGGTCTGGCGTCCCGCGTCGGGGACGTGGGGATCCTTGGTGCCGAAGATCATCAGGAGTTCACCGCGGATTTCTGCGGCGCGGGCCAACGATCCGGCATCGGCGTCTTGACCGAGCTTACCGTCATGAATACCCGTGCCATAAAAACATACGGTTGCGCGGACGTCGGGCTGCAGCGCGGCGCGGAATGCCAGATGACCGCCGATGCAGAAACCCGTTGCACCGATCTTTCCCGGCGCGACTTTGGGATGTCGGGAGAGCCAGTCCAGACCGGCGCGGCAATCGGCATCGAAATGCGCCACTGGGGTTTTCGCGGCGTCTTCCTGGCCGCGAGTGCGTCCGGCATCATCGAAGGCAATCGGGGTCCCCGGCGGTTCGATGCGGTGATAAATTTCCGGCGCGGCCACGACAAAGCCGTATCCCGCCAGGCGCACGCAGGCGCGCAGCATCGGTCCGGTGAGCTGGAAAATATCGGAGTAGCACCAGATTCCGGGATAGCGTGCGTCGGCCTTGGGCGCAGCGACGAACGTCCGCATCGGGGTGGCTGGCGTCGGAATATCCGCGTACTCGGTGGTGACGATCATTCTTCTGGCCTGCTTTCACAATTCCAATGAGTGGCCTATGTTAACCGCTACTCGACGCCGAGGAAAGCGTAGCGCAACAGAAAGAGGGTGCTGAGGACCCAGATGAGGGGGCTGATCTCGCGATGTCTGCCGGTGCCGATCTTGATGAACGTAAAAGAGAGCAGACCGAGGCTGAGGCCGGTGGCGATGCTGAAGGTAAGCGGGGTGGCGACGAGGGTGAGGAAAGCGGGGAAGGCCTCGCTGAAATCGTCCCAGCGGACCTTGGCGACGGAGCCGCACATGAGCGCGCCGACGAGGATGAGGGCGGGCGCGGTGGCGTAAGAGGGAATGGCGGCGACCAGCGGCGCGCAGAACATGGCGGCGAAAAAGAGTGCGGCGATGACGACGTTGCCAAGACCGGTGCGGGCACCGGCGGCGACTCCGGCGGCACTTTCGATGTAGCTGGTGACCGTGGAGGTGCCGGTGAGGGCGCCGATCATGGTGCCGAAGGCGTCGGCGAGTAGTGCGCGGCTGGCGCGGGGGAGTTTGCCGTCGCGCAGGAAACCGCCCTGCTCGCAGACGCCGACGAGCGTGCCGACGTTGTCGAAGAGATCGACGAAGAAGAAAACGAAGATGAGCTCGCCGAGGCCGATCTTTGCGGCGCTGTGGAGATCGAGCTTGAAGAGCGTGCCGGAGGGGTGAGGCAGCGAGAAAAGATGCGCGGGCCAGTGAGCCAGACCAAGCGGGATGCCCGCGAAAGTGATGGCGAGGATGCCGAGGAGAATGGCGCTGCCGACGCGGCGAGCCATCAGGATGGCGATGAGGAGCAGGCCGAGGGCAGCGAGGAGGACCTGCGGATCGGAAGTTTTGCCGAGTCCGACGAAGGTGGCGGGATTGGCGACGATGATTTTTGCGTTGCGGAGACCCACGAAGGCGATGAAGAGGCCAATGCCTGCGGCGGTGCTGTGTTTCAGGCAGTCGGGAATCCCGTTGACGATTTGCTCGCGGATGTTGGTGAGGGTGAGGAGAAGAAAGAGGAGGCCGGAGAGGAAGACGACGCCGAGAGCGGTCTGCCACGGCACGCCGCGGCCGATGACGATGGAGTAGGTGAAGTAGGCGTTGAGGGACATGCCGGGAGCGAGGGCGATAGGATAGTTGGCCCACAGGCCCATGATGAGCGTGGCGAGCGCGGCGGAAATGCAGGTGGCGAAGAGGACGCCTTCGACGGGCATGCCCGCTTCGGAGAGGATGCGCGGGTTGACCACGACGATGTAGGCCATGGTCATGAAGGTGGTTAGGCCGGCGAGGAGCTCGCGACGGACGGTGGTTTGGTTTTCGGCGAGATGAAAGACGCGCTCAAGCAAGCAAGTTCTCCGGCAAAGGTGCGCCACTATATGGCCGCGAGGCTCACGGCGTCAACGGAAGAGGCGCCGATCCGTTTTCGCCGCGGGCACGCTCCGTCTGAGGGGACCTGCGCAGGTGCGCCCTCTCTTGTACCACCGCGTTGCGTGCCGCAATCGGCGAGAATTGCATCGCTTCCAGCTAAAAAATAGCGCGTCGCGGCAAACTTTCTCTTCGCGGCCGTCGCGCGTATGTAGATAATCTCTCCCAAGGAATGCGCGGAGTTTTGCCCCTAACGCGATTCGATCCAGATAGAGGCCGGCCGGGAACAGACGTAACATCTCATGCACGGGGATGCATTTCGATTCGGCAGGCTCGGCAAGGTTTGAGCGCAAGAACTACATGGAGGAACCAATGAAAAATAGGTGCTGGCAGATATTCTTCCTTCTGGGTTTGAGTTTGTTAGGTCCAACCTTATCGTTAGCGCAAGTCCGGGCGCCGGAGCACCCGCTGGAGGGGCTCAAGTCGCAAGAATATTGGACCGTGTACGAAGTGCTGCAGGCGACGGGCAAGATGGACGCCGATACATATGTCATGAGCGTGCTGTTGCACGAGCCACCCAAGGAAAAAGTGCTGGCGTGGAAGGCCGGGGATGCGATTCCGCGCGAGGCCGACGTCATTCTGATGCGGAAAGGGTTGGTGACCGAAGTCCGCGTGGATCTTGCGGCGCATAAAGCGGAGTCGTGGAAAGAAGTAAAGGGAGCGCAAGGACCGATCTTCGAAAGCGAACTGTTCGCGATGGGGGAGTTGGCGAAGAACGATCCGCGGATGCAGGCGGGTTTCGCAAAGCGGGGCATCAAGGACATGACCACCGTGGAGTGCGTGGCGCTGCCGTTTGGATACTTCGCAGTGCCGGAACTGGAGGGTCACCGGATCTTGTATGGCGAGTGTTCCGACACGCATGGGGCGTATTTGGGCTGGGGCCGCTCCATCGAGGGTTTGTACTTTGAAATCGATGCGGTCGAGAAGAAGGTGGTCAAAGTGATCGATCAGGAAGCGATTCCCGTGCCGCAGAGTCCGATTAACTTTGAAGAGGCTCCGGCAAAGCCCCGGGCCGGAACGACGCCAATCGATATCGCACAGCCGCAGGGATCGGGCTTCCAGATGAAGAACGGCGACGTGAGCTGGCAGAACTGGCACTTTCGGGTGCGCTTGGACACGCGCGTGGGACCGGTGCTGAACCTGGTGCGGCTGGACGACGGCGCGCGGCAGCGTTCGGTGATGTATGAGGGATCGATGTCGGAGCTGTATGTGCCGTACATGGACCCGGCGGAGAGCTGGGCCACCCGCGTGTTTATCGATGCGGGCGAGTTCTTTCCCGGCGGAGTGCTCAGAACGATGCGCGAAGGAGTCGATTGCCCGTCGAATGCGGAGTACATGGACGGGTTGTCTCCCAACGAGCACGGAATTCCCGTGATCCGGCCGAGGCAGGCATGCCTGTTCGAAACGGTTAGCGGGAATCCCGCGTGGCGGCATTTCGAGCAGGAGCAGGTGTGGGGACGGCCGAGCCGAACCCTGGTGCTGAGGGCGGCGGCGGTGATCGGCAACTACGACTATCTGCTGGATTGGAGATTCGAGCAGGACGGTTCGATCCGGGTGGCCGTGGGAGCAACCGGAATCATCGAGACAAAAGGCGTCAAGGCGAAGACCGCGGGCGAACATGCCATGAGCGGCGGGACAAATGCGGGCGCGGACGACGAGTTTGGCCACTTTGTCGGCGAGAACACGGTGGGCGTAAATCATGACCACTTCTTTTCGTTCCGCCTCGATCTGGACGTGGACGGACCGAACAACACCTTCGTGCCGCACCTGTTGAAACAGCGCCAGTTGCCCGCGTCGACGCACCGGAAGAGCATTTGGGTGGCGGAGCCGTTCGTCGCGAAGACCGAGCGCGATGCCATGATGGACATTCACCTGGAGCATCCGTCCATGTGGATGTTCGTCAATCCAAACGTGCATGGGCCTCTTGGATACCCGACGGGTTACGAGATCATGCCCGGGACAACCGCGGCGTCACTGTTGGACCCGGACGACGGGCCGCAGCGGGTCGGAGCGTTTTCCGCGCACCAACTGTGGGTTACGCCGTACCGCGCGGAAGAACTTTATGCCGCGGGGGTGTATCCCACTGCCAGCAAAGGCGGCGACGGGCTAGCCGTCTGGACGCAGGCAAATCGCGCTATCGAAAACACGGACATTGTGGCGTGGTACACCATGGGATTCCATCACGTGCCGCGAGCGGAGGATTGGCCGGTCATGCCGGTGATGTGGCACGACTTTGTGATCCGGCCGTTTGATTTCTTTGCGCAGAATCCTGTGTTGAATCTTCCGGCAGCGCCGTGAGGATGCCGGCCTAATCTTCTAGCAGCTGAATGATCTCGCTCTGGCAGAGACTTCTGTCCACCACACCGATGTAGGAATCGGCGATCGTGCCGTCGCGATCGATCAGAAGCGTCATGGGCATGTTACCGACAGCATAGAGCTTTGCCACCGTTTTGTTTCCGAGCACGACCGGATAGTTTACTTTTTTCTCTTCGATGTAGGGTTTCACCACTTTCCAGCCGTCGTCGTCCATGGAAACACCGAGGACCACAAGCCCCTTGCTCTTGTATTGATTCTCGAACTCGACGAACCAGGGAATTTCCATCTCGCACCCGTGACACCAGGTGGCCCAGAAATTGAGAAGAACGACCTTGCCCTTGAAAGCCGACAGCCGCACGCCGGCACCAGCGGCATCTTTCAGGATGAAATCCGGCGCCGGTTGCCCGTGCTTCACGGTTTTGACCGCCGCCGAAACCTGTGCCACGTTTACCTTCTGGAGATAGGAACTTTTCCAAAAACGGACAGCCCGCTCTCGCGACGCCAGGAAGGCCAGTAGACAGACACCACCAGCGATCATGGCTGCGGCTACCCACATCGTCCACCCTCGCCCGCCTTGCTTTCCGGAGGCGCTCCGCTCCTTGAAACGCGCAAGGCCCTGAGCCACGTTTGGCTGCCATTCGCTGCCGGGAGCGAGCTTGGCGAGTCGGCCGTCGACCCAGCGGCCGACGTTGGTTTCATCATTCTTTTCCATAGCGTTTCACGTACTCCTTTCGGAACGCCTGTTGCGCGCGACTGAGGAGAGTTCCGACCGAAACGGGATTCAGAGCGAGAGCAGACGCCAATTCTTCGTAGCTTAGGCCATGACTCCGCAGGAGCAGCAATTCCGATTGACGCGGCTCGATAGCCGCCAAGACCAGAGACACTCTCTGCCGCTCCTCGGTGGCGGTGTGAACTTCCTCTGGGGTCGGAACACGTCCGACACTGCCGAACAGGCGCTCATAGCGAGACCGGCGCGTGCGGCGGCGCAATTCATCCAAGCCTTTGCGTACGGCGACCCTGTAGAGCCAGCCTTCGGCCCTTTCGCCATGAGCTTTCGGATTTCGCCATAACTTCAAGAAGACTTCGACGGCGAGTTCTTCGGCGCGGGCGGGGTCCTGAACGACCCTGGCAATGACTCGGGCTATACGGCCGTATTGCGAGCGAAAGGTTGCCTCAAAGTCGAACGGGGCTTCGCCGGCCTTCACGCTGTCCGCAATTTCGCTTTGTGCATTCACAACAGTAGAACGCCGCCCAAGGGGGAATTGTGACAAGTCTATTCCGAAACGGCGAAAGATCCAGATGATGGCACGTTACCGGGGAACGGAAGAAGGGGAGTGCGCATACGGGGTAGGGGCGGACATAAGGTCGACGAACATTTTGGTGAATTGGGGGAGGTCTAGGTCGAGCTGGGCGTGGACGAGTTGGACGTCGATGGCGGGCTTGATCTTGTCGTTCCAGGTGAGAGTATCGCCGTAGCTGGGGCCGTGGCTGAGGTCGATGTCCATGTAGACGAGGAGCTCTTTGGTGATGAGGCTGGGGTTGAGCCAGGCGGCGGCCGCGAGTTCGTCCCAGAGGTAGTAGCGATCTTGCGAGTATTTGGCGATGTATCGGGCGGCGGGGTTGGAGGACATGGAGATGGCGTCGAGCATTTGCTGGGTGAACATGGCTTTGATGGAGACGTCGACGGTGGTGACATCGATGCGGGGCCAGTGAGCGCGCAGGACCATGTGCGTGGCTTCGGGATCAAACCAGAAATTGAACTCGTGGCGCGGGCTGGTGGAAAACTCGGGGTCGTCGGTCTGGGGATTGAGGCTGCCGCCCATGATGACGATGCCCTGGGTGAGCTCGGCGAAATGGGGATCGATGGCAACGGCGAGGGCGATGTTGGTGAGCGGGCCCGCGGCGTAGATGGTTACCTGATGCGCATGCGCGTGGACCTGGCGGATGAGGAAGTGGGCGGCGTCTTCGTCGAGGGGCTTGGTGTGCGGCGCGCCTTCGGGCAGCGGCGGGACTTCCCAGGGGCCGTGGATCTGGGGGTTCGCCGGCGCCACACCAACGACGCCGGTGGACGTCTGCACGAGAGTCGTGGGGCCTTGCCCCCAGGCGCCGAGCCAGACCACTTTGCCGACGAGTTGCGACGCGAGGCGGGTTTCCTCTTGCGTGCGCACGAGCGGGAAGACCGCGCCAGGGACGACGGGGACATCGCTGCGGCCGATCAACTCGAGCATGCGGAGGGTATGCTGGATTTCTTCGTCGCGCCAGGCGCTGCCGGTGACGATGGTGATGCCGAGCACTTCGGCCTGCGGCGACTGCAGCAGGACCATCATGGCCATTTGGTTGGAGCCGCCCGGGCCGGAACCGTCTTGGTCGATCAGCACGAGACGCTTTTGCGCGAGCGCGGGCGTGAGCGGGGTCAGAAAAAGAAAGGCCGCTAAAATAATTCGTCTCATCGGGGGCTATTGTTGCATAGCAGGTTGCCGAAAAATCTTGGAAAGATGCAGGTAGAATGCACGGCGTGTCTCTTTTGTCGAGTCCGTTGCAACAGTTGCGCGAGGCGCTGGTTTCGGGAGCGGTCTCGCCGCGGGCGGTGGCCGAGCGTGCGCTGTCGAAGGCGAACAGCAATGCGGGACATAACGTTTACATCACGCGCGTGCCGGAGTGGACGCTGAGCGAGGCGGAGGCGTCGGCCACGCGTTTTGCGACGGGTGAGAAGCCGCTTTTGTATGGGCTGCCGGTGTCGCTGAAAGATTGCTTCGATCTTGCGGGGTTTGCGACGAGTTGTGGGTCGCGGTATTACGCGGAGACGGACGGACTGGCGCGCGAGGACTCGGGCGTGGCGGCGAGGTTGCGGGCGCAGGGCGCGTCGATCACGGGCAAGACGCACATGCATCCTTTAGCGTACGGCATCACGGGAGAGAATCCGGACTACGGCGATTGCTTGCAGCCGGACGACGCGCGGTGGCTGACTGGGGGATCTTCGAGTGGGGCGGCGGCGAGCGTGCAGGAGGGCTCGGCGGTGGCGGCCATCGGGTCGGACACGGGCGGGTCGATTCGCGTGCCCGCGGCGCTGTGCGGGTTGGCGGGTTATCGGGCGTCGATCAAGTTGGGGCAGCAGCGAGGGTTGTGGCGAGGCGGAGCGCACCTGGCGGAGTCGTTCGACACGGTTGGCTGGTTGTTTCGCGATTTGCGGGATGGACCGTTGCTGGCGGAGGCTTTGTTTGACTTGCGCGTGCAGAGGATGACAGAGACGCGGGTGCGCATCGGCTGCGTGGGGGCGGAGTTTTTGAGCGATTGCGAAGCGGGCGTGCTTGAAGGCTTGGAGCGATGGCGGGAACGGTTGTCGGAGCGCGGGGCGGAGACTGTCGCATTTGACGCAAGCTTCTGGGAAGAAGCGATGGCGATTTATGCGCCGATTCAGGCGAGTGAGGCGGCGGCGATTCACAGCGCGAAGACGGGCGGGGATTTTTCGCACTTCGAGGCATCGATCGCGGAAAGGCTCGCGTGGGGTGCGTCGATTCCGGCAGCGGAAGTTGAGAATTTGCGCAGGCGTTGCGCGGCTTTCCGCGAGCGCATGGATGGACTGCTGCGTGAGTACGATTTTGTGATTGCACCTTGCGCGCCGGTCTGCCGGCTGGCGGCGGGGGGAGATCATAGCGCGGCGCGGCGGATGATTTTGCGATATACCACGCCGATGAGTCTGGCTGGTGTGCCGGTGATTACGCTGCCTGGGGAAGGTGGCGCGGGCGTGCAACTGGTAGCTGCGCGCGGGGCGGATGCGCGGTTGTTGTCTTATGCCGCTGGGCTTGGTTGATTGCCGAGCGGCTTACGGCTGTGGCGCTGGCTACCCCGAGAAAGCGGCGCCGAGCCGCCGCACTCCATAGGCTCAATTGCTGGATTCAAATGTGCGGAACCGGCGTTCGAGCTCCCATTGCTGCTGGGCTTTTTCACTGGACTGCAGGAAGGCCGCGCAGGCGGAAGAAGGTTTGTCTGCACCGAGCACGCCTTGGGCACACGCAAGGGCGGGACGAGAAAACGTGTCTTGATCACGCCACAGACTGGCGCCGGGCAGGAAGCTGTGTTCCAGGCCGGTGCGGACCATCTGCTTCAGATCGACGTAGTGGAGAGAATAAGTTTCGGCGGCGCGGACGTATTCGTGGGTGAGATCGATGCGCGACACGCCCTCGTCGTCGGTCGAGATCGCCATGGGGACGCCGAATTGCCGGTAGATGGGGAACGGGTGGTCTTTGCCGCTGACGCCGAGGATCACGTCGTTGCTGGTGAGGTTGACCTCTACCATCACGTGCTTCGCGGCCATCTCTTTCAGCAAATCGTGAGGACGATCTTCGTACATGATATCGACGCCGTGGCCGATGCGCTCCGCGTGGGCCTGCTCGACGGCGAGGCGAATGTGGCAGCAGAGGCCTTCGTAGGGGACCAGACCCGGCGCGATTTCGCCGGCGTGCAGAGTGATGTGAATCTTTGGATAGATTTCGTGCAGGAAGCCGACTATGCGCATGTGCAGCGCATAGTCGGACATGGAAGTGTAGCCGTCTTCGGGCATGACAAAGTTGATGCCGACGAAGCGCGGGTC
>JBGOVR010000024.1:0-41028 GCA_041478205.1 Candidatus Acidiferrum sp.
CCCAGTTCGTCTCGTCCTCTTTCATTCCACCTTGCCAGTAGAGCCGGAAGCCGAGGATGTCTTTGTAGAAGCGATCTTCAGCTGGGCGGTCGCGCACGACGAACCCCGCATGGATAAGCTGGTTGCTTATCAGCGACGACGGCAAGGATCCGGCGATACCTGCTTTGTGAGAGAGAAACAGAATCCGGTGATTCTCCGGGTCGCGAACCTCGACGACTCTGTCCCCGGAATTGCTCTTGGTAACCTCCCCGCATTTCACGCCGCGGGCAAGGAGATAGATACGCATCGCAGGAACGTCGCTGACGCGAAATCCAAGTGCCTCCACGCCATCGTCTGTTGCCGCGCCCGGAACCAATTCGACCTCCTGCCCGGCGTTGACAAAAAAGCAGCCCGCAGGGCCCTGCGAGCTGAAACATCCTGACGTGCCTTGCGGCAGGCCCAAGGTACTCGCGTAAAACGAGCGCGATGCTTCGGGATTCGTCACGCGCAGACGGACCAAGGCCACCTCGTAGATTTTGGGCCGTTGGGGTGGTGCCATGGTAGCGAGCGGCAGGCTAACGATCCCTAGCAGTGTAAGTAGTCGGACAAAGCGCATATTCGCCTCACGAAGTAGCAGATGACCGGGATTTTATCTTACGAATGTCGTCAAGACGCTGCCGTAGGCGCTGCTCGAAGCCTTGGTCCGTGGGCTTGTAGTAGGCGCGGCCGGCTAGATTGTCCGGCAGGCAGGTCATGTCGGTGACCTTGTCGTCGAAGTTGTGGGCGTATTTGTAGCCTTGCCCGTAGCCGATATTTTTCATCAAGCCAGTCGGGGCGTTGCGCAAGTGTAGCGGAACGGGATCAGCTTCGGTCTTGCGCACGTCTTCCATAACTTCGCCGTAGGCGGTGTAGAGCGCGTTGGATTTTGGCGCGAGCGAGAGATAAACGGCTGCCTGAGCGAGCGCGAGATAGCCTTCGGGCGGACCGATGAAGTCGAAAGCTTCCTTTGCAGCGAGCGTGACGGCCAGGGCGCCAGGTTCGGCGAGGCCGATGTCTTCACTGGCCATGCGCACCATGCGGCGGGCGAGAAAGAGCGGGTCTTCGCCGGATTCCAGCATGCGCGCAAGCCAATAGAGCGCCGCGTCGGGATCGGAATTGCGCACGGATTTGTGCAGGGCGGAGATGAGATTGTAGTGCTCCTCGCCGGCTTTGTCGTAGCGCAGGAGTTTCCGTTGCAGGACGTCTTCGAGAAGTGCGGCGGTGAGGTGCCGCGTGCCGGCGTTGTCTGGTTGAGCGCCGCGAACGGCCAGCTCGAGCGTGTTGTAGGCAGAGCGAGCGTCGCCGTTGGCGAAGGAGGCGATGCGGAATAGGACATCGTCGCCGGCTTCGATGCTGACATTCTCACGTGCGACCGCAGAGCGGTCGACGCCCAGGCCACGTTCTTTGTCCGTGAGGGCGCGGCGAAGCAGCTCGGCGATGAGCGGTGTGGCGAGCGGATCGAGGATGTAGACCTTGGTGCGAGAGAGCAGCGGAGAGATCACTTCAAAGGAAGGATTTTCGGTGGTCGCACCGATCAGGGTGATGTGGCCCGCTTCGACGTGCGGAAGAAAAGCGTCTTGCTGCGCTTTGTTGAAGCGATGGACTTCGTCGATGAAGACGATGGTGCGCTGACCCGAATGCGATTTGCGCTCGGCAGCAGCCATGACCTCCTTGATTTCCTTGATGCCGGTGAGCACGGCGCTGAAGGGAATGTATTCGGAGCGCGTCAGCCGGGCGATGAGCCGGGCGAGCGTGGTCTTTCCGCAGCCAGGCGGGCCCCAAAACAGCATGGAGGTGAGATCGTCGTTTTCGATTTGCACGCGCAGTGGTTTGCCGGGGCCCAGGAGTTTTTCCTGACCGATGAATTCGTCAAGCGTGCGCGGGCGCATGCGCTCGGCGAGCGGCTGATGCGCCAGGGGCACATCGGATTCCGCCGGCTGAGGCAGCTTGGAGAAGAGGCTCACGGTTTGGGTTCACTCGAAGTGGACAGAGATTTTCGCTGGCGCGCGGCTTCGTAGAAAAGCACGGCGGCGGCAGCTGCGGCATTTAGCGATTCGACGCCGCTGGCCATGGGGATGCGGATGCGTGCGTCGGCGCTGCGCTCGACTTCTTCGGGCAGACCGGCACCTTCATTGCCGACGAGCAGTGCGACGGGCTGGCACCAATCGACTTCCCAGGGAGCGAGAAGCGGTTGGTCACCATCGTGGAACTCGTGGACGCTGGAAGCGAGTGTTCTGACGTTGGCGACGCGCAATTGCGTCAGCAAAATGGGCAGCGACATCCCGGCGAGGATCGGGAGATGCAATGCCGCGCCAGCGGAGGCTCGGAGAGCTTTCGGCGAGAAAGGACTGGCGGTGCCGCTGTGTCCCGAGGCGGTGGTCACGGCTCCAGTGGCGCCGAAGGCTGCGGCGGTGCGGAGGATGGTGCCGACATTTCCCGGGTCCTGGACGCCAGCCAGCACAACGAGGAGCGGGGAGCACGCGTCGTTGGCTACGCGGAGGAGCTCGTCGAAAGAAACGACGCGCGGCTGGACTAGGGCAGCGACGCCTTGGGGATGCTCGGTGTCGGCGAGACCCTCGAAGAGACGATCTGTCGTTCGCAGGACGGGAAAAGCCATTTCCCGACGATCAGTGAGTGGGGCGAGGCGCTCGTGATGGCGCTCGCCGGATTCGCTGAAGAGCACCGCTTCGATCCGGCAACCGGAGCGAAGTGCTTCCTCAACGAGGCGGACGCCTTCGACACCGACGCAGCCGGACTCGGTGGGCAGGCCGCCGCGCAGGGCCATGCGGAATTCCTTGAGCCAGCGATTGTCGCGGCTCGTGAGCGTGGCGGCGGCGTTCGCTGCGCCCGCGTTGCGGGTGACTTTACCCGGCGTGGCCATGACAGGGAGCGTAGCAAATTTGGCGGCATCGGCGCTAACGAAGAGAAAAGCTGTAGAGCTGACACCCTGTGGGAGAAAAGCCGCAGGGCAGGCACTGGTGCGGAGAGAGAAGAGTCGCAACGCGGGTACAGATCATGAGAAAAGCCGCAGGGCTGCGCGGATTCCGCCCTGCGCTACAGGTGCTGGGTTGCGGTTTGGAGGGGCCATTGCACGGTGTGCGGGTGTGTGGTAGCGTCCCCCGAATGATGGCGGCGCGGGCGGAGCGCTGCGGGATGGGCATTACGACTTCGCCGAAGGCTAAAAAGTTGCCGGCAGAACTGTTGCGCGTTAACGCGCAAACCCCTGAAGCCGATGTACTGCGTTATGCGGCGCATTTTCTCGCCCGAGGCTGTGTCGTCGGGATTCCCACCGATACGTTCTATGGATTGGCTGCCGATCTGTTTAATCTCGCCGCGGTCGACGAACTGTATCGAGTGAAGGGCCGGCCGGAAACGCGGGCGCTGCCGATCCTGGTGAATTCGCTGGAGCAAGCGTTGTTGCTGATGCGCCAGGAAGTCTCCGAGGACACGACCATTGAGAACCCGCCGGGGAATTTCCTGCGGCTGGCGGAAGCGTTCTGGCCCGGTGGGTTGACCCTGGTAGTGGATGCGTCGAACCGCGTGCCGCTAAAGGTGACGGCCAACACGGGAAAGGTGGCGCTGCGCTGGCCGAAGAGCCCCGTCGTGGAAGAGTTGATTCGCGAGTTTGGCGGGCCGATTACGGGGACGAGCGCGAACATCTCGGGTTTTCCGGCTTGCGCGAACGCCGAGCAGTTGATGCGGCAGCTCGGGTTGCGGCTGCCCTTGGTTCTCGATGCGGGAGAGACGGGCAACGGTTTGCCGTCGACCATCGTGGGATTGCAAGACGACGAGCAGTGGGAGATCCTGCGAGAGGGCGCGATTCCCGTCGCGGAGATCGAACGAGTATTGCAGTAGGCGCTCGCAAGCGTTAAGAATGGTCCGCTGGCGTCCGATTTCGCCTTAACTTCGCTTTTGCCCACCCAGGCCTCCACCCCCCTCCCCCTGTTTTCCATAAGTGTTCATTCTAAAGAGAGTTAAAGTCGTTTGTTTTGATACACTTTTGCAAGTATTGATTCTAAAAGCAGTTAGCATTGGGCAGAGAACTTGGCCCGGTTGGAAATTTCCAAAACGGAACGCAGTGATATCCAGGAAGTACTATACCACAAAGATGACCTTGCGTCAAGGACCGGAACAAAGACCGTAAGACAGAATGCGACGATTGACTGTGCTAGCATGCGCGGAAGTTGCCGCGGGATTTGAAGCAGGAGAAGAGACGTGATGGCGATTACGAGGCGAGAGGCCATTGGTGTTCTGGCGGGCGCGGTGCCCGCGTTGCGCGCGATGAGAACGACCGCGCTGCAAAGCCCGGTACCCGGGATCGCGCAAGGGCCGTTCCAGGGCACTCGCGAGTCGTTGGCTGGGTATCGTGTCCCTGAGTGGTTTCGCGACGCCAAGTTCGGCATCTGGGCGCATTGGGGGCCGCAATCGTCGGTGGAAGCGGGTGATTGGTATGCCCGCAACATGTACATCGAGGGCCAACGGCAATACAAATATCATCTGGAACACTACGGACATCCTTCGAAATTTGGCTACAAAGACCTGATTCCCGCGTGGAAGGGCGAGCAGTTCGATCCCGATTATCTGGTAGGCCTGTACAAGAAGGCGGGCGCGAAATATTTCATGAGCATGGCGGTGCACCACGACAATTTCGACATGTGGAACTCGAAGCACCAACGCTGGAATGCCGCGAACATGGGAATCAAGAAGGATGTCGTGGGATTGTTTCGTCAAGCAGCGTTGAAACACGGCTTGAAGTTTGGCGTGAGCGATCACCTATGGATCAGCTACAAGTGGTTCGCGGTCAGCCATCTTGCCGATAAAGACGGCCCGTATACCGGAGTGCCCTACGATGGCGCGGATGCAAAGTTTGCGGATCTTTATCACGAAATATCCGATCAGAAACTACTCACCGCCAAACTCGATTGGAATGAAGAGGGCATCCCGGAATCGTGGAAGCAGCAATGGTTTCTGCGCATCAGAGATCTCGTGGACCAGTACAAGCCGGACCTGCTCTACAGTGACGGCCAATTGCCTTTCCAGGAGCGCGGCCTGAATCTTCTGGCCAATTTATTGAACGTGAGCGCGCAAGCAAATGGCGGAAAGGTCGAGGCGGTCTACACGAGCAAGCGCAAGGAAGACTCAGACGCGGGCCTATGCGTGCTGGACCGCGAGCGCGGCGTGCTGGATGAGATTTGGCCGAATCCGTGGCAGACGGATACGTGTATTGGCGACTGGCATTACAACCGGGAAGTGACATACAAAACTTCGAAAACCGTTGTGGATATGCTGGTGGATATCGTCAGCAAGAATGGCAATTTGATGTTGAATTTTCCGCTGCCTTCCAGTGGGATGTTGGACGACCGCGAGCTGAAGATTCTTGCCGAGATCACGAACTGGATGAACGTGAACGGCGAGGCGATCTACGCAACCCGTCCCTGGAAGATCTCGGGCCAGAGCGTCGCCGCAGCCAGCGCGCCTGCCCAAGATGCGAGCTTTAACGAGAGTAAGCGGAAGGCGCTGACGGCAGAAGACGTGAGGTTCACGACTAAGGGCAAGGCGCTGTATGTGTTTGTGATGGGATGGCCAGAGAAGCAGGCGGTGATCGCGCCGCTGGGAAGCGCTAGTCCACATGCGCGCGGCCAGATCGAGCAGGTGGAACTGCTGGGATTTCCGGGGAAGCTGAAATGGGCACGGGAGGAAGCTGGGTTGAGGATCGAGTTGCCGGAGCGGAAGCCTTGCGAACATGCGGTGGCTTTTCGGGTTTCTGGAGTTGGACTCGTTTGAGCGACAGCTAGTGGGTTGGGCTGGGGGTAGCGAGGGTGGACAGGAAGTCGAAGTCGGCGGACGAGGATAGGGGTAGATCACCGAGGGAACGCTTGTGGACGGAGACTACGTCCGTGAACCAGAGCGGGAAATAGGGAAGGTCGTCGGCTAGGATTTTTTGGGCTTCGCTGCAGAGTGCTTTCCTTTTTTCGCGATCCATTTCCACACGAATCTGGTCGGTGAGCGCGTCGATGCGCGGGTTGCGGTAGTGTCCGCGATTGGCGCCGTCGGGCGGGAAGCGCTTCGAGGAATAGACGAACTCGAAGATGTCGGGATCGTTGTTGGCTCCGACCCAGCGGAGAAGATTGAGTTGGAAGTTGCCTTTGACGGCGTCCGAGAGGAGCGTGGCAAATTCGAGGGGACGGAGTTCGAGATCGACGCCGACGCGGCGCCATTGTTCCTGGAGGGCGGCGCCGATGAGGCGGAATTGTTCGTCGGTGGAAGTTTTTAGGGTGAGGTGGAGGCGCATGCCGTTCTTTTGGCGCGGGAAGCCGGCGGAATCGAGGAGTTGTTCGGCGCGGGCGGCGTCGAGACTGTGTTGCGTGACGTTGGGTTCGTAGGCCCAGTGACTGGGTGGAAGAATGCCGGCGGCGACGCGGGCCTGGCCGTGGAGGAGATAGCGGATGAGCGCTTCGCGGTCGGTGGCGAAGGCCAAGGCTTGGCGGACTTCGCGGTGGGCCAGAACGGAGTCTTGCACGTTGATGCCGAGGTAGGTGATGTTGGTGCCGGGGTGCTGCGTGAGGGCCAATTCGGGGAGTTTTGCGAGGACGGGAATCATGTCTGGCGCGAGGGAGCTTACTTCAAGATCGGCGGAACCCTTGCGGAGTTCGAGGGCGCGGACGATGGCATCGGGTACCACGCGGAAGCGGACGCGAGAGAGTGATGGCGCGCCGCCAAAATAATCGGGGTTGCGCTCGACGACGACTTCGTCGTCTTGCGATTGGCTGACGAAACGGAAGGGTCCGGAGCCGATGGGATGGCGGGAAAAATCCGTGGAAGCGCCGGAAGGGGCGATGCCGACGGCACCGCGAACGAGATTGGTGGTGAAGGAGGCGTACGGTTCTTTGAGCTGGAAAATGACGGTGGCGTCGTCGGGGGCTTCGATCGAAGTGACCATGCGGAAGGCGCCGCGCTTGGGGGAACGGTTGGCGGGATTCATGATGAACTCGAAGGTGGCTTTGACGTCGGCGGAGTTGACTGGGCGGCCATCGTGGAAGCGGACGCCGCGGCGGAGATGGAAGACGTAGGTGAGCGGGTCGGGCGATTCCCAGGATGCGGCGAGATCGCCGTGAAGATTCATTTGGTCGTCGCGTTGGAGGAGGCTGCTGAAGAGAAGAGCGTCGATGTGCAGGGACTGAGCGTCGGTGGCGAAGCGGGGATCGAGGTTGGTGGGGTTGGATTCGATGAGGAAGGTAAGAGACGAGGGATCGGAGTTGGTGGAGTGGGAGCAGCCTGCGAGGAAAAACGAAGTAAGGAAGTAAAGAAGTAACGAGGTAGAGAAGAGGCCAAGCGACAGATTGGAAACAGATTTAACACAGAGGACACGAAGGTTGGAGAAAAGAGGGCACAGAGAAGAAAGAGACCTAACGCAGAGGCGCAGAGGACGCAGAGAAGAGGGGATTGGGGAAGCAATTGACCGAAAAGCATGGGTTGGGATGTTAGCGGGGCGGGGCATAGGAGATTTTACCTAGGATAGCCGGACCGCGGGCGCCGGTGGCGGAGGGAAGATTGGACGGGCGGCGATGGAAGGTTTCGTAGGCTAGGAGGGCGAAGGCGAAGGCTTCTTTGGCGTCTTCGGGGATGCCGAGTTTGGAGGACGGGAGGACTTCGATGGTGGCACTTGTGCCAGTGTTGCCAAGAACGGGCACGGCGTGCCGTGCCCCTACGCGGAGCGGGCTGGCCGAATGCGACGGGGCGCCGTGAAGGGCGGCGGTGAGTTGGGCGAGGATGAGCGGGTTGCGGGCGCCGCCACCGGAGACGATGAGTTGGTGGATTTTGGTGTTGGGCAGGACGAAGCGGTTCAGGGCATCGACGACCGAGAGGGCAGTAAAGATGGTAGCCGCGCGGATGAGGTCGGCGGGCTTGGCGTGGTGGCGGCGGCCCAGGGCGAGGATTTTTTTGAGGTAGGCGCGGCCGTAGTATTCGCGGCCGGTGCTTTTGGGTGGAGCGAGCTTGAGATACGGGTCGCGCAGGAGTTCTTCGAGGAGCGCGGGGAGGCTGCGGCCGGCTTGGGCCATGGCGGCGTTTTTGTCGAAGCGCTGGCGACCGTGGGTGAAATGCTGGACCAGGGCGTCGATGAGCATGTTGGCCGGGCCGGTGTCGAAGGCGAAGATTTGCGATGGTTTGGCGCTCGCGGGGAGAACGGTGATGTTGGCGATGCCGCCGAGGTTTAGAGAGACGCGGCCGAGTTTTGGGTGGCGGTAGAGGAGATAGTCGGCGTAGGGGACGAGAGGGGCGCCTTGGCCGCCGAGGGCGATGTCGGCGGGGCGGAAATCGGCGATGGTGGTGATGCCGGTGCGAGCCGCGATGACTGCCGGTTCGCCGATTTGCAGGGTAGAGGCGGTGGGCCGGCCCAAGAATGAAATGGGGCGGCCTTGATGGAAAATTGTTTGGCCGTGGCTGCCGATTAGGGCGATTCGCTTTGTGGGAATGCGGAAGCGGGCGCAGGCTTCGCGGGCGGCATCGGCGAAAATCTCTCCCAAACGAAAATTCAGTTGGCTTAGGGCGCCGGCGCTTATTGGTTGTTGCTCGGCGACGCGGAGGATTTCTTTCTGTAGTGGCCTGGGGAATTTTATGGATGTGTGACTGAGAAGTTTCGCGTTGAGTTGCGGCGGGGCGCCGGAGATGCGGGCGAGAACGACATCGATGCCGTCGGCGGAGGTGCCGGACATGAGGCCGAGGACGAGGAGCGGGCTAGATTTCATGGGAGTAGCGCCAAGAAGATTTCACCACAGAGGGCACGGAGAGCACAGAGAAGAAAGAACAGAGGACAGGAAAGAGACAACGGCAGAGGAGAAAAGGATAACGCGGAGACGCAGAGAACGCTGAGTTTCGCAGAGAAGAGAAGGACCGATGACCCTGGTGATTGGGCGCGGCATGCTGGATATCCACCCAGGGAAGGGGCACGGTCACGAGATTTGTTTCTTTAGCTCGGCGAGGAGGTTGAGGGCGTCGATGGGTGCGAGGCGGTCGAGGTCGGCGTCGCGGAGTTTGTCGAGGACGGCGCGGTCGAGCGGGGTGAAAAGGACTTGCTGGGTGCCGTTGCCGTTCGCGGCTTCGGCGGCGCCGGGGGAGAGTTTTTCGCTGAGTTGATGCTCGCTTTGCTCGTGCTTTTTCAGGACTTCGCGGGCGCGTTCGATGACGCTGCGGGGGAGGCCGGCGAGGCGGGCGACTTCGATGCCGTAGCTTTTGTCGGCGCAGCCGGGTTCCACGTGGCGGAGGAAGATAATTTCGTTGGGGGTTTCCTTAACGGAGACGTGGACGTTCTTGACGGCTGGAAGAAGATCGGCGAGCTCGGTGAGTTCGTGATAGTGGGTGGCGAAGAGGGTGCGCGCGCGCGTGTGCTTTTGGAGATGCTCGACGACGGCCCAGGCGATGGAGAGGCCGTCGAAGGTGGCGGTGCCGCGGCCGACTTCGTCGAGCAGGACGAGGCTCGCGGGTGTGGCGTGAGTGAGGATGGAGGCGACTTCGCTCATCTCGACTAAAAATGTGGAGCGGCCACGGGCGAGGTTGTCGCTGGCACCAATGCGCGTGAAGATGCGGTCGATGATCGGGAGCTTGGCCTGGCGCGCGGGGACGAACGATCCGATCTGCGCCATCAAGACGATGAGAGCGGACTGGCGCAGATAAGTGGACTTACCGCCCATGTTGGGGCCGGTGATCAGCAGGAGTTGCTGGCGCGCCGGTTCGAAATAGAGATCGTTGGGAACGAATCGCTCGCCGCGCTGGCGTAGAAGCTCTTCGATGACCGGGTGGCGGCCGCCGATGATGAGAAGCTCGCCGGTGGAATTGAATTCCGGACGCGTGTAGCCGCGATCGGCGGCCAGTTTTGCGAAGGCGGTGAGCACATCCATTTGGGCGACCGCGGCGGCGGTGCGGCGAAGACGAGCGGCGTTGGCGGCGACGCCCGAGCGAATGTCGATGAAGAGCTGGCGCTCGATTTCGAGAATGCGCTCGTCGGCGGCGAGAATCTTGCGCTCGTATTCTTTCAGCTCGGTGGAAGTGAACCGCTCG
The DNA here is from genome assembly GCA_041478205.1 of Candidatus Acidiferrum sp. Classification (GTDB taxonomy): domain Bacteria; phylum Acidobacteriota; class Terriglobia; order Acidiferrales; family UBA7541; genus Acidiferrum. The sequence goes on from JBGOVR010000024.1 coordinate 10,075, forward strand.
GCGTTAACCAGCGTTTGCTTGCGCTCGTAGTCGGCGGGCGCCAAGTGAAGATTGGGCTTGGAGATTTCGATGTAGTAGCCGAAGACCTGGTTGAAGCGGATTTTGAGCGAGCCGATGTTGGTGCGTTTGCGCTCGCGCTCTTCCATGGAGGCGATGATTTGCTTGCTGTGCTGGCTGAGGTTGCGCAGCTCATCGAGCTCGAGGTGATAACCGCTGCGGATCATGCCAGGGTCGGTGGCGAGGGCGGGGGGCTCGTCAGCAATGGCGCGCTCGAGACGTTCGCGGACGTCGGTGAGTTCGTCAATCTGCTCGTGCAGATGGCGCAGCAGGTCGCTGCCGCCCGCCGGCGGGGGTGTCAAAAAGTTCTTCAGAACGGGAAGCTGCGCCAGCGACTTACGCAGGGCGACCAGTTCGCGCGGGGTGGCGAGACCCAGGGTGATGCGGCTAGTGAGACGCTCAAGATCGAGAATGCCGCGCAATTCTTTGCGAATTTCGCCACGCACTACGGTTTGTTGGACCAGATGCGCAACAGCGCCTAGCCGGGTTTCGATGGCGGCACGATCGATGAGCGGGCGCAGAATCCAGGAACGCAGGAGGCGCGCGCCCATTCCAGTGACGGTGGCGTCGAGCGCGGCGAGAAGCGTAGTGGGCCCACTGCGGCCGGCTTCTTCGGTGAAGATGGGATTGATGAGCTCGAGGTTGCGGACCGAGACGGGATCGAGCACGAGGGTATTGCTCTGCTCGTAGTAGCGCACGCGGTCGAGATGGCGCAGAGCTTCGATGCTGTTTGCGGCGTCATTGGTGGCGACCGCAGAGCAGTCATCGTTCTTGGTGACCGCAGCGCGGTCATCGCTTCTGGCGACCGCGGAGCGGTCGACGCCCCGCGCGGCATTTTCTCGCAAGTAGTGGATGATGGCGCCGGCGGCGGCGAGTGCTTGGTGGTGATCGTCGAGACCGAAGCCGGTCAGCTCGGCGACGCCGAATTGCTCGCGCAGGATGCGCGCGGCGTAGTCGTACTGGAAGATCCAGTCCTCGAGGCGGGATTCGACGCCGCCGACGCCCTCGGGCAGGGAGTCTTTCGCGGTGTCGAAGAGCTGTTGCGGGCGCGGAAGAAGCGTCTCGCGAGGGTGGAGGAGTTGCAGCTCGTCGCGGAGATCGTCATCGGCGCGGGGACCGGAGAATTCGGTGGCCTGAAATTCTCCGGTCGAGAGATCGACGAAAGCGAGGCCTACCGGCGAGCCGGAGGGATGCTTGGCGACGGCAGCGAGAAAATTGTTTTCGCGGGCGTCGAGTACGGCACCGTCGGTGGCCGTGCCGGGCGTAATGACGCGGACGACTTCGCGGCGGACGATTTTTTTGCCGGGGCCGGGCTGCTCCATTTGATCGCAGATGGCGATTTTGAAGCCGGCGCGGATGAGGCGGGCGACGTAGCCGTCGGCGGCATGATAGGGGACCCCGCACATCGGAATGGGCTGGCCTTTTTCGCGATTGCGGGAGGTGAGAGTGATTTGCAGCTCGCGCGAGGCGAGCATGGCGTCTTCGTAGAAGAGCTCGTAGAAATCGCCGAGGCGGAACAACAACAAGGCGTGCGGGTAGCGCGCTTTAATCGTCTGGTACTGCTGCATCAGAGGTGTGGATGCCTCGATCATCGAGAGGGAGAGGCGCGCCTCATTCGCGAATTCCAAGCTGGGTCAAAAGGAAGGCGTAGTCCAGAGCGATTTCGCGCAGATAGTCGTAGCGGCCGGAGGCGCCGCCGTGTCCCGCGCCCATGTTGGTTTTCAGCAGGACCGGGTGGTTGTCGGTTTTGAGCGTGCGCAACTTGGCGACGTATTTGGCGGGCTCCCAGTACATGACCTGGCTGTCGTTGAGCGAGGTTTTCACCAGCATCGTGGGATAGACCTTGGGCTCGAGGTTGGTGTAGGGGCAGTAGCTCTTGATGTAGAAGTAGTCGTCCGCGATCTGCGGGTTGCCCCATTCTTCGTATTCGCCGACGGTGAGGGGGAGCGAGGCATCGAGCATGGTGTTCAGCACGTCGACGAAAGGGACGTGGGTGATAACGATGCGGAAAAGATCCGGGCGCATGTTGGTGACCGCGCCCATCAAGAGGCCGCCGGCGCTGCCGCCTTCGATGATCAGCTGGCGCGGCGAGGTGTACTTCTCCGCGACCAGATGCTCGGCGGCGCTGATGAAGTCGGTGAAGGTGTTGCATTTTTTGTGCAGGCGGGCCGCGTCGTGCCAGGGTTTACCCAATTCGCCGCCGCCGCGGATGTGGGCGATGGCGTAGATTACGCCGCGATCGAGCAGGCTGAGGCGATTGGAGCTGAAACCAACCGGGACGGATATTCCGTAGCTGCCGTACCCGTAGAGGAGCAGAGGCGCGCTGGCGTCACGGGGCGTATCACGGCGATAAACGACGGAGATGGGAACGCGTGTGCCATCGGGGGCGGTGGCGTGGAGGCGTTCGCTGGCGTACTGCGTTGCGTCGTAGGCGCCGAGGACCGGTTGCTGCTTGCGCAGGATGCGTTCGCGGGTGGTGAGGTCGTAGTCGAAGACGGAGCGTGGCGTGATGAACGATTCATACTGGAAACGCACGTGGTTGGTGACGAATTCGGGGTTCGCGCCGAGGGATGCGTTATAGGCAGGCTCGGTGAATTCGATACGGTGCGAACCGGCGAGGGCGTCTGGTGTCGAGTAAGCGAGGTCGACGACGCTCAAGTAGGGCAGGCCGCCTTCGCGTTCGAAGAGGACGAGATGGGATTGAAAGGCTTCGGCGCCGGCGAGCATGACTTCCGGGCGATTGGGGATGAACTCGCGCCAGAATTTTCTGCGAGAGTCTTCGACGCCGACGGTCATCAGCCGGAAGGTGCGGCCGCCGGAATTGGTGCGCACGTAGAAGATTCCACCGGGCCGGGTTGCATCGGTGCCGGGATGATGGTCGACGTAATATTCGTGGGTATCTTCGCGAAAGGCGATCAGGCGAAATTCGGATTGTGGCTGATCGGCGGGAAGAAAGCGGACCTCGCTGGTGGTGTGGCTGGCTGCGGTGAGGAGAAGGAAGGCGCCGCTGCGGGTGCGATCGACCTCGATGCGGAAGCGTTCATCGGTTTCTTCGTAGAGGAGCGTATCCGGCTCGGTTGCGCCCAGGGTGTGGCGATGGAGCCGGTAGGAGCGTTTCGTGGTCTCGTCTTCAATGGTGTAGAAGAGGGTGCGGTTGTCGGCGGCCCAAGCAACGCTGGTCACCCGCTCGATGACCTCCGGCAGCGTTTCGCCGGTGCGCAGGTCTTTGACGTGCAGCGTGAATTGGCGGAATCCCGTGGTGTCGATGGAATAGGCGAGAAGCTGGTTGTCGTCGCTGACCGCAAACGAACCCAAGCCGAGGAAGGAATGACCTTCGGCGAGAACGTTCAATTCGAGTAGCAGCTCTTCCGGAGAACCCTCGACATCCCGCCTGCGGCAATGGGTGGGATATTGTTTGCCTTCCGCGGTGCGCGTGAAATAGAGATAGCCGCGAAGGCGGTAGGGAACGGAGAGATCCGTTTGCAGAATCCTTCCCAGCATCTCGCGATAAAGATTTTCTTGAAAGCTTTCCGTGCCTCGCAGAACCGCAGCGGTGTGGGCGTTTTCGGCGTTCAGGTAGGCGATGACCTCGGGATTTTGCTTTTCCCGGAGCCACCCGTAATGGTCGATGCGGCGGTCGCCATGGAGAAGGTGCTCGACGGATTCGCGGCGGGCGAGGGGAGGTTGCGCATTCAAGGTGCTGGAAACTTCCTGCGAAAGGCTGGGCGTTGCGATGTTGGAGTTCGGGTTCATGCGTCTCTTTGATCGGTGCGCGCGGCGGGTCCCGGGGTCCCGGCGAAGGGGATCGCGTGCGTCCGTTATACTACAACGGAAGCCGGTGGCACGAGAAAGCGGATGGCGTTGCGCCCTGGGAAGCAAATGGGAACAGAGACCGAAATCAAGCTGCGCGTCAATGACGTGAAGGGGTTTCGCTTGGCGTTGAAGAGGTTGGGCGCGCGATCGGTTTTTGGCGGGACCGGGCGCGTCCATGAATGGAACATCCTCTTCGACACGCGGGAGAAGGAACTGGCGAAGCGCGGGCAGTTGCTGCGGATTCGAACGGAGACGCCGGAGCGCCTTACCTCAAAGCGCTCGAAACCCAAAACGGAACGCGTCCTGCTTACGTTCAAGCGCCCGATGACGGCGGCACGCGCGCTGGCACGGGCGTTCCATCGCGAGCGGCACAAAGTGCGGGAAGAAATCGAACTGCAGGTGCTAGATGGAGGCGCGCTGGCGCGAATTTTCGAGGGGCTGGGTATGCGCGGCTGGTTTCGCTATGAGAAATTTCGAACCACGTTCCGGTTGCCGAAATCGCGGCGCTGGGCCAGGGGACTTTTGATCGAGCTGGATGAAACGCCGATCGGGACCTTTGTCGAGCTGGAAGGTCCGCCTCAAGCGATCGACCGAGCGGCGAGAGAACTGGGCTTTTCAAAGGGCGACTACATCGTGGCGAACTACTTAGGCTTGTATTTGCAAGAATGCCGCCGTCGCGGCGAAAAAGCGGGTGACATGCTGTTCCAGAAGCGAAAATGAGCGGATCACCGCACTTCAAGCAAGAAAAATCGCGACGAATGCCATTCTTTTCTTGACAATGCAACGCATGCGGCTTATCAATTCACGTGTGATCGCGAACAGCGTGTGAATTTCACGCGTGAATCCAGCGATGACGCTAAGGAATGAATTCTCTACCGATGTGTGGGTCCAGCGAATTCGAACCTGGCCCAGGCCGATTACGACCGGGGCGCTGCGCGAGGGTGGCGCAGCCGTTTAGGGTGCGAAGAACGTCGCGCGAAATGAGTGCAATGGCGCGGACGGATAGGCGGGGAGGGTTCACGGCCGGCTAAAGGTAAGTCCATTTGTATCAGGCGCTTGCCCGCGGCCGGAGTTTCTCGGTGCGCGGGCTTTTTGTTCTTCGAAAAGGGATTCAGCCGGAGCATCGCGCTGACGTCGGAAGCGCGCGACCCGGTAGAAAGGCGGCGGCACATGCAATTGTATGCGACGGAATTGATGGGCTCGGAAACCTACGACGATCAGGGACATTTTGTCGGGCGCGTGCGTGAATTCTTTATCGAGCCCGCGGAGCAGCCGAATCGCGTGTCGCACTTTTTGCTTTCGCGCGGGCGATTTCAGCCCTTGCTGGCGCGCCACGACCAAGTGGCGGCCATTGCGCCCGGAACCATCCGGTTGAACTGTAGCGAGCGGGCCCTGGCGCTTTATCGGCCGAACGAGGCATGGCTGGCGGTTCGCAAGGATTTGTTGGATCAGCAAATCATCGACACCAAGGGGCGGAAAGTCGTGCGCGTCAATGACGTGGAGCTGGCCGAACAGCGCACCAACGGAAATGTCGAACTACGGCTCACCCAGGTAGACGTAGGGCTGCCTGGCGCGGTGCGGCGGCTCTTGCAGGGAGTGGTCTCCCCCGGTGTGATCCGCAAGCTGCAAAGCAAGCTTCCGCAGCGTGCCATTCGCTGGGAGTTCGTCAACCTGGTCGAGCCGGACCCACTGCGGCGGCTGAAGCTGCGCATCACGCACGAAAAACTCGAGGACCTACACCCGGCGGACCTGGCCGAAATCATGGAAGACCTCTCGGCGGCCGAACGCCAGGGAATCATCGCGTCGCTGGATGAAGAGACGGCTGCGGCGGTGCTCGCGGAATTGGATGCGCGCCTCACCACGCAGATCGTCGAAAAAATGGATCCGGAGCGGGCGGCCGACATTTTGGAAGAGATGGCGCCGGACGCCGCCGCCGACCTGCTTGCGGAGCTGCCCAAGGAGACTTCGGACGAGTTATTGGAGGAAATGCCCGGACGGGAGGCCGACGAAGTACGCGAATTGCTGTCCTTCGGCGCGGCGACGGCGGGCGGAATGATGAACCCGGAATTCGTATTCGTCGGCGAAAGCTCTTCGCGCGATGAAGTGCTGGAATGGATGCGTTCCCAGGACTTGAATCTGGATCAGCTGGATACCGTCGTGCTGCTCGACCAATCCGCACAGTTTTCCGGGACCGTGCCGGTGGCCAGGCTGCTGCTGGCCGCTTCGCAACAGTCGCTGACGGAACTAAGAATGGAACCTCTGCTCAGCGTGCCTGCGGATGCCGATGAAACAGACATATTTGAGCTATTCGACAAATACAACCTAAGAACGCTGACGGTGGTGGACCAGGAATACCGGCCCATCGGCACGATCACGGTGGACGATGTAGTGTCGCGCTTAGTCAAGAAGTAGCAATCGCCCGGAACATACGAAGACGAATGAATTGGGAATCCATATCGACGAAGATGGAAGGTCTGCGGACGCGGGGCAGCGACCTGCAAACGCGCCTGCGCAGCCTGCGGCGGCGTTTGACGTTGCTGCTGGCAGTGGTCGGGCCGGGGCTCATCACCTCGAACGTGGACAACGATGCCGGGGGAATTTCGACGTATGCGCAGGCCGGGGCGCAGTATGGGTACGCCCTGCTGTGGTCGTTGATTCCCATGACGATCGCGCTCTACGTCACCGAAGAGATGTGCGCCCGGATGGGTGTGATCACCGGAAAAGGGCTCTCCGATCTGATTCGCGAGGAATTCGGCTTCCGGCCGACCTTTTTCGTGATGGTGACTGGTTTTTTTGTCGATCTGGCGAACGTGGTGGCGGAGTTTGCCGGCGTTGCCGCGGCCATGCAAATCTTTGGAGTCAGCAAGTACATAGCCGTGCCGATCGCAGCCATCATCGTATGGGTATTGGTGCTGCGCGGAACGTACCGGCAAGTGGAAGTGATCTTCTTCGCCGCTTGCGGATTCTATCTGGCATACGTGTTCTCGGCCTTTCTGGCAAAACCAGACTGGCTGGAGGCCATGAAACACACCGTAATTCCAAATCTGAGCTTCGATTCCGGTTATCTGGTGATGCTGACGGGACTCATCGGAACCACGATCGCCCCTTGGCAGTTCTTTTATCTGCAGGCGGGCTTCGTGGAGAAGAAAGTGGGGCCGCGCCAATATCCACAGGCGCGCGCGGACGTGTTCATCGGCAGCGTGAGTTGCATGGTGATCGTATTCTTCATCATCGTGTGCACGGCAGCGACGTTGTATGCTTCGGGGCATCGCAACATCACCGACGCTGGACAGGCCGCGCAGGCGCTCATTCCGTTGGCGGGCAAGTGGGCGGGACTGCTGTTTGCATTTGGTCTTCTTAACGCGTCGCTCTTCGCGGCCTCCATCCTACCGCTCTCGACCGCTCACGTGATTTGTGAGGGACTCGGCTTCGAAGCGGGCATCGATCACAAGTTCCGTGAGGCGCCCATCTTTTATTGGCTATACACGATACTGATCGCCGTTGGGGCGGGAATCGTACTGCTGCCCAACGCCCCGCTGTGGAAGATTTTGATTTTTTCTCAGGTGGGTAACGGGATTTGGCTGCCGGTGGTGGTGATTTTTATTCTACTGCTGGTGAACCGGCGGGAGTTGATGGGCGAATACGTCAACACGCTGACCTTTAACATCGTGGCCTGGGCCACGGCGGTCGCCATGATCGTTCTGACGCTGGTGCTGACATATACGGCGATTTTCCATAGCGGTTCCCCATCGCCATGATGCAGGACAGGACACCAGGGCGTTGCGCCGCCGCCGAAACGTGTGTTAACTTTGCGGCGTAAAGGGGAAACCCTCAGGAACGCCGTGCGCCGCCGATGAAATCTCATACCACGCTGCAAGTTGCCATTCCCGCGTCGCTCGGGCCGGTCACCGGGGAAGAAGCAGAACTCCTGGCAAAGCTGGACTTGGCGCGATTGCCCCGGCACGTTGCGGTGATCATGGACGGCAACGGGCGCTGGGCGCAACGCAAACACCTGCCGCGTGTGGCTGGGCACCGCGTCGGAACGCAGACCGCGCGCTCGACCATCGAGACGTGCGCCAGGCTAAAGATCGAAGCCCTAACTCTTTACGCGTTTTCCGTGGAGAATTGGCGGCGCCCGAAAACGGAAACGGATTTTCTGATGCAGCTCTTGCGGGAGTACCTGCGCACGGAAATGCCGCTGATTCAGCGCAACGACATCCGCATGCGGTTTCTGGGGCGCGCGGATGAGCTTCCCCCGGGCGTGCAGCAAGACATGCGGAACGCCGAAGAGAAGACCGCTGGGAACCGTGGCATGGTCCTGTGTTTGGCGCTGAATTACGGCGGACGCGCGGAGATCGTGGATGCCATAAACGCCATTCTGGAGGAGCGCGAGGCGCAAGGTGGCCGCATCCGCGTAACGGAAGAAGAGCTTTCGCAGCGCATGTATACCGCGGGATTGCCGGACCCAGATCTGTTGATCCGCACCAGCGGGGAAATGCGCGTGAGCAATTTTCTGCTGTGGCAGATCGCCTACGCGGAGATTTTGGTGACGGAGACGTTGTGGCCCGACTTCAACCGCGCCCGGCTGCTCGAGGCTTTCGTGGAGTTTCAGAAACGCGAGCGGCGGTACGGCGGCATCGGCGAGGGCGAGCCCGCCTCGGAAATGCCTGCGCGCGTGGCGGGACAGTGAGTTTCCCAGTTCGCGCGTGCTTCTGTCGTTTGTGACCCTTCTTCGTGATTTCCTTTCCCCGATATGATGAGATGGAGTCGGCGACCTGCCAGGGGATCTCCGTCCTATGACTTGGAAGAGAGTGGCTACAGCCGCGGTCCTGATTCCGTTTGTTGTTGGGCTTGTAGTGTTTGGCTCGACGGCGTGGGTAGCGCTGGCACTGGCCTTGGTCGTGGTACTCGCGCTGTTTGAGTATTTTTCCCTGGGGGACGCGATTGGGCATCGCGCCTATCGTTTCTGGACGGCTTCGTGCGCGCTGCTGCTTGTTTACGTGCAGTGGTTTGCGGCGATTGAACCCACGTATCAGTTGGCTGGAGGTCTCACGCTGCACCGCCAGATCGGGCGGTTTGCCGGCGGCCTGGGCAGCATAGACGGAGTATTTTTTCTGTTCGTGCTGGGCGTTGCGGCGCTGACACTGTGGACGAAGCGCCCCCTCGTGGAGGCACTGCCGGCAGCGGGCATCAGCGCGAGTGGGTTGCTCCTCGTAGCATTTCCGCTGACCTTCGCGGTACGCCTACACGGACTAGGCGACGAAGGTCCCCGGGTGCTGCTCTTCGCGCTGGTGATCACCTGGGTGGGGGACACGGCTGCGTACTTCGTGGGCCGTGCGATCGGGAAGCACCCCATGGCACCGCACTTAAGCCCGAAGAAAACGTGGGAAGGTACTGCGGCGAGCTTTGTAGGATCGCTGTTGGTCGGGGTTTTGTTCGCTCGGTGGCTGAGCGCGCCGGTGCCGCATCTACTAGCGATGGCTGGAGCAGGCAACGTTGCCGGACAAGCCGGCGACCTGCTCGAGTCCGCCTACAAACGCAGCGCAGGCGTGAAAGACTCCGGTGGTCTATTGCCGGGGCACGGGGGTATCCTGGACCGCATCGACGCGTTGATTCTGGCGATTCCGGTTGTCTGGTATTATTGGATGTTGATTTACTCGCCTGGAAATTAGGCTGGTTCGTATTTCGTCTGACAAAGTCTGACAAACCAGAAAGAACGGCTTCGTGACGCAGTCATTCACCAAATTGGCGATTCTGGGCTCGACGGGCTCGATTGGCAGGCAGTGTCTGTCGGTCGTGGAGTCCCTTCCCGAAAGATTTCGCGTGGTTGCCCTGGCGGCAGGCGCCAACCTGGACGAATTGAGCGGCCAGGTGGAGCGGCACCGGCCGGAAATGGTCTCGGTGGGAGATGCGGCGAAAGCGGATGAGCTGGCCAAGCGTCTCGCGTCGAAGGGTATTTCGCCGATGCCCGCGATTCACCATGGACGCGAGGGCATACTGGCGGTGGGCACGCATGCGGCGGCGGACATGGTCGTGTCCGCGGCGGTCGGCGTGGTGGGGCTAGAAGCAACGTACGAGGCCATCAAGCTCGGAAAGAATGTCGCGCTGTCGAACAAGGAAGTGCTGGTCGCGGCGGGCGAGTTGGTCATGGCCGCGGCAAAGCAGTCTGGAAGGGAACTCCTTCCTGTCGATAGCGAGCACAACGCGGTGCATCAGTGCTTGCGGGGCGGGGAACGCGGCGAGGTGCGGCGGCTGGTGCTGACCGCTTCTGGCGGGCCGTTTCGCAAGACTCCCCTCGCGGCGCTGAAAAGCGTTACACCCGAGCAGGCGCTGGCGCACCCCAATTGGCGCATGGGGAACCGCATCACGATCGATTCGGCCACGATGATGAACAAGGGCTTTGAAGTGATCGAGGCGAGATGGCTGTTCGGTATGCGGCCGGATCAGATCGACGTGGCCATTCATCCGCAGTCGACGATTCACTCCATGGTGGAGTTTGTGGATGGTTCCGTTTTGGCACAGCTCGGACCAACCGACATGCGCATGCCGATTCAATATGCGTTAACCTATCCTGAGCGGGTGGCATCCAAGCAGGTAGCCTTGGATTGGTCAAAACTCCGCCGCCTGGATTTCGCGAAGGTCTCAACGCGGCGGTTCCCGTGCTTGCGGCTGGCGAGAGAAGCCATGAAGAAGGGCGGGGCGCTGCCTTGCGCGTTGAACGCCGCGGACGAAGTCGCCGTGACGGCATTTCTGGAACGGCGGCTTACGTTCCTCGGGATTCCGGAAGTGATTGAGAGAGTGCTCGGACGGACACCGCGCGTACGCTTTGAGAAGATGGACGATGTGCTTGCGGCAGATGCGGAAGCGCGTCGAATGGCGCGGGAAGAAGTGGACCGGCTGGCGGTGACCGCGGCGGCAGCATCGTAAGAGTTTGTCATGCACGACCCCGACCGGGTCGGGGTTGACGGAGGGAAACGCAATCGTATGGATTTTCTATTAGGCATGGCGCTCGTACTCGGCGTGATGATTCTGGTGCACGAGTGGGGACACTTCATCGCGGCCCGGATATTCGGCGTGCGCGTGGATGTGTTCTCGATAGGTTTTGGACCCCGGTTGTTTGGCTGGAAGCGCGGAGCGACGGACTATCGCGTCAGCGCCATACCTCTGGGTGGTTATGTGCGGATGGCCGGGGCGGACCTATCCGAGGTGGATTCCGGCGAGCAAGCGCCGACCGGATCGCCGGACGAGCTCATGAGCAAGCCGCGTTGGCAACGGGCGGTGATTGCGTTCGCGGGCCCGGCGGTGAACTTGGTTTTTCCGATCCTCCTGCTGGTAGGTTACTTTGTGGCCATCGGCATTCCGTACCCGTCTTGGGAGGACAAGCCTGTTGAGGTCACGGCGGTGCCCAGGAACTCGACGTCCGCCGCGGCAGGATTGCGAGCCGCTGACCGGGTGGTCTCTCTCAATGGCGAGCAGAGTTCGAGTTGGGAACAAGCCGACAAGATCCTCAGTAAGATCACGCCGAATACCAAGCTCTCCATCGAAGTGGAAAACGCGGGAGTTCGCCGAACGATCCAAGTTACCGTTCAGCCGAAAGACACCGAGCAGCCGGAACAATTACTGGGCTTCGCACCGGTTAAGCCGATTCTCGACGACGTAGCTCCGGGAATGCCCGCCAAGCGGGCCGGGTTGCGGGAAGGTGACGTGATCCGCGCGGTGGACGGCCAACCGATCGAATGGTGGGGAGAATTCACGGAACGCGTTCGGGGATCCGGTGGGAAAGTTCTGGCTCTCGATGTCGAGCGCGGCGGGCAGACCGTTCACATGGTTGTCGCGCCACAACCCGCCATCGCGGACCACGGAGAAACTGTGTACCAAATCGGCGTGCAAGTTCACGAAGACATAGCGTACCGGCGTGTGGCGTTTCTGGAGGGTGTGCGAGATGCCAGTCTAACGACGTACGAAAGGATTGCGGACACCATCGGCGTGGTGGGCAAGTTGTTCAGCGGACGCGTCTCCGTAAAGCAACTGCAAAGCGTAGTGGGCATCTCGCGTGCTGCCGGACAGGCCGTACGTAAAGGGCCGCACTACGTGATTTCGCTGATGGTGCTCATCAGCGTGAACCTGGGAATTTTGAATCTCCTGCCGATTCCCATTCTTGACGGCGGCACGATCCTGCTACTGGCGATTGAAGGTGGAATGCGCCGCGATCTAAGCTTGGCGTTCAAGGAGCGCTTCGTGCAAGTTGGTCTGGTGTTCCTCTTGGTGCTGTTCGCCTACGTTATGTACAATGACGTCGTGCGGTTGTTGCCGATCCACTCTTAGCTCACTGGGCGCCGCACCTCCGGAGAGCGCAGCATGTCTATATCGCCGCAGCACCGCGTATCCACCGGTGAGCGCCTAAACACCGCGGAAACAACCGGAAAATTGCAACAGGCTGTGGGCAAGCGGGGTATCCGCTTGACGAGGCAGCGGCGCGTCATTTTGCAGGTGATGGATGATGCCGAGCAGCACCTGGACGTCGACCAAATCTTCGAGCGCGCGCAAAAAATCGATCCGGGCGTGCACCTGGTCACCGTCTACCGCACCATCGATCTTCTCAAGAAGCTCGGCCTGATCGACGAGTTGGACCTGCTGCACCTGCGCGGGGACCGCCACTACTACGAGACCCATGGCCCGCGCGACCATATCCACGTGGCCTGCCTTCGCTGCGGAAAAGTACGTGAATTCGAGAGCCGCCTCTACGAGCAGTTGAAGGAACAAATCGCGCGCGACTTCCACATGAAGGTCACCGTCTCTCGCACTGAGGTCGGCGGCTATTGCGCCGAATGCCTGCCCAAAATACCTGGATAAACCGGCCTCCGATTTTCCGGGGCACTTTCTCTCCAAACCGGTGTCTGTTCTGAGTATGAATCTCCAATTTGAAGTCCAGCACCGCCGGAGTTCGCCAATCGCCTGGATCGTCGCCATTGTGTTGGGGATCGCGCTTTGGATCGGCGTCGATCGCGTCCTGAACCCTCCCTCGCCGCCTTGCCCCACGGGCCAGACGTGCTGGGATCTTCGTGCGATGTGGTAGTAGAAGGGGCTTTCAAGCGCCGTTGCCTAAACCAGCTCGCGCGCGGAGCGGAAGCGTCGCAGGCGGGAGAAGAATTTGTGAGCGTTGGCGATGTCCCGGGCAATCTGCCCGCGCAGTTCTTCAGGGCCATTGAATTTCTTCTCTTCCCGCAGGCGTTTCCAGAAGCGCACCTCGATGCGTTTGGGAATTGGGGACGGACGGAAGGTTTTCCTATATTTTTTGACGGGGCTCGTTTTTTCTCATAGCGTTTGGGGATTTTCGGAGCAAGGGGAACTTCCCGTCTGTCCCTGGCTCCCCGTCCTGGCTCCCCTGGCTCCCGTCCCTGGCTCCCAGGTCACGGACTCTGTGAATTATCGTCCTCATCATTGTAAGCGTCGGGAATCCCAATATCCGTTTTTTCGCCTACAATACTGATGTCCTCCGCGAATCTCTCTCTGTTTTCCTTTAGTCGTGTCAAGATCCAAGTCAGCTCACTGTCAATCTGAGCGGCAATCGCAGGAACGAAAGGCTCCCCCCAAATTCCGCCTTGTCGATCGAGGTCGAATTGTTTTCGCTCTCGCAATTCCTCCTCACCAAGATACTGAAGGAACAACTCCACCCGAGAAGCGCGTATTTCCACGCGGTCAAGTTTCTGGTCTTCTCGATCAGACAAGTTGTCGACCTCTTGGACATACGCTCGCAGCTCTTCCTCTACACGGGAATCATCCAGCGGTGTGTCTTGGAGAACCAAATCAAGATACGCGAAAGATCGCACCAGATAGCTCGAGTAATACCATCCAGCAGAGGTCACTCTAACGTGGCTGGCACCCGTGATGGACTCGGTGGTTTTCGTATTCGTTTCGATCAGTTGTTTAGCGACCAATCTATTCAACGACCGCAGGAAATCTTGTCGATTATCAAAGACATTTTCACTCAGTGTGAGCAATTCAGAGATTTTTACGAATCCTTGCCCCTCTCGATTCGATTCTCCACGACGGAGTGAAAGTGCTCGGATAATTCGAAGGCAAGTGAAGTGACTGGCGTTCCGTTCAGATCCGCAATCGAACATATTTAAGATGGCACTCGCTTCGTCTTTATAGTATCGACGCTCGCCGAGCATAATTGACTTCACAAATTCATGAAAGGCGACGTAGTAGGCTTCATCTCTCCGGTAGATGAGAAGCATTTTGTCGACATCGGTGGCCCCTGAAATCATAAACGTTGTGAACATCTCAAGCGCTTCACGCATATTGCCAAAACAAAGAGCCTCGATTAATCGAGCAATATTACGGTTATGTTGGAAGATGCTGGTTTCGATTATTTTCAAGAAATCCGCGATTGATTTGCGATCTATCGAGATTCCGCTACGAAGGACATAATCAATTGGTCCTTCTGATTTCTCCAGAATCTTGAGCGCAAACTCTATTCGGTTGACTATTAGTTTACGAAACCTAGGTGATGCGATGTGAAATTTCCTGCTCGTGTACGCCGTCAACGTCTTTTGGACACTTGCCGCATAATAAGATTCCTCTCGAAGAGCGAGAACAGTTACAGACCCGACAATCCGCGTCATTCGTTCGGCGAGGACGAAAACTTGCGCTTGGTAGGCTGGGGAAAGTTGGTCGACGTTATCCAAAAACAGAATGGTGTTCAGCGTGCGATCATTCTTGGCAACCTGTAGCAATCGAGGGGCGTAGTCCGTGGCGTCTTCCTGCCACTTCTGTAAATAAGTGGAAATCTCTTTTTCGTATGCTCCCCCGGACAGCCTAAACAAACCGGCAGCCTGCGCAACAACCTGAATTTTGTCCGCAAAAGCCTTCTTGATGTTGCGGCGAGTTTCTAGATTTTGATTAAAATATCGCGTTCGCAGCTGACTGAGAATGCCTTGCCAAGCGAATCTCTCCAACTCAGACGGATCCACGGGCGCTTCAAGAAAATCCAAATGAAACCAGACTCCCCGGGAATCGAGCTCGGCTTTTCCGACTGTTCTTTGGTAGCGCTTAATGAAAGTGGTCTTGCCACAACCGATTCCTCCCAGAATTAGATAGAGCTGACCAGGGCGGGTTGTCGCGGCTTGGGACATGGCAGTTCCAAAACTTCCAGCGTCATCGGATTCTTGTAGAATCGCCTCTGTCCCTTGCTGCACAAGAAATTTCGGAATGGCATCGATAATTACAGTATTTAGGTCGTGGGCAACTATCCTGAGACTTTCTGCGTGAACATAGCACGATTGTAAGATCTCTACAGGATCTTGCTCCGCTATATCTTGAAAGATAGTCTGAATGAGTGGGTGAAGCTGAGCGTGCAACCTATTTCGTTCAAGTGGCAGATCAGCGTTAAACAGCCGATCAACAACGCGGTGCAATTTCCGGGGAATCCGCGTAGAAGGTCCAAACTCTTCATCAAGAAACCCTTTTTCGATAGCTTCAAATGAGAGCACATTCCAAAACTCGGTGAAGTTCTTTTCTATGTGCTCTGGACTCGGGAATAATCGAGCATTGCCCTCCCGCCAAGGCATGTCTTCTCTTATTGCACGGAATATAATCCAGGCATAGCCATTAGTGGCTATTGCGAAACGAATGCCTGCATCATCGCAATACTTGCGGACTTGTTCTAACGCTTCCCTGACGGATTTGTCGGTCAGCAGAGTGCCATCGAGCTTCAAAGTCCGTGACGTTGTCTCAGGAAATGTAAATGCAATGCCTTGCTTTTTTGCCTCTACCGCAACGTATCGATGCCCTCGGATCGAGAGAGAATAATCAATAAAACCAGATTCAACATGTTCCTCACGAGCGATGAGCTCTTCCGGCCATCCGCATACCTGAACCAATATCTTGTCGATGAGCTTTGCTCGTGTGTCCGATTCACTTACGCAACCCCGCCCAGCGATGAATGTCTTGAATTCGCCGATTATTTCCTTCAGGGCATCCAATGCTGTATCTGGCTCGGCCACTGGTCCTCGCTTTGCATGCCTACAACCATCCCGAACGTGGGATGACGCGGAATTGTAGCACTGTCAACGCCGGCGGGTGGCAGGCTCCAAGCCACAAGGCCGACCATCCACTGTGAAGAGCAGTGGCGACTGCCGAGAAAAAGGGAAAGCAGATCCCTGCCTGCGGCAGGCAGGCCTCACCCCCGTTCGCCAAAACCAGGCGACCGTGTTCGGGATGACAGCTGAGATCTTTCATCTTATTGCAGTCTAAGCACTTACGAAAATCTTGAGCTTAACTAACGTTTATCTTGACAGGTGCCTTACCACTCTAGTAAAATGAATGGCGTAGGAAAGTGCGCCCCGACCTCGGTTGGGGCGTTTTGTTTTTTGAAGTGCGGGAGTTTGATCACCCTAATCGTTTTTTGCGAAGGGCTCCCGCTTTTCCTCCGTCTCCTCACTCCAGTTGCGGCGAAAAACCGCCTCAGTCAGCAACCGCGGTCGTAAGAAAAAGCTGCGGCCCTTCGAGGCTCCCTTCACACCTCAGGGCAAGCGGGGTAAACAAGCGGCCGCACTCCAGAGCGGCCCGCGGCGGTTCTTCTTTCCGATCTCTGATGTCACGAGTTTTGCTTCCCCTCGGCTGTCCGCTGTCAGAACTTGAACTCTTGCACTTTCAACTCTGCGACTCTCAGACTTCTCTTTTCACGACCTAAACCAATGCTAAACAAAAAACTAAACGCCAAACTCCTCTGGATGCAGTTTGAAGATGTTCTCGCCCCGCGTCTCGGCCTGACGGTCAAGGACCGCGCCGTCTACTCCTATCTCCTGCGCCATTCCCTGGTGGTAGGCAAGCTCCGTCTGCAGTTTGCGGTTATGTCCCTAGCCCGCACTCTGGGTCTTTCCGTCGGACCGGTGCGCCAGGCGGTGCGGCGGCTCGATGAGATGGGGGCTTTGCGCGTGCTGGAACGCAGCCAGACCGGCCATATGGTGGAGATGCGGCTGCCCGAGAAGATCCGGGCCGCGCGCCGGGGCAAAAATGGCGCCTCCCGCGCCGCCGGGGAGCCTCCTGCCTCGACCCTCGAAACCACGGATTTCTTGAAAACCTGGGCGCTCCGCAAAGCCATTCACGATCGCGAACGCGGCGCCTGCTTTTACTGCCATCGCCGCACTCCCGCTAGCTTACAGTGCCTCGACCACGTCGTGCCACGCGTGCGCTTCGGACGGAATTCCTACCGCAACCTGGTTTCCTGCTGTATCGAATGCAACACGCGCAAGGGCGACCGTCCGGCCCGGGATTTTCTGCGCACGCTCTACCGCCAGGGACGCCTGACGCCCGCCGAACTCGACGGACGCCTTCGCGCCTTGAAAGATCTCGCCGCTGGCAAGCTCCGCCCTTCCGCTTTCGACGCCCCGAGGACCGCAGCAAAAACCTAAAAGCGCTCACCCCTGTTCGCCAAAACCAGGCGACCGGGTTCGGGATGACAAGCTTAAGAGACGGACTGTACGGAAGCGGCGCAAGCGCGAGAAGAATTTGTGAGCGTTGGCGATGTCCCGCGCGATCTGGGCACGCAGCTCTTCCGCGCCGCTGAATTTCTTCTCTTCGCGCAGGCGCTTCCAGAAGCGCACCTCGATGCGCTTAACCGCGACGTCGCCCACATAGTCGAGCAAATGGGTTTCGACGCTGAGCGCTGAGCCGTTGAACGTCGGGCGCACACCGATGTTCGTTACCGAGCGGCGGCTCTTGGTCGCGCCTTCCAAGAGAGTTCGCGTGACGTACACGCCGCGCGCAGGCAGGAGTTCCTGCTCGGGCGCCAAATTCAACGTGGGAAACGTGAACCGGCGCCCGGTGCCCGTGCCGCTCACGACTTCGCCGGTAAGAACGAATGGCCGGCCCAAAAGACACGAAGCGTGCAAAACATCTCCCGCGGCGATTTCGCGGCGAATTACGGTACTCGAAACAATCTCTCCCTTGTAAACGACCGGCGGGATGATGACCACTTCGAAGCCGTAGCGCATGCCAAGCTCCCGGAGATGTTTCACGTCGCCGCCCTGGCGATGGCCGAAGCGAAAGTTTTCGCCCACGAGTATCGCGCGGACCTGGAGACTGCGAACGAGGATTTCGACGACAAAGTCCTCGGGCGACAGGCGCGCCAGCTCCAGCGTAAACGGCAGCACTACGGCTGCTTCCAAGCCGGCAACCCCAAACCACTCCATGCGCTGCGCATTCGTTGACAGACGCAGCGGCGCAGACTCCGGCCGGAGAACCTTGCGCGGAGACGGATCAAACGTGAGGGCCGTGGCCACGGCCTTGGCCTCCTGAGCCCGCCGTACCGCAGCACGCAGGATTGCTTGATGCCCAAGGTGAATGCCGTCGAAATTACCGATCGCCAGGACGCTCCCGCGCTTGGAGGAAGCAAAGTGTGCGGCCCAAGCTTCCGCGGTTGTGAATGCCAAGACCGGCCCGGAGCTTGCACGGGCTGCGGACGCAACGCGAGAGCGCGAAGCCGCCACGGGCTCATCGACGCGCACTTCCAGCTGCAGTCCGTCGTAAGCGAGTTGGACATGATGCAAACCGACCTTCCGCAGCCGGTCATTCGTTTCGGAATGCGACAAATCGTGAGCGATGTGCGTAAACCACGCTCGGCGGGGTTTCAGCCGGTCGATCAGCGCAAGTGCCTGCTCGACGGTCTGATGCATGGGGTGCGGGATGTCGCGAAGCGCATCGAGGATGAGTTCGTCGAGGTCTTCAAGCAAGGCCACCGAAGAATCTGGCAACTCGCTAAAGTCCGTCAGATAGGCCGCGCGCCCAAAGCGGAACCCGAGCACCTCAAGATCTCCGTGCAGCAGAGGCACGGGCACGATGGGCACCCCAAGAAGCTCGAAAGGACCCTTCACGGCGTGCAGCTTGACGCTCGGCACGGTGCTGAGTGTGGGCCGGTCGTCAAACACGTACGAAAACGCGCGCCGAATGATTTCGAACGTCTCTTCCGTGCCGTAAACCGGCAGCGCAGCCTTTTGGCGAATATTGAAAGGGCGAATGTCGTCGAAGCCCAGGATGTGGTCGGCGTGGCCGTGGGTCAGCAGAATGGCGTCGAGGCGATCGAGGCCCGCGCGCAGAGCTTGCTGGCGGAAATCAGGCGTGGTGTCGATGACCACGTTCTGTCCATTTCGCGAAAGCAGCAGGGAAGGGCGCAGCCGGTTGTCATGCGGATCTTGCGAGCTGCACACGCGGCAATGGCAGCCCAGAGAAGGCACGCCCATCGACGTGCCGGAGCCGAGAACGGTTACTTTTATAGGAGCCAGAGGCATGATCGGTCAGACCGCGGCGTTGACGGCCACGATTCCTACGGGACACCGCGCGCAACCAACTATGGACGCGTTTTCGCTTTGGCCTTGGTCGCCTGCGCCGCGATCGCCTGATTGATCTCCACGTACGTCATTTTCAGCTTCCCAAGAAGATCCAGCAGCAAGGTGTCTTCTTCAGGTGCGAGATTCCCCTTTGTTTTCTCGTGGAGGGCGTCGAGCATGTCGATGAATTCACGCGCCGCGTCGGGATCGATCACCGGCTGGCCGGTACTCGGGTCCGCATACGCGCCCAGAACCATGGCGGCATTGCTGCCGAGCATGCGCACCAGGTTCTCGAATGCCACCGACCGCTTGGGCGCGTCGGCAGGAGGCTGCGGCGCGGGCGCCGGTTCAGCCGGCACCGCCGCGGGCGGATGCAACGCAGCCTCGCGGCGCGCTTCACGCTCTTGGTTTTCCACTACATCCTTGCGAAGTTCTCCCTCGGCCGTGAAGGGCCGCCGGTCTATAACGCGAAATGCTGTATCTTCTTGTTTATGCTCGCTCAAGTGACAACCCTCGCTATTTTATGTTCTCCTGAAGTTTAACATCGGGCCGCATCTTTGGGTAGCGGCACCGATGGTATGGACGACGTGCTTGTCAAAAATCTATCCGCGCCGTACAGTCAAACGTTTGTTACCGTCGGCGTTTTTCTGGAAAGGTCCATGGCCGCGCGAAAAAAACTGTCGAGAAAGCCCGCCAAGCGCCGAACGTCTCCGCGCAACACTGCCAAGGGAAGCGGTCTTTCCACGGGCGTCTGGTTCGAGAAGCTGGTCGCGCTCCAGGGGCGCCTTCGCGCGCCGAATGGGTGTCCCTGGGATCGCGAACAGACCCACGCCACCCTGCGGACTTATCTGATCGAAGAAGCTTACGAAGTTCTGGATGCGCTCGAAAGCGGCGACGACGCGAAATTCGCCGAGGAAATGGGCGATCTCCTGCTGCAGATCGTGTTTCACTCGCAGATCGCCGCGGAAGAGAGGCGTTTTACGGTCGCGGACGTAATCCGGGAAGTACACGAAAAAATGGTGCGGCGGCATCCCCACGTTTTCGGGACGAAACGCGCGAAAGATTCCGCCGAAGTGCTGAGGAACTGGGAGCAAATCAAGGCCGAAGAACGCCGGGCGCAAAAAACCGGCAGCAAGCCAGCTGAAAAAAAGAAGGAGCCGGCGTCCGTGCTGGACGGCGTGCCGCGCACGCTACCCGCGCTGCTGGAAGGGCTGCAATTGACAAAGAAGGCGGCGCGCGTTGGTTTCGACTGGGACGCCGTCGAAGGAATTTTTGGCAAGCTGCGGGAAGAGAGCGCCGAGCTCCAACGCGTCTTGGAAACGAACGACCGGCCAAAGATCGAAGAAGAGCTCGGAGATTTGCTGTTTGCCGGCGTGAATCTGGCCCGCTTCCTACACGTGGATCCCGAGATCGCCCTGAAAAATGCCAACGCGAAATTCCTCCGGCGCTTCCGGGAAATGGAGCGGCTCGCTTCCCACACCGGCCGCCGGTTCGCGGATGTCCCGCGGGCAGAGATGGAAGCCCTCTGGGACTCCGCAAAGCGCGGCGAAGAAGTGCTTTCTGTCAGGGAAGCAGAGCAGCATCGATGAGCGAAGGCATCGTCGTGCGTAAGTGCGAAAACTTGACGGAGTTTCATGACTGCGTGGCGCTGCAACGCGAAGTCTGGGGCGAAGAGGATCTGGAAGTTGAGCCGGTGACCCTGTTCGTCGTGGCCGCGAATACCGGTGGCCAGGTCTTGGGCGCATTCGCGGGCAGTGAACTCGTCGGCTACACCTTGGCGGTGGTCGGATGGCGCGAGGGCCGGCCGTTTCTGCACTCCCACCACACCGGCGTTCGTGCCGACCATCGGGACCGCGGTGTTGGCCGCATGCTGAAATTGTTTCAGCGCGAAGAGGCTTTGGGCCGCGAAATTCGTTTAATCGAATGGACCTTCGATCCGCTCGAATTGCGCAACGCGCACTTCAATCTGAATCGGCTGGGCGCCATCTGCCGGCGGTACCTGCCCGATTTTTACGGGGTAACCAGCAGCCCGCTGCACCGGGGACTCCCGACGGACCGGCTCGTGGCCGAGTGGCATTTGGATTCCGCGCGCGTTGTGGCTGCGATCGGCGACATCGCCGTGGAGCCTCGAGACGTTCCAGCCGCGATTGAATTGCCTGGCGCATTAGAGCAATGGAAAAAGGAAAGCCCGGCGCAGGTCGCCATGGTGCAGTCGCGGGTGCGTGAAGAGTTCGGGAAATGGTTCGCACGCGGATACGCCGCGATAGGATTACGAGCAACAAATACGGGGAGTGCGTATCTTCTGGCACCGTGGAGTGATTTTTAAGAAGCGGGCAAAAGGCCAGAAACTCGGGTTCAGGGAGAGAGTTCTAGCGATGCGCATACGAGAGGTCATTCTGCGGGAACTGCGAATGCAGCTGATAGCTCCGTTCGAGACCAGTATGGGGCGCACCGAAGCGCGCCGCGTCCTGCTGATCGAGGCGGACGTCGATGGCGTGACCGGCTGGAGCGAATGCGTTGCAGGCGAAAATCCGGGATACAGTCCGGAGACGACGGAGACCGCATGGCACGTCCTTCGCGATCACTTGTGGTCGCTCGTGAAAGACAAAGATTTCGCCGCCGCCGCGGATGTCTGGGAATTGCTCGAGCCGGTTCGTGGACACAACATGGCTAAGGGCGCGTTGGAGGCTGCAGTCTGGGACGCGGAAGCGAAGCAAAAGGGCGTCCCGCTGTGGAGATTGCTTGGGGGCACGCGCGAGGAGATTGCCTGCGGCGTCTCCGTGGGGATCAAGGATTCTCTCGACGAATTGGTGGCGGCCGTCAAGAAGGAACTCGCGGACGGGTACCAGCGGATTAAGATCAAAATCAAGCCAGGAAAAGATCTGGAGCCGGTAAAGCGGCTGCGGCAGGAATTTCCACGAATCAAGTTGATGGTCGATGCCAATTCAGCCTACCGCGCCCAAGACCTTCCACTCTTGAAGCAGCTCGATGCGTTCTATCTGATGATGATCGAGCAGCCGCTCGGCTGGGACGACTTATACGGCCACGTGAGCCTGCAGAAGCAACTCCAGACGCCGATCTGCCTCGACGAGTGCATCCACACGTTCGAGCAGGCGGAAGCGGCGATAGCGCTGGGCGCTTGCAAGATCATAAATATTAAGTTGGGGCGCGTGGGTGGCTTCACGGTCGCGCGCCAAATCCACGACCTCTGCCAGCGGAACGCCATACCCGTCTGGTGCGGCGGCATGCTCGAGTCCGGCATCGGCCGCGCCCATAACATCGCGCTTTCGACGCTGCCCAATTTCACGCTGCCCGGTGACGTGACCGCGAGCCGCCGCTACTGGCACGAAGACATCATCGAACCGGAAGTGACCGTGTCACCCCAGGGGACCATCCGGGTCCCCACCGGGCCCGGGATCGGCTACGCGCCGCGCCTCGATCGCATCGAGAAGCTCACGGTGCGCACCGAACGCCTGGCTTGATTCGCGGCGCGGGATCGTCCGCGACAGTTTTTCAGAGGAGGAACTCTCTGTGCCAAAGATTCCCCTGCGCGTCGGAGGTCCCGCTGCCCGGATTGCGGTAATTCCCGGCGACGGTATCGGGAAAGAGGTCACCCCGGAAGCCGTCAAGGTATTACGAGCGGTGGCGGCATCGGCTGGCCGGCCCTTTGAGTTTGTAGAATTTGACTGGGGCGCGGAAAAGTATTTGCGCGAGGGCATCACGCTTCCGTCCGGGGCCGTGGAGATGCTCCGCGATGAGTTTGACGCCATCCTCTTCGGTGCACTGGGTGATCCCCGAGTGCCCACCAACCAGCACGCTGCGGATATCCTATTGGGCCTACGCTTCAAGCTCGACCTCTATGTCAACGCCCGGCCCGTGGAATTGCTGCACGACCGCCTGACCCCTCTCCGTGACCGCACCCAGCGCGACATCCGCTTGATCGTGTTTCGGGAGAACACCGAGGGCCTCTATGTGGGCGTGGGCGGTTTCTTTAAGAAGGGCACTCCCGACGAGATTGCCGTTCAGGAGGACATGAACTCCCGCAAAGGGGTCGAGCGGATCATCCGCTATGCCTTCGACTACGCTCGGCAGAACAAGCTGAAGCGCCTGTGCATGAGCGACAAATCCAACGCCATGACCTTTGCCCACGACCTCTGGCAGCGCGTGTTCAAGGAGGTGCGGCCGGAGTATCCCGAAATCGACTCTCGTCACCTCTATATTGATACCCTCGCCATGGAGATCGTGCGCGATCCCGGCCAGTTCGACATCATCGTCACCTGCAACCTGTTCGGAGACATTATCAGCGACCTTGGCGCCCAGTTGGCCGGGGGCCTCGGCTTGGCGCCTTCCGGTAACATCCATCCGGGAAGGACATCGCTCTTCGAGCCCGTGCACGGCTCCGCGCCAAACATTGCGGGCAAAGGTGTCGCCAACCCGTTGGGTTCAATTCTTACTTCAGCTATGCTGCTGGAGTTCCTGGGATGGAAGAAGGAAGCGTCAGTTCTTCACGAAGCCGTGAAGGCAGCATTGCTCAAGAACTACTTGACATCCGATCTAGGGGGAGACAAGAAGACAGTTGAGGTTGGAGATTGGATCGCCGAATTCGTGACGAGTCATTGGAGAGCAATCTAAAGTAACACCTTACATCCGCATGAACAGCGACGCTGCTCCACTCTTCAACTGTTCTACTCTTCCACTTCCCACTAGCGGCGTCGCTCCGCAAGACTAGTCAGTAGCATTCCCATAAGAAATCCTCCGACGTGAGCCCACCACGCGACCCCGCCCGTAGTCGTCGTACCAAAAGACCCGATCGCGGAAAGAAACTGCATTACGAACCAGCCACCTAGAATGATCACCGCGGGTATTGGCACGAGAAACACAAATACTAGGGTAAGGATGCGCGACCTCGGATACAGCAACAAATACGCTCCCATCACTCCGGAAATCGCTCCGCTGGCCCCGATCGCCGGGAGCGCCGAATGCAGGTTGAAAAGAACATGGAATAGCCCCGAGCCAACCCCGCACGCGAGATAAAAGAACAAATACGTGACGTGCCCATAGAAGTCCTCGACATTGTCGCCGAAGATCCACAGGAACAGCATGTTCCCCAGGATATGGGCGATCCCGGAGTGGAGAAACATGCTGGTCACCAGCGGCAGAAATGCCACCTCAAATGGGGCATGGCCGCCCAACCACGCCGGGAAGCGTGCCGGAACACTTCCGTTGGCAGCGACGAACATCTTGGAGGCCTGCAGCGGAAGCGTGAGTTGATAGATGAATACGGCCACGTTCGCCAGAATCAAACCCGTATTGACGAATGGATAGCCGCGCCGGGGGTTTAGATCTTTGAGTGGGATGAACATGAATAAGAACGTGTCAGAGTAGCGAAAAGCTGCAGCTTTGGAAAGGCGCTTCGATGCGGCGCAGCGTCCGATAATCCTTGCAACGAAAATGGGCAGGTTAACAGAACGTTGTAGCCGGGAGTTTTCTCGCTGGCAGCGGCGAAATCGCTGCTACCACGTCCGGGCGAACTGGGAAACCCTGCGGAAGCCAGGCCGCACCGGCAGTGCTGCTAGCCGCGAAATCGCTCCGGGAGCGGGGCAGGGCGCCCTCACGCAGAAAAATCCTACCGAGAATGCTGTTGCCCCGGTATCGCGTGAGTGCACGGCGCAATTCCGTTCTCGTCGGCTGCGGCGCTTTCGATTCGCTGGTAGGGAACCTCATAAGCGAATGAGTTCCGCGGCGTCATATCGCAAAGTGCTAGCTTTTTTCGACGGAAGGATTGCGCGACGGCACTTCGTATGGTAAGTAAACTAGTCCTGCGTGAGCGTGCGATTCGGACCAATCTTGTAAGGTGTTCGACGCAGCGTCGGCGCGCCGACAACGAATGCCCGCCCGGGAAACGGAAGCCATTATCCTGAAAACTTTTCCTCTGGGCGAGGCCGATCGCCTGGTGAGTTTTCTCGGCCGTTCGTCCGGGCGCGTGCGGGGCGTGGCTGGCGGCGCGCGCCGGCTAAAGAACCGCTACGGCTCCACGCTGGAGGTTCTTTCTCACGTGCAGATCTGGTACGTGGAGAGGGAAACGCGCGATTTGGTGCGCATTCAGCAGTGCGATCTGCTGGAATCGTTTCACAAGGCGCAGAGCGACTACGGCTTGAGCACCGGCCTGGCGGTAGTCAGCGAAATCTCGGAACTGATTTTGCCGGAGCACGAAGCGGCGGAACCCATGTTTCGACTGATCCTGCTGACGGCCCGCGAGATCGAGCGAACCAGGGATTGGACCCTGCCCCTGGCCTATTTCGCCTTCTGGGCGGTTCGCTTGGGAGGCTGGTTGCCCCGGTTCGATCAATGCTCGCAGTGTGGGACGACTTTTGGCTCGCAGGCGGCGTATCACGCTCCGTGGGAGGATGGCCTGTTTTGCGAAAAGTGCCGCCGCCCCGGCATGAGGCCGCTGCACTTGCCGGCGCGCAAGATCGCGGAACGCTTTGCGGGAGAGCGGCTCGATCGAATTACAAATGTCGAATCGCAGAAGCTGGATATCCAGGAGCTTCGCGAGGCCGCACTCGATTGGATTGAGCATCACACCGAGCGAAAGCTGGGAGCTCGGCCACTTTTGGAGACGACTTGAAAGTTAAAGTAAAACCTGAGAATAGGACTCGCGGCCTGACGTTTCAAGATTTGATCTTGAAGCTCTCCCAGTTTTGGGTGCGGCAAGGCTGCGTCTTGCAGCAGCCCTACGACGTGGAGGTGGGTGCCGGAACCATGCACCCAGAGACGTTCCTTCGCGTGCTTGGTCCGGCCCCGTACCGCGTGGCCTACGCGCAGCCCAGCCGTCGGCCCGCCGACGGCCGCTACGGAGAGAACCCCAACCGACTCTACAAGCACCTGCAATTTCAAGTAATTCTTAAACCTTCACCCGTGGACGTTCAGGACGTCTACTTGAAGAGCCTCGCGGCGATCGGAATCGAACTCAAAGAACACGACATTCGCTTCGAGGAAGACAACTGGGAGTCGCCGACCCTGGGAGCCTGGGGGATCGGTTGGCAGATCTTGCTTGATGGGCTCGAGATCACGCAGTTCACCTACTTCCAGCAGAGCGGCGGCATTGACCTCGATCCCATATCCGTCGAGCTCACCTATGGACTCGAGCGCATCTGTGCCTTCCTCCAGGGAGTCGATAGCGTCTACGACCTTCGGTGGTCCTCGGACAAGACCTACGGAGATATCCGGCTCGCCGAAGAACAGCAGCTCTCGGAGTACAGCTTCGACCGCAGCGATGCCGCGGCAATTCGGTCGGAGTTCGAGTTGCACGAGAAGCAAGCTAAAGAACTACTTGAAGGTTTTGCGGCGACGGAAGGGAAGGGCCGCGCGCGGTATCCTGTGCTGGCTGCCTACGACCACTGCTTGAAGTGCTCCCATCTCTTCAACTTGATGGATGCGCGCGGCGTAATCTCCACGACCGAGCGTGCCGCGCTGATGGCCCGCGTGAGGGCTGCGGCGTGTCGCACGGCCGCAGCGTACCTGGAGCAGATCGGCGGCGCCACAGTACGCCGCGAGGTGCGCCCATGAAAACCACCCCGCGGAAGCCCGTCGGTATTCCCTCAGAAGAAAAAAGAGCGGAGTTGCTCTTCGAAATTGGTTGCGAAGAGATCCCCGCCGGGATGCTACCCAAGGCCGAAGAAGAACTTAAAGCAAATCTAGAGAAATTACTGACCGCTGAGAACTTGCTTGAAGGCGTGAGCGTCGAAACCTTCAGCGCACCGAGACGCCTCACGGCCTGGGTGCGAGGTCTGCTGGTCAAGCAAGCAGACGTCGTGCAGGAAGTCACCGGCCCCCCCAAGTCGGTGGCCTACGATTCGGTCGGCGAGCCGACACGCGCCGCCGTGAGCTTCGCGGAAAAACAAGGCCTACGCCTCAACGAAATCTATGTGGTCAAGACCCCCAAGGGCGAATACTTGGCCGCGAAACAGGTCAAGCGCGGCCGCACCTCCGAGCAAATCCTCAGCGAGATTCTGCCCCGCGCCATTCACGATCTTTCCTGGCCGCGTTCAATGACCTGGACCGGTCTCGGCGGCGCCCGCTTCATCCGGCCCATCCGCTGGATTGTGGCGGTGTTTGACGGAAAGCCGCTCAAGCTGTCGTTCGGTGGCGTCCTTGCGGGAGACGTAACGCGCGGCCATCGCTTCCTGGGAGCGCCGGCAATCCGCGTACAGAGCTTTGCCGACTACGAAAAAAAGCTCCACTCCAACGGCGTCATCGTCCGCCCCGCGCTGCGCCGCGAGAAAATCGCACGGGAACTCGCCGCGCATACCAAGAGCAGCGGGTACCGCCTCCACGAAGACCCCGAGCTTCTAAAGCTGGTGGCCTATCTCAACGAATATCCCACGGTGATCGAAGGCGCCTTCGATCCAGCCTTCCTCGGCCTGCCGGACGAAATTCTGGTCACCGTCATGAGGGATCACCAGAAGTATTTCGCCCTGGAGAAGCGCAATGGAGAGCTGGCGCCACATTTCCTGGCGGTCATCAATCTAGCGAAGGACCCCAAGGGCCTAGTCAGAGCAGGGCATGAGCGCGTCTTGCACGCCCGTTTCGCGGACGCACAATTCTTCTGGGCCTCCGACCAGAAATGTCGGCTCGCCGACTATCTCCCCAAGCTCGCCAAGGTCACCTACGAATCGCGCCTCGGCAGCTACCGCGACAAGGTCGAACGCGTCCGCACCATCGCCCGTTGGTTCACGGAGCAGTGGTTCAATCTCGGCATGCTCCACGCCCACGTTGCCGACGCCGACCGCGCCGCCGAACTCGCCAAGTGCGATCTCACCACCGAGATGGTGCGCGAATTCCCCGAACTGCAGGGAATCGTCGGCGGCTTGTACGCCCGGGCCCAGGGCGAAGCGGACGATGTCTCCGACGCCATCTACGATCACTACCGCCCGGTCGGCTTGGACGATCCGATCCCGCGCAATCTGATCGGCTGCGCCATCGCCATGGCCGACAAGCTGGACTCCATCGTCGGCTGTTTCACCGTTGGCGTCGTCCCTACCGGATCGAGCGACCCCTATGCGCTACGGCGCGCCGCCCTGGGACTCGTAAAGATCATCCTGGAGAAGAAGCTACCAGTTTCCTTGTCGCTGGCCATCGGCGCAGCCGCCAAGGCTCTGGTAACCCATGCGCCAAAGCGCGGCGTCACGCCGGCCCAAGAAACGCAGATCCTCGACTTCATCCTGGATCGTGCCAGATACGTTTTCCGCGAACGCTCCGGCTTTGCCTACGACGAAGTCAACGCGGTCTTCCGCGCGGGAGCCGACGATCTCCTCGATGCACAAAAGCGGCTGGCCGCCTTGCGCGCGATCCGCAAGTCCAAGAATTTTGAGCCCCTGGCGGTCTCCTTCAAACGCATCCGCAAGATCCTCGAGAAGTCCAACATGAAGACTGGCGATGCTGCCAGTGTCCAGGTCGCTTTGTTCGAGAGCGACGCCGAACGCGAACTGTTCGCCGCGGGACGCGAAGCGGCGTCCAAAGTTCAGGCGGAGAAACGTGCCGGGCACTACGAACAAGCATTGGAACGCATCGCCGGATTGCGGAAGGCAGTAGATCGTTTCTTCGAGGAAGTGATGGTGATGGCCGAGAACGAAGCCGTGCGGAAGAATCGTCTCGCATTGCTATCTGAACTCTTACGTGAGTTTACGACCGTGGCCGATTTCTCGGAGATTGGTGCCGACGAGCGACCCTGAATATCTAAAGTGTTTATTTAAGAATTTAGTGCGCCAACGGAAGTCGGCGCGCCGACAGTCGCAACTCCCTGCGCGGCAAGACGCGATTCGGTGGCAAGGAATTCGTAACGCAACACAAATCGAAGGCGAGGAAACCAGTGACTAAATGGGTTTATTTCTTTGGCTCGGGTAAAGCGGAAGGCGACGGAACTTGGCGGGATCTCCTGGGCGGAAAAGGCGCGGGGCTGGCCGAGATGACCAGGATCGGTCTCCCAGTGCCTGCGGGGTTCACCATTTCCACCGAGGCCTGCGACTATTTTTACAAAAACGGAAAGAAGTATCCCGCCGAGCTGAAAAAACAGGTCACCCAGAACGTGGCGCACTTGGAAAAAGTCACTCGCAAAAAGCTCGGTGACCCGAAGAACCCGCTCCTGGTCAGCGTGCGTTCCGGCTCCGCGCGATCCATGCCGGGAATGATGGAGACGATTCTCAACCTCGGCTTGAACGATCGCTCCGTGCAGGGGCTTGCCGGGGCCACGAAAAACGAGCGCTTCGCTTACGACGCTTATCGCCGTTTCGTCCAGATGTATTTGACCGTCGTGATGGAGCTTCCGAAGGAAGATCTCGAGCATCGCCTGCGAGCGCTAAAAGAGAAGCTGGGCGTAAAGGAAGATACCGCCGTCTCCGCCAACGGCTGGAAAGAACTGGTCGCGGAATACAAAGCGAACTTCCGCCAGAAGACCGGTAAGGACTTCCCGGACGATCCCATCGACCAGCTCTGGGGCGCCGTCGGCGCTGTGTTCGGGTCGTGGATGGCAGAAAAAGCCGTGACCTATCGCCGCGTCGAAAAAATCACCGGACTCCTCGGCACGGCGGTCAACGTCGTTCAGATGGTCTTCGGAAACACCGGCGACACCTCGGGCACCGGCGTGTGCTTCACACGCGATCCCAGCTCCGGCGAAAAACTCTTCTACGGAGACTACCTCGTCAACGCCCAGGGTGAAGACGTCGTCGCCGGTATCCGCACTCCCATGCATCTCAGCGAAATGGCCAAGGCCATGCCGAAGGTCTACGCGCAACTCGAAAAAGTTCGAGTGAAACTTGAGAAGCACTATACCGACATGCAAGACATGGAATTCACCGTCGAAGACGGCACCCTCTACATGTTGCAGACGCGCACCGGAAAACGCACGCCGGCAGCCGCGTTCCGCATCGCCGTGGACATGGCCAACGAGAAATTGATTACGAAAGAGCAGGCCATCGAGCGCATCAAGCCGGAAGACATCGAGCGCCTCTTCTATCCCGTGATCGATTCCAAGGTGGACAAGAAGTCACTCGAATCCCGAATCCTGGCCAGGGGCATCAACGCCGTCCCCGGATCGGCCGTCGGCAAAGTCGTCTTCTCCGCGGCCAAAGCAGAAGAGTGGGCAGGTCGCGGTGACAAAGTAATCCTAGTCCGGCGGGAAACCAGTCCCGAGGATGTCGGAGGAATGGCCGTGGCCCAAGGAATCCTGACAGCCACGGGCGGGAAGACGAGTCACGCGGCCGTCGTCGCCCGCGGTTGGGGCAAATGTTGCGTGGTCGGAGCCGACTCCCTCGACATCGACTACAAATCACAATCCATGACCGCGTCCGGGAAGACCATCAAGGAGGGTGATTGGCTCACTTTGGATGGCAGCGAAGGCCTGGTCTATGCCGGCGAGATGCCTCTCGTAACTCCCGAATTCCCAAAGTCATACGCTACGTTGATGAAGTGGGCCGATGAAACCCGCCGCCTGCGCGTACGCACCAACGCCGATACGCCACAGGACGCCCGCAAGGCCCGCGAGTTCGGCGCCGAAGGCATCGGTTTGTGCCGCACGGAGCACATGTTTTTCACCGACTTCGAGCAGCCCGAGCGAAGTCACGAAAGACAGCGCGCCATCCAGGAAATGATCCTGGCCGATACCAAGGAAGCTCGCGTTGCAGCCCTCGACAGGCTGCTGCCGTTCCAGCGCCGCGATTTCATCGGAATCTTCAAAGCCATGGACGGCTTTCCG
>JBGOVR010000136.1:0-11801 GCA_041478205.1 Candidatus Acidiferrum sp.
ACTCATAATCCGTTGGTCCCAGGTTCAAATCCTGGCGGGCCCACCAAAACTAACTATCGCAGGGCGCGTGTCAAACGCTTCGCGGTCTTCTGTAATTGCCGCTTGAGGCCCTCGACTTGTTTCGATATGTCCTCAAGCTCTTTCTTGGCAAGCAATCCTGCCTTGGCAACCTTGTGAGCCGTACGATCAGCTTTGCCCATGGCAGTCCCTATTTTCACCGCGACTTGCGTGAGCTTGCTCTTCTTTGCCATGTCTCCTCCACTAACACCTCTGCCATCCTATGCCCGGCGCTCATCAACCGTCAACGAGCCCACCAGCTTCGTCACAGAACAAGCGGCAAGAACCGCGGATCAAAACAAGAAATACCGTTGCGCCATTGGCAGAGCCTGCGCTGGTTCGCAAGCGAGCAACTCTCCATCGGCGCGCACTTCGTACGTCTCCGGATCCACGTCGATCTTCGGCATAGCACTGTTGTGGATCATGTCTTTCTTTCCGATACGCCGGCAATTTCGCACCGCTGCGATCATTTTTCTCAGTCCAAGCTTTTGTGGCAAGCCCGCCAAAAGAGCCGCCTGAGAGACAAACGTAACGCTGGTCGCCGCCATGGCTCCGCCAAAACTCCCGAACATCGGCCGGTACACCACGGGTTGCGGCGTCGGGATCGAAGCGTTGGCGTCGCCCATCGCGCTCCAGGCGATGAATCCTCCTTTGACCACCATCTCTGGCTTCACTCCGAAAAACGTCGGCTTCCACAGCACCATGTCCGCCAATTTTCCCGGCTCGATCGAGCCGATCTCCGACGCCATGCCGTGGGTGATCGCCGGATTAATCGTGTACTTGGCGACGTACCGTTTCGCGCGCTGATTGTCGTTGCGGCCCGAATCTTCGGGCAGCGGACCGCGCTGCGTCTTCATCTTGTGCGCCGTTTGCCATGTGCGTATGACGACTTCGCCGACCCGTCCCATCGCCTGCGAATCGCTGGACAACATGCTGAGCACTCCCATGTCGTGCAAAATATCTTCCGCTGCGATGGTTTCCGGCCGAATCCGGCTTTCCGCGAACGCCACGTCTTCCGGCACCTGCGAGTTCAAATGGTGGCACACCATCAGCATGTCCAGATGCTCGGCGATCGTGTTCACGGTGTAAGGCCGCGTGGGATTCGTCGACGACGGAAGAATATTCGGATGCGAAGCGATCGCAATGATGTCTGGAGCGTGGCCTCCCCCCGCCCCCTCGGTGTGATATGTGTGGATGGCCCGTCCGTTAATCGCCGCTACCGTCGCTTCCAGAAAACCCGATTCGTTGATCGTATCCGTATGAATCGCAGCCTGGACGTCAAATTCGTCCGCTACCTTGAGACACGCATCGATCGCTGCCGGCGTCGTTCCCCAGTCCTCGTGCAACTTCAGTCCGCACGCGCCCGCCTCGATTTGTTCGGCGAGTGGCGCGCCTGTCGCCGCATTCCCCTTGCCGAGAAATCCGAAGTTCATCGGCCAGGCCTCGGCGGCTTGGAGCATTCGCGCCAGATTCCAAGCTCCCGGCGTGCACGTAGTCGCAGCCGTGCCGGTGGCTGGCCCTGTTCCTCCACCAATCATCGTCGTGATGCCGCTGGAAATTGCTTCATACACCTGCTGCGGCGAGATGAAATGAATGTGGCTGTCCACACCGCCGGCCGTCACGATTAGATTTTCCCCGGCGATCACTTCTGTTCCGGCGCCGACGACAAGTTCCGGATCAACTCCGTCCATCGTATCGGGATTTCCAGCCTTGCCGACGCTCACGATCCGCCCGTTCTTGATCCCAATATCCGCTTTGACGATCCCCCAATGATCGAGAATCACGGCGTTCGTGATGACCAGATCGAGTGCGCCGCGCTCGCCTTCTCTCAACGCGCTGCTGCTCTGTCCCATCCCGTCGCGAATCACTTTCCCGCCGCCGAAAGTGATTTCATCGCCGTAGTGCGTGAAGTCTTTCTCGACCTCAATCACCAAATCGGTGTCGGCCAAGCGAATCCGATCGCCCCTCGTCGGGCCGTACAGATCCGCATACGTCCGCCGCGGAATGCTCAGGCTCAACGCTCCTCCTCGTCTCCGCTAAACGCAAAACCTGCCTTCTTCGCTCGACCGAGCGCCCGCTCCTGCGCCCCAGGAGCCGCCAGCGCGCCCTCCACCAATCCGTTGAAACCCTGGATCACGCGTCCTCCGCCAAACTCGGTGAGCTCCACTTCTTTTTCTTCCCCGGGCTCGAAGCGAACGGCTGTTCCCGCTGGAATATTCAGTCGCATACCGTATGCCGCGGAACGCTCGAATCCCAAAGCTCGGTTGGCTTCAAAAAAATGATAGTGGCTCCCGACCTGAATCGGCCGGTCTCCGGTGTTCTTCACCAGCAGTCGTGTGGTTCGCCGCCCCACATTCGCCTGAATCGGCCCAGCGGCTTCGTCCAGAAAATACTCACCCGGTTTCACAATCTCTCCTCGTAGCGGCCGCCTTCTGTTTACCCTAACGTTCGAAAGGGAGGTGGGCGTTCGTTACCCCCTGCCACACCTATCGGATCGGATCGTGAATGGTCACCAGCTTCGTCCCATCCGGAAACGTCGCCTCCACCTGTACCTCGTGGATCATTTCCGCGACGCCTTCCATCACCTGCTCCCGCGTAAGAATCTTCCCTCCGAAACTCATGATTTCGGCAACGCTCTTTCCATCGCGCGCAGCTTCCATCATCTCGGCGGACAGGACAGCCACCGCTTCCACATAGTTAAGTTTCAGTCCACGAGCCTGCCGGCGCCGCGCCAAATCCGCCGCGAAAGCGATCATCAGTTTTTCTTGTTCACGCGGCGTTAAGTGCAAGGCAGCCCTCTGTCCCAAATCTCCGGGTCGTGTTCCGTGCCGATCCGCCAGACCAGCGTCAATTCACTTTTCTCGGCGGCACCGCATCTCGCCCATACAATTGCCGTTTTGCCGCCCGCCACAGCGCATGTAGCCCCGGGAGAACGTCGCGGCCCCGGCTCGCCACACACCGCACCACCAATCCATGCGCGGTGAGCGTGCTGATTCCCCATAGCGTCCTACTCGGCACGCAAAATTGTTCTACCGTCTCGCGTAAATTGCGTTCCACCTCAAGCCACGCGCGCGCTTCCAGTCCCACGCGACAAATATAGAAAGTCGCCCAAGTCCGGTACGGCCCGAGCCGTGCCACCGAGGAGACGCTGTGATTCCCAGGCTCGATTCGCACCCGCTCGACTGCGATGGGCCGTCCGATTGCCACCAAATCTGTTTTCAGTTCCACGCTTGCATATTCGAATATCTCCCCGCGCGCTTCCCGCCCCGGTGCCAGGATTTCCCACCAGAACAACCCCGCGCCTCGTGATAGTTGAATTGAAGTCCTCTGAGAGAAGCGCGCTCCTGCGAAAGGGATCAACGGGTCGGGCAGATATTCCAGCAGCGCGTTTTCGCCAATGGCAACTTCATTCGACTGTGTTGTGACCAGAGATTCCTCCCGCGGTCGATAGATTCGTGTGGCACCGGTCGTCGTGATCTGCGCGCAGGCTTCCGCGCCGACATTCACCGTCAGTCCCAGCCGGTCTCCACCCAGCAACCCGCCGGATACATTGTGAAGATGAACCATCGCAGCGCCATCTTCCAGCGCAAAGGCGCGCACGACTCTAAGTGGAGGTTCTTGACGGCTTGCGGCAAGCACTGTGCGTCCGGTCAGTTCCTCGCGGGCGAAATCGAGCCGCAGTGAGGCCTGGACATGGTTTGGCAGGGAAAGGGCGGGTTTCCCACCGCGCTCGGTTTCCGCAACGCCGGCTATCATCTCCATTGCGCAACCTCAACTGACGAACAGGCGTGTCCGCAGCGCCGGATGCTCCATGGCGCCCCAATCCAGCAGCGGCATGAAGCAGCAAACATCATCAACCGCGCATGTCGCGCTGCGGTTTGCCATCTCCAAAATCACCGGCTTCAGATTCCACAGAATCCTCGTCGCCGCGCTTTGTCCCAACGGCAAAAGCCGCTGGCACGCCGATACCATGCTCGTGATCGATTGATGCAGGTAAGCAAGCACCGCCCGATCCTCGGCGAATCCCAGCACGCCGCTGGCGAGGCCAAACGCCAAGCTGTGATGAACGGAGATTCCTGCTTGCTTCGAGGCTTCCAGCGTTTCTCTCAGCATCGCAAAATCGCCAAGCGCAGCCGCCGCGGCCAAGAAGTTGTTCCCGAGCGACGCGCTTCCCGCCCGGCTTTCTCTTGCCGGTTTCAGCGCACCCAATCTGTCGTTCAGCTCCACCCACCGGTCCGTGCAGAGTTTCCCTTCGCCTATTCTCACGAGCCGAACTGCTTCCCGGCAAAATACCGCCTCCACCATTCCCGCTTCTTCCAGA
This sequence comes from Candidatus Acidiferrum sp., assembly GCA_041478205.1. Taxonomy (GTDB): domain Bacteria; phylum Acidobacteriota; class Terriglobia; order Acidiferrales; family UBA7541; genus Acidiferrum. Next base: position 4,379 of record JBGOVR010000136.1, read on the forward strand.
AAACCGCGCAGAAACTCCGGCAAGTCGCTCACACGTAGCAACTCCTGCGAAACCAGCGACTCCAACCCAAACGAATGTGCCAGCCCTCCAATGGGTAGTGCGCTGTCAGCCAAATGCAAAAGCCGCAGATCGGCAAGATCACGCTCGAAATTCTGAAGGTGCACATCGGGATCCATAACATTCTTCCCCTAGTGATGATGCTCGTGTCCGTCCCCATGCGTGTGAGGGTGCCCCACGTAAGGAGCATGCGCATCAATCAGCGGCCTCCGCAAATCCCCAGGCAACCGCAGTTTCTCTTCCAGCCATTCGATTACCTTATCGAGCCCAGCGTCTTCTCGCAAATTCGTAAACAAAAATGGCCGGTCGCCACGCATCTTGCGCGAGTCGCGATCCATCACTTCCAGTGAAGCCCCGACGTAAGGCGCAAGATCAATTTTGTTGATCAGCAACAAGTCCGATCGCATAATTCCCGGCCCGCCCTTGCGCGGTATCTTGTCTCCTTCCGCCACGTCGATCACGAAGATCCAAACATCCACCAGTTCCGGACTGAACGCCGCCCCCAGGTTGTCGCCTCCGCTTTCCACAAAAATCAGTTCCAGCCCCGGCAGACTATCTTCCAATTCCGCAATGGCCTGCAAATTCATCGAAGCATCTTCGCGGATCGCCGAATGCGGGCAGGCACCCGTCTCGACTCCGCGCACCCGTTCCGCCGGCAGCACACCCTGCCGAAGCAAAAACTCCGCGTCTTCCTTCGTATAAATGTCGTTGGTGACTACCGCCAGGTTGCACTTGGGCCACAGCCGCCGGCTCAATCGATCCACCAGCGCGGTCTTACCCGAGCCGACCGGGCCCGCAATGCCCACGCGAAAAGCCCTCGCCGAATTACGCTCCAGCATTTCGTTTCCCCTTCCGTTCTTTCGCGCGATCGAACTGGACGGTCCCGAGCCGCGGGGCGCAGTCTAGCAGCTTGCGGAAAAATAACCGCGCAACGATTTCGCTGCGCCTCATCGAAATTTCAACTCATGTCCGTCGGCAAGACGATACTCTCGCCTGTCGCCAAGGTTCTGCCTACTCCATTTTCTCGAACACCGCTTTCCCTTCGGCCAACCGTTTCAGCACGTATTCCTTCTCCGCCGCCGAATTCCAGTCCGGATACTGTGAAGTCGCCTCGATCACCCGATCGATCCAGGCCACAAAATACTTTACGTCCTCACCGGAACGCGGCTTCTGATCGCCGACCGTCACGTAGATCGGACTTGTCGTCGCATACACATAGTTGTCGAGCACCGGATATTCCGCTCTGTCGCTCGAGGCCCTCAGCACGCACCAACCGCTCTCCTTCAACGGCAGCGTTCCATTGACATCCGCTGCGTCCCGCGCTGCATTTAGAGACAACGTTTGAATGACGCGGCCATTGCATACCACTTCCAAATGATCGATCGGAACGATCGAGCGCACTGCAGCCTTGAATGAAATGGCTGTTTGCGGCTCAGAAAACTTCAACTCACCGCCGATCGCTTGTCCCCCCAAGGAAAAATCGAGCAGCGGCCCATTCGTAGCGAACGTCCGCCCTTCTTTCAGCGCCCCAAGCCAAGTCTCGATTTTTACCGGCCCATCCGGCACGCGCGCGTAAATCCGATTCATTCCCACTGGCCCCCGCAACGACGCAAAGTTAGCCATCGCATCCGTCCCCCCGCCCGCCGGAATCCGGAAGCCTAGATTCAGCAATCGATACCACACCGCCGCCGTCGAGCGGTGATCGCTGAACCCCACGATCTCCATGTAATCGAGTTTCCTCAGTGCCACGTCCACCGGCAGTTCATCCGTGATCTTTTGCGGTGGATTCGCAAACGGCTGTGGCTCCTCATCAAACGGGTGCACCGCTCCAATGAGCGCGCCCTCCGCATGCCCCATGTCCGCGACATCCGCATTCATCGGATACAAACTCGCCGCCGCCGTATTCGGATACCCCGCATAGCCCGGCAAGAGGATGTTGCCTCGCAATCCTAGCAACCCGCGATGACCCCAGTAGCTCGTGTGGAATTCCTGCCCGTGAAACACCAGCGCATCCGGTTTCGAAGCCGGATCAAGCTGTTTGCCGTCGTACGCAATGTCCGGAAAGCGCTGTTCCTTGTTCACGATCAAATCGTTCACAACGCCCAAATTCTCCGCCTCCGCTTGCTCCACCAAATGCGCGGGCGTGTTGTGATACATCCCGCCGTAATTCATGTGCACGTGCAAATCACCGCTAATCCAGTGGTCTTTCTGGTCTGCCGAAGACGCCAGCGGCCGCAACTGGATCACCACATTCGCGTCTCGCCCCGGTCTGACGTTGACCGTGCGCTTTTCGAGCGCATATTCAAAGCCTTTCATCGCTTCGACGGTGATTTCTCCTGGCGGCACTTCTAGTTCGCGATAGCTGGCAGGATCAAAGTAATGCGCTTCGAACGGCTGCTCGGCGCGATCGAATCCATCGTCGGCGTACACCCACCCGTGGTGCGGCGCATAGAAACGTCCCGCGGCATCGGTCACGGACACTCGGGCGTGTGTTTCGCGCCCCGCCGCATCCATGACGCGCAGGCGCAGGGTCCCTCGCGCGCGTATGTATTCTCGATGGACGGTCGCCACGCGATGTTGTTCGCCGCCGGGTATCGTTTGCCGCCACAATTCGGTCTCGTCGTTTCGGTTCGAGATAAACGCAAGCTGCTTCCCATCTGGCGACCATCGCACGTTCGTTTCGTCCCAATCGCCGTACGAAACAGGAAATGCATCGCCGCCGTTCGCCGGCATCATCCAAAGCTGGTGCCAATTGCGGCCAAGATAGGAGCTGTAAGCAATTCGCGAGCCGTCCGGCGAAAAATCCGGCCGCGCTTTCCACGTCGTCTCTTCGTAGTGAATTTCGCGCGCCTCCGCGCCCGGCTGCGCCTTCATCCGCCAAAAACCGCCCGATCCATAAATGTGCCCGCGATTGGAAATAAAAACGATTTCTTCGCCGTCGCGCGACCACACCGGACTGATCTCTGTATCAAACGCGCTGTAGTAGTAGCGGGGAAGCGAACTCTTCGTTTCACCTGTCACCCGCACAACATTCGTCAGCTTGCCGTCGCGCACTTCAGCCGCAAAAATATGAAACCGTTTGTTGTACGCCGTCGATACAAACACGATCCGCTTCCCATCCGGCGACCAGCGCGGCTCCACATTCACGGCACCGCCTTCGGTAACCTGCTGCGTTTTTCCCGTCGCAAGATCAAGCAGCCACAGCTCCAGCGCATCCTTCTGATATGAGCAATACACGACCGATCGCCCATCCGGCGACCAATCCGGCTGATAGTCATACCCCGGCCCATCCGTCAGTTCTTGCGCAACGCCGGAATCAATTTTCTGCCGCCACAACGATCCCGCCATCGAATACACCACTTCACGCGAATCCGGTGACCAAGCCACGCTGCTTGGCCCGCTGGTCAACTGCGGAAGATACATTTCGCGGTAGTAGTAAGCATGCGGCAGGTCGATCTGCGGAAGGACGGGCCTGCGCTGCGCCGTTGCAGGCACTGCCGCCAGGAACAACGAAACCGCAAGGAAGAAAAATTTCATGAGCAAGGAATCACAATTGGCGGTCCACATTCCCGTAGGGCGCAGCATGCGGCGCCCCAGCTTGGCAGAATGTCGAAATCGAAGCGCCACCGGCAAGCAATCGCGCTCCGCCGAAAAACTTCTATGCCAGCCCCGCCTTCGACAGCGGCAGCTCGCGAATGCGCTTGCCCGTCGCCGCAAAAATCGCGTTGCACAAGGCCGGTGCAAACGCCGGCAAGCCCGGCTCGCCCACGCCTCCTGGAGGCGCATCGTTCTCCACGATATGCACGTGGACTTCGCGCGGCGCGGTGTTCATGCGTGCTACCTGGAAGTCGTTGAAATTGGACTGGTCGATCGCCCCGTTCGTCGCCGTGATTTCTCCATAGAGCGCGATGCTCGTACCCATCACCGCAGCGCCCTCGAACTGGTTCCGCACCATCTCCGGATTGACGACCGTCCCGGCATCCAGCGCGGTATCCACCCTCTGGATCTGCACTCGCCCGGCGTCGTTGATCTGCACTTGCACCACCGATGCCACGTAAGTCAAAAAGCTGCGGTGCATCGCGATTCCCATCCCGAATCCATTGCCGGACTTTTTCTTGCCCCAGCCCGACTTTTCCGCCGCGAGCTGTACCACTTTCCGGAAGCGCGCCGTGTCGATGGGATACTGTTCGTAATCGCCGCCGTAGTTGGTGTAGTCCTTCGGCAGCTCGCTCTTTGGAATGATGCGGTCCGGCCCCAGAAGTTGCAGCGAGTACTCCAGCGGATCCTTGCCCGCCGCGTACGCCAATTCATCCGCAAACGACTGTATCCCGAAGGCGTGATAAATGTTAGCCACCGACCTCAGCCACCCGATGCGCACGTGCGCCGCCGCCGGGCCGTTCTCCGAGCGATGATTCGGCAAATTGTAGGGCAGGTCGCTGAAGCCCAGGCCGAGTTCGTCCGCATTGGAATACATCTCGTTCGCGTCGAACGTCGACCCGATGGGAGGAAACACCGTCCGCTGCAGCCACGCCGTGGGTTTCCCATCCGCGCCAAGCGCCGCCTTCATGTACATCGCGGAAACCGAGTGGTAGGTGTCGAACCGGATGTCGTCCTCGCGGCTCCAAACCACTTTCACCGGCTTTCCCGTCTTCTTGGAAAGTACCGCGGCCTCCACCGCAAAATCCGGAAATGATTTCCGGCCAAACGCGCCGCCCAATAGCGTGACGTGCACGGTCACGTCTTCCTTCTTCGCTCCCACCGCCTGGGCGATCGCATCTCGAGCGCCCTGCGGATTTTGCGTCGGCGCCCAGGCCTCTACTTTGCCGTCGCGGTACACCGCCAGCGCGGCCGGCGGCTCCATCGACGCATGCGCCAGCAGCGGCGCGTAGTACTCTGCCTCGACGACCTTCCCGCCCTTCGCAAACGCAGCATCGACGTTCCCAACTTCACGCACAACTTTGCCCGGCTTGCGCGCCGTCTCTTCCAATTCTTTCCGGTAGGGACCTGAGTTGTACACGCCGTGCTGGCTGACTTCCCATTCCACTTGCAATTTTTTCCTACCCTGCATCGCGGCCCAGGTGTTGTCCGCCAGCACCGCGACCCCACCCAGCGCTTGGAAAAGAACCGGCGGCTTGTAGGTATCGATCGTTGCGGTCTGTTTCACGCCGCTTACTGCCAGCGCTGCCTTGTCGTCAATCGACTTCACCTTGCTGCCCAATACCGGCGGATGCATCACGCTGGCGTATAGCATCCCGTCCATGCGCGCGTCCTGTCCGTAGGCGCCCTTCCCCGTGCACATATCCTTCAGGTCGTAACCCGCCGCACCTTTCCCGATGTATTTCCACTCGCTCCGCGGCTTCAGTTTGAGTTCTTCTTTCTTCGGCACTTCCTGTTTGGAAGCCGCGGTCGCCAACTCACCATACCCCAGCTTCTTCCCGGACGCCTTGTGCACCACCGTGTGCGACTCCGTCGTGCAGTCCTTCGCCGGCACACCCCACTGCTGCGCCGCCGCGCGCACCAGCATCAGCCGCGCCGTCGCGCCAGCCTCACGCAACGGAACGAAGAAGCTCACCACCGAGTGCGAGCCATCCGTATCCTGGTCGCCGTATTTTTCGTCGCCGGTGGCCTGCACGACCTTCACGCGCGCCCAATCCGCATCCAACTCATCCGCAACAATGCGCGGCAGCGCGGTGCGCACGCCGTTCCCCATTTCCGACCGGTGCGCGACAATGTACGCCGTTCCATCCGTGTCGATCGCCAGATAAACGCTGGGTTGCAGCGGCGCCTTTGCCATGGACCCGGAGGGATCGGGCGCACTTGCGTCTGTGCTTTCCGCAAACAGCTTGTCCGGCATCACGCGGACGCTCAGGACAAACGCTCCCGCTCCGACCATGTTTTTCAGGAATCCACGCCGGCTTGTGTTTTCGATGCAGATCATGCGTCCCCCCAAATTTCGCTAAATCCGTTGCTTGCCAACACAGCTACATCCTACCGCCAATCTCATTTCTTGCAAGCGCTCCGCGCCGCTAGGCCTCTAACTGCAGCAAGCGCCTGCGATAGTGAGACTTCCTGCGCACGGCTGAGTGTACTGCATTGCGATTTTCCGCGGAGAAGGGCAAGCTGAATGCCGCAGCAAACCGCCCCATGTCCGCAGACTTCATGCGCCGCGCCATCGCTTTGGCCCTGGAAAATGTCCGCTCGGGTCGCGGCGGGCCTTTCGGCGCCATGATCGTGAAAGACGGGCACATCATCGCCGAAGGCACGAACCGCGTCACTTCCACCAACGATCCTACCGCGCACGCCGAAGTCGTGGCCATTCGCGAAGCCTGCCGTGCGCTCGCAGATTTTCAACTGGCTGGCTGCGACCTTTACACCACGTGCGAGCCGTGTCCGATGTGTCTCGGCGCTATCTATTGGGCGCGCCCTGCGCGCGTCTTTTACGCCGGCACCGCCGCCGACGCGGCCGCGGCAGGTTTCGATGACGCTTTCATCTACGACGAACTCAAACATCCGCCCGCCGCGCGGCGCGTCGCCATGACGCAGCTTCTTCGCGACGAATCCCTGGCCATTTTCTTCGCATGGAAGCAGCAGGAAAACAAGACGCTCTACTGATCGCCGCTACGCCTCCGGCCAGGCTCCGAGCGACCGCCGCAAATCCACAAGCTGTCCCAGATGATACGAGTTGTGGTCCGCCAGCACCAGCGCTTCGCGCAGAATCGTTTGTCCCTGCCCGCGGGGAATCTTGGCGTAGAGATCGATGCGGCCATTCTCGACGAGGCGAACCATGTCCCGCAGGTCGCGCCGAAAGGCCCCCACGCTATCGGTCCACTCTTCCTCGGTTCGCGGGGCCGGTGTTTTGGGCCAGTAGCCCTCCGGAAACTCGGGTGATACGTGTCTGTGGTTGCGGCTGAACTCCAGGATGTCCCACTGCGCGATTCGCAGGTGCTCGAGAAGTTGCCATCCCGTATGTGGCAGGCCCTGCGCGTAAGTCCCGCGTTTCTGCGGCGGAAAGCCTTCGAGCGCATCCATTACCTGAATGTGCGCTCCGCCCCCCTTCAACAGGTTCGCGAGCTGTTCGCGCAAAGCCCGGTCGCGGCGTCTGGCTTCGCCATTTTTGCCGTTCGCGCGCTTCGTTATCTTTGTCTTTGTCGCCTTTGTCTTTTCTTTCTTCTTTTTCTTCAAGGGCCTATTTCTCCGAGATGAGTACCTGATGCGGCATTTCCGAAACAGGGTGCAGCGTCGTCTTCGCAAATCCGGCGTTCCGGAACATTTTCTGAAATTCCGAGGCGGTGTACGCGTCGCCCGCGTCGGTGTTCGCGAGCATCACGATGCTGAAACCCGCCGCCGTGGAAGGTGTGACGCGGTC
>JBGOVR010000168.1:0-9116 GCA_041478205.1 Candidatus Acidiferrum sp.
CGCGTTTATCCTGGAAAAAGGGATGGCGGGATTCAAGCCGGGAAAGAAGGAAAACAAGTTAGGGTTGCGGGCGAGCGATACGTCGGAAGTGATTTTTTCGGATTGCCGCGTGCCGGCGGGGAACTTGCTCGGAGCCGAGGGCGAGGGGTTTGTCGGTAGCTTGAAGATTCTGGACGGCGGGCGCATTTCGATTGCGGCATTGGCGCTGGGCATGGCGCAAGGGGCGCTGGAAGCAGCGACAAAGTACGCGAAGCAAAGGAAGCAGTTCGGGCAGGCGATCAGCGAGTTTCAGGCCATCCAGTTTAAGCTGGCGGACATGGCGACGCAGGTGGAAGCGGCACGGCTCCTGGTGTATCAGGCGGCGTGGCTTGCGGATCGCAAGAATGTGCGTTTCACGCGGGAATCAAGCATGGCGAAGCTTTTTGCGAGCGAAGTAGCGGTACACGTGGCCAACGAGTGCGTGCAAATTCACGGAGGGTATGGCTTCATCAAGGACTATCCGGCGGAGAAGTATTACCGCGACGTGAAGCTGTGCACGATTGGTGAAGGTACCAGCGAAATTCAGAAGTTGGTGATTGCCCGGCAGCTACTCGGCAAGAAATAATAGGGTGATGCCCCTGGCCTGGCCGAGAATCCCACAGGAAAGCTATGCCGCAGCCGATTGAGAATTGGGCGGAGCGGGTGTGCGCCGGGGACGTGCTGGCGATTTCGCGCGCGATCACGGCGATCGAAAATCATCAACCGGAGACAGAGGAACTGCTTCGACTGGTATTTCCGCGCACGGGGAAAGCCTATTTGACGGGTGTGACAGGCGCGCCGGGAACCGGGAAGAGCACGCTGGTCGATCGTTTGGCGGCGTACTACCGGGGGCAACAGGAACAAGTCGGAGTGATAGCGGTGGACCCGACGAGCCCCTATTCGGGCGGGGCGATTTTGGGCGACCGGATTCGCATGCAGGGACACGCCGGCGATGCGGGGATGTTTATCCGGTCGATGGCGACGCGCGGGTTTCTGGGCGGGTTGGCTCGCGCAACCGCGGAGGTGGCGCTGCTGTTGGACGCGGCGGGTAAACAGCAGGTGCTCATCGAGACCGTTGGCGTCGGTCAGGACGAAATTGATATCGTGCGGCTGGCGGACTGCGTGGTGGTGATGCTGGTGCCGGGGCTGGGCGATGATATTCAGAATATGAAGGCCGGGCTCATGGAGATTGGCGATATTTTTGTGCTGAATAAGTCTGACCGGGGAGGGGCGGACCGGTTGGAGCAGCAACTGCATGCGATGCTTTCGCTGGTGATGCCGCGGGATGGATGGCATCCTCCGGTGGTTCGGACGGTTGCGTCGGAGAATAAGGGTATCGACACGCTCGCTTTGACGATTGCGAAGTTTCGGAAGCATTTTGAAGCGAGTGGGGAACGGCAAAAGAAACACGTGGAACATTGGAAGCGGCGGTTGATTGAATTGGTGGAGTCGAGACTGTTGGAGCGGGCGCTGGGCGGCGCGGGTGGCGAGGCGCGCTTGGCGAAGTTGGCGGCGGAAGTGGCGGAGAGGAAGAAGGATCCGTTTGCGGCGGTGAATGAGATTTTGTCGAGGAGCGGACTGGGTAGTTGAGGAAGTGAATGGACGCGGATCGACTGCGGGCGGGGCAAGTTCCGCTGCTACAGGAGTTGCTGGGAGATTTTGGGGGGCACGTGAAATGGCGGCGTTGAAAACGAAGAAGGGCAAGCGCGCGGGCGTGGCGGCGAAGGCGACGATCGGGATCATCGGCGGGAGCGGCCTGTATGCCATGACCGGGTTGAGCGACATTCGTGAGCTTCGCGTGAAGACGCCTTTTGGCGACCCGTCGGACGCTATCGTGCTGGGTACGCTGGAGGGAAAGCGGGTGGCGTTTCTTGCGCGACACGGGCGGGGCCACCGGATTTTGCCGAGCGAAATCAATTTTCGCGCGAACATCTATGCGATGAAGGAACTCGGGGTCGAGAGGATTATTTCGGTCAGTGCCGTGGGGTCGTTGCAGGAGGACTTGCGGCCCGGAGAGTTTTTGGTGGCGGATCAGTTTGTCGACCGCACCAAGAACCGCGTCTCCACCTTCTTCGGGGGCGGACTGGTGGCTCATGTGGCCTTCGATAAGCCAACATGCTCGCAGGTGTCGGGGATTCTGGCGGATGCCAGCGTGCACTGTGGCGTGAAAGTGCATCGGCGCGGCACCTATGTGTGCATTGAAGGGCCGCAGTTTTCGACGCTGGCGGAGGCCCACTTACATCGGCAGTTGCGATTTGAAGTGATCGGGATGACCAATGTGACCGAGGCCAAACTCGCGCGCGAAGCGGAGCTGTGTTACGCGACGATTGCGATGATCACGGACTACGATTGCTGGCACTCGGAGCACGAATCGGTGACCGCGACGCAAATCATCGCCACGCTGAACCAGAATGCGGAGAACGCACGGAAGGTGCTGCGGGAGGCGGTGCGCGCGATGCCGGTGGAACGGAACTGCAAGTGCGGGGCGGCGCTACAGCATGCGTTGGTGACGGATTTGAAGCTGGTGCCCGGCGCGACGAAGAAGCGGCTTGGCGTCATCATTGAGAAATACGTTTCTTAGGAGAGAACTGTGTCGCTACTCGTGGTGGGTTCGGTGGCATTCGATGCGCTGGAAAGCCCGTATGGGAGGGTTGAGCGGGCATTGGGTGGTGCGGCGACCTACTTTGCGGTTGCCGCCAGTTTCTTTACGCATGTGAGCCTGGTCGCCATTGTGGGGGAGGACTTCACGGAGAAAGATGCGGAGATCTTCCGCGGGCGGCACATAGACACCGACGGACTGGAGCGCGCGGCGGGGAAGACTTTTTTCTGGGCCGGGCGCTATTCGGAGAATTTGAACGAGCGCGTGACGCTAGCGACGGAATTGAATGTGTTCGCGGACTTCAAGCCACGCTTGCCGGAACGGTATCGAACGTCGCCGTATGTGTTTTTGGCGAACATCGCGCCGGATCTCCAACGTGACGTTCTGCATCAAGTCAAGAAAAGGCCGAAGATTGCGGCGCTGGACACCATGAATTACTGGATCGAGCGCACCAACGCCGAGCTGCGAGAAACGCTGCGGCACGTGGATATTCTGATGATCAATGACGCGGAAACGCGGCAGCTTTCCAGCGAGCACAACCTGCTGCGGGCGGCCCGGCATATTTTTAAGATGGGGCCTTCGACGCTGGTTGTGAAGCGCGGTGAGTACGGCGCGATGCTGGTGGACAAGCGCGGCGTGTTTTGCGTGCCGGCGTTTCCACTGGAAGAGCCCCACGACCCGACCGGGGCGGGTGACAGTTTTGCGGGTGGGTTCATGGGTTATCTGGCCAGTGCTGGTAACAAGAGCGACGCCTCGTTGCGCAGAGCGATGGTGTACGGCTCGGTGCTGGGCAGCTTCGCGGTGGAGAAGTTTGGCTTGGACCGGCTTCGGATGCTCAAGCGCAGCGAGATACACGCTAGAGCACGCCATTTTGCGAAATTGACGCAGTTTAAGTTGTAGATAGTAGAATCGCCTTCGAACGGGCGAGAGCTCGTCACCAGGATGCTTCCTCTCCACGAAATACTGATGCGGTTGACGCTGGCGGCGGTGCTGGGAGCCGCGATCGGCGTGGAACGCGATTTGCACCGCCGCCCGGCCGGAATCCGCACGAGCTTCTTCGTCTGCTTGAGTACGGCGATGTTTACGATTCTTTCCGGAGAGATCGCGCACCGCTTCGGAGACACGGGGACCACGCGGATCGCATCGAATATCGTGCAGGGGATAGGGTTTCTCGGCGCCGGGGCGATTCTGCGGGAAAGTGGAAGTGTCGTTGGACTAACGACGGCGGCAACGATTTTTGCCGAGGCCGCGATCGGCATGGCGGCTGGGGGCGGGCTTTACGCCGTGGCGGGGTATGCCACCGGCCTGGTGTTATTCGGCCTGGTGGTCGTGGGCTGGGTCGCGGATCGCTTCAATCTGCGGCGGCGCGTGATGGTTTTTCGGGTCACAACCAGCCATGCGGAAAGCGTAGGTACGGAAGTCCAACGCCTGATGGCCGGTCTGAAACTTGCCATGCAGCACTTTCGCGTTTCCATGCTGGGTGCGAATGCCATCGTGGAGTTTGAAGTGGATGTGAGTCACAAACAGCAGGAATCGATTCTGGCGCAACTGAACCGGCCAGGAGTGATGACTGAGGTCTTGCCGTTCGAGGGCCACCACGAATGAGCCAAAACGCTTCCGCTGGTTCGCTGGTCCGCACGGGCGTGTCTCCACGCAAGCCCAAAGTTCTTCGGACGGGTGCGCGGCTCGGCATCTTTGCTCCGGCTTCTCCGGCGAATGAGGCACGGGTTAGCGCCGGTGTTGCGGAGCTGAAACGAGCGGGGTTCTCGCTGGAGGGCGCGATTGCACGATCTGCCGAGGGTTATTTTGCGGGTTCAGCGGTGGATCGGCGGGCGGAATTATTGAGTAGGTTGGCCGACGATCGAGTGGATGGTTTGGTGGCGCTGCGTGGAGGTTACGGCTCGACATATCTTTTGGACGAGCGTTTGGCGGATGGCCTCTCCGAGCCAAAGAATATTATCGGCTTCAGTGACCTTACGTCACTGCAGATTTTCTTGTGGCAGCGGTGTGGCTGGGTGACTTTTTACGGGCCGATGGTGGCCGCGGGCTTCGATGCGGGCGCGGGTGTGCCGGGCGGATACGACGAGGAATCGTTTCGCTCCGCTGTTAGCCTGACGGATCGGGGATGGAAGATTCCTTTGCGCGGTGAGGCCATCATCGATGGCGAAGCGCAGGGATGCCTTCTCGGTGGAGCAATGACGCTGGTGGAAGCGACGATTGGAACGCCTTGGGAGTTGGACACGCGAGATGCGATCCTGGTATTGGAAGACCGCGCGATGAAGCCTTATCAAGTAGACCGGGTGCTGATGCATCTGAAGCAGGCAGGCAAGTTAGTGAGTGTGCGGGGAATTGTCATGGGCGAATTTCCAGAGTGCGAACCGCCGGTTGCAGGGAGTCCTACGGTGCGTGATGTTTGCGTGCGGATTCTCGGACCGTTGGGCGTTCCCATCGTGTTTGGAGCACCCGTCGGGCATACGCCGCGGCCCATGTTGACGCTTCCTCTCGGGGTACAGGCGCGTCTAAGCGCGAAGGGGGAAGGGGTGCTAGAAATTCTCGAGCCGGCGGTGGTGCCATGAGCGAATCGAAGCACGTGCATGTCATTGGGATCGGAGGCTCGGCGATGGCGCCGCTGGCGGGCATGCTGCGCGAGCAGGGTTTTCGCGTGACGGGATCGGATTCGGGCGTGTATCCGCCAGCGTCGACGCTGCTGGAACACCTGGGGATCTCGTTTTTCCACACCTTTGATGCGGCGCACCTGCAGCCGGCACCGGATCTGGTGGTCGTCGGGAATATCATCGCGCGAGGACATCCGGAGTTGGAGGAAGTGCTCGAGCAAAAGATTCCGCACCGGTCGCTGCCGGAAATGCTGGAGGAGATATTTCTTCCCGGGCGGCATTCGATCGTGGTCAGCGGAACGCATGGTAAGACGACCACGACGGCCATGCTGGCGTGGATCTTTCATACGGCAGGGAAGCGGCCGAACTTTCTGGTCGGAGGCGTGGCCGAGAATTTTGGAAAGAGCTACGGCTTGGAAGGCGGCGGGGAATTCATCCTCGAGGGCGATGAGTACGAGACGGCGATTTGGGATCGTGGGCCGAAGTTTTTTCACTACCATCCAGACGACCTGATCATCACTTCGCTGGAGTACGATCACGCCGATATTTATGCGGACTACGAGGCTTACGAACTGGCGTTTCGCCGGCTGGTGAATTTGGTGCCGCGAAGCGGGCGTGTGGTGATTTGGGGTGATGCGGAAGAGTCCGGTCCGGGTTTACGCGGCGTGGCGGCGAAAGCGTTTTGTCCCGTGGAGACGTATGGTTTTACCGGAGGCAACGATTGGGTGTTGAGCGACCTCGCGGATGCTGGTGGGACGATGCGTTTCCGGGTTACCCATCGTGGTAAAGCTTTCGGCGAGTTTGCGTTGTCGGCGACGGGACGCCACAACGTTTTGAATGCGATGGCGGCGATTGCGGTGGCACATGGGCGGGGAATTGGAACCGCGGCGCTGGCCAAGGCGTTGTCTACATTTCGCAGCGTGAAACGGCGCATGGACGTGAAAGGCGAGTTGGGCGGCATCTTGGTGGTGGATGATTTTGCGCATCATCCAACGGCGGTGCGCGCCACGATCGAGGCAGCGCGCAGCCGCTGGCCGAAGCGGCGTTTGTGGGCGATTCTGGAGCCGCGGTCGAACTCGATGCGCCGCAAAGTGTTTCAGGAGTCGCTGCCGAAGGCGCTGGCGCTTGCCGATCGCGTTGTTCTGGGCGGGGTCTTCCGGGCACAACAGTTGGTGGATGACAACCGGCTCGAGCCGGAGTCGGTGGCGAAGAGCGTTCGCGAACTTGGAAAAGACGCGCGCGCGTTTGAAGGCGCCGATGCGATTGCGGACTATCTTTCGGCTGAAACTAAAGCGGGTGACGTTCTGCTGGTGATGTCGAATGGCAGCTTCGATGGCTTGTGCGAGAAGCTACTGAAGAAGCTTGCCCACGAGGTTCCGCAGCCATCGCAGGCAAGCAGCCGGTGAGCTTCCTTCGTCTTCGGTGCCGTGTTTTCCTGACGGCCATTCTCGCGCTTCTGTGCAGGGCAAGTCTTGCCACCTCGGCGCACGGCACAATACGCTACGAGGTTTCCCTCGCGCATCCCGAACAGCACGTTTTTCACGTCACGATGCAAATCCCAGACGTCTCCGGTGAAGTGACCGTGCAGATGGCCGCATGGAATGCGCTGTACCAAATCCGCGATTTCAGCGCGCACGTTCGACAAGTTGAAGCCTTGGTTGGCTCGCAGAACACCCTCATCGAGAAGGTTGACAAGCAGACCTGGCGGATCGCCGGAACGGGAACGGTTACGATTCGCTACGCGACGTACTGGGACGAAGGCGGGCCCTTCGCGACACAACTCAACCGCGAGCATGCTTTCATCAACCCCGCGATGATTCTTCTGTACGTGCCCGATAGGCGATCGGAAACAGTGCATCTCGCTATGCCGGACCTTCCGGAGTCTTGGCAGGCTGCGGGTACATCCACTCTCACTGCTATCGAGACGCTGGGCAAAGCCCGAGTATTTACGTTCGACGCGGAAGGCTATGACGCGCTGGCGGACGCGCCCATTGAGGCGGGAAGATTCGAGGAATTCCAGGTCCCAGAAGTGAGCCCTCCGATTTGGGCCGTGGTGCACGGCGATGGCTGGAAGAAAAAGCAACTCGAAGACGAACTGCGGCGCATTTGTTCGTACGAGCTCAAACTGATGGAGGGCGCGCCATTCGAGCGGTACACATTTTTGGTTCACATGGGAAAGGGCGCAAGCGGCGCGGGCGGGGGAATGGAGCATTCCAATTCGACGGCAATTTCGGTGCGGTCGGAAGAAGAATTCCTGGATGTCGCGGCCCACGAGTTTTTTCACCTGTGGAATGTGAAACGCATTCGCCCGGCGTCATTGGAGCCGGTGAATTACACCAAGGAGCAGTACACTCGTGCGCTGTGGTTCGCCGAGGGAATCACGAACACGTACGCTTCCTACACCCTGGTGCGAACGCACTTGTGGAGTAAGGAGCAGTTCTACGAAGACCTAGGGGAACAAATCAGCGAACTGGAATCACGCCCCGCGAACGGGTGGCAGAGCGCGGAGCAGACCAGCCTGGATGCATGGCTTGAGAAATACCCACTGTATAACCGGCCGCAAAACAGCATCTCGTACTACACCAAGGGGCAAGTGCTGGGCGTGCTTCTCGATATTCTGATTCGGGACCGCACGGACAACGAAAAGAGCCTCGACGATGTGTTGAGAGCGATGAATAGAGAGTTTGCCAAGCCGGGCAAGACCTATCGGGACAGTGTGGATGTCCGCTTAACGGCCGAGCAGGTCTCCGGCGGATCGTTTGAGGAGTTTTTTCAGAAATACGTGACGCGTGCGGACCCGCTGCCTTATCAACGACTTTTTCCGCTTGCGGGTCTCGAACTGCGGACCATGGAGCGCAAGCGGCCGACACTCGGTTTTTCCGCGGAGCGCGATGGGAATGGGCCGGTCATCGTAGAGGGGACAGATGCCGAGGGCGCCGCTGCGGAGGCAGGACTGCGCGTGGGAGACGTGATCCTGAACTGGAATGGATCGGAGCCGCCACGGAATCTCGAAACTTGGTTGTACTCGCAGAAGAAGGGTAGCACTCTGCGTCTGGGTATTCGCCAGGACGACAAGAACCTGACGCTTGAATTCCGACTCGGCGAAGTTACGGAGACGCTCTACCGGCCGGTGGAAGACTCGCATGCAGGTGAGAAGGCGCGGCGCATTCGGGAGGGGCTGCTCCGCGGGGTGACGCAACCGGTCACGGCTTCGATTCCCTGAAAGACTGTCTTATTCGACGCGCGTCGCAGGATTCGACAAGGCTCTGTGCATTTTCATGCTTCGCACCCTTTTCATCGGTGTCTTTCTCTCCATTTATATCCTGCTGGTCGGGCCGCCGCTGCTTTTGTACGCGCTGGTTAGCCGCAACCCCAACCCTCTTTACTGGGCTGGCATTAAGGGCGTGATGTTTTTTGTGCGGGCCGTCGGCGTGCGCGTCCGCGTCACGGGGACCGAGAGAATTCCTTCGGGCGTATGCCTGTTCGCCGCAAATCATACGAGCTCGGCGGACGCTCCGGCGGTGGTTGGGGCGATTCCCAGGCGGATCGCGATCTTGTTGAAGGGATCGCTTTTCAAGTGGCCGATCGTGGGACAGGCGTTTCATTTGGCGCGATTCATTCCTGTAAATCGTGGGGAACGGGATTCCGCCATCGAGAGCCTAGACAAAGCGATCGAAGCTCTCCGGGCGGGGCAATCGTTCTTAATTTATCCGGAAGGCACGCGCAGCCCGGACGGCCGATTGCAGGATTTCAAGAAGGGCGCGGTGGTGATGGCCATCAAAGCAGGCGTGCCGATCGTGCCGATCGCTTGCTCGGGGGCGCATCGGGTAATGGAGAAACGTTCGCTGGTGATTCATCCTGGAGAGATACTGGTGGAGTTTCTC
>JBGOVR010000175.1:0-8834 GCA_041478205.1 Candidatus Acidiferrum sp.
CGCCTACTCCGAGGCCCGCGGACGCGCTTAAGCAACTGGGTCGCGACATTGACTCCTCCATTCGCTTTTACGAAACCTTCAGCGGCCCCTTTCCCTTTCAAAAGCTGAGCGTCTCGCAGATCCCCGGCACGTTCGGTCAAGGCTGGCCGGGCTTACTTTACCTGTCGACATATTCCTTCTTGCCCGCCGAAGCCCAGCATCGCGCCGGACTCTCCGAGGCGAGCCAAGAACACTTCACGGAACTCGTCCCATTCCATGAAGTGGCGCACCAATGGTGGGGCAACATCGTCGGCTGGAGCGGCTACCGCGACCAATGGATTGACGAAGCCATCGCCAACTATCTGGCGCTGCTCTTCGCCGACAGCCAGAAGAACGCGGACCACTCACTTCGCATATGGCTCGATCGCTATCGCAAGCGGCTTCTGGAAAAACTGCCTGGCGCCGACCAGCCCAACTCAGGAATTGGCGCACTCGAACTGGGTGGCCGGCTGACTTCTTCAAAATCTCCGAACGGATTCGAAGAGGTCATCTACGGCAAGGGGGCCTGGGTGATCCATATGCTCCGGGAGATGTTACGGCAGCCCGGCGGCAAGAATCCCGACGCGCGATTCATCGCTTTGCTGCGCGCGCTGGAAACCAAATACGCTTACCGGGCTCTCTCGACCGCGGATCTGCAGCACGAGGTCGAAGCGGTGATGATGCCCGGCATGGATCTCGAGGGTGGCCGCTCGATGGAATGGTTCTTCGCGGAGTGGGTCCGCGGGACCGGAATCCCGCGCTACCGCGTGGAGTTCAGCGTCCATCGTGGCGACAAGTGTTACTTGGTGCGGGGAAAACTCTTCCAGGACGGCGTACCCCGGTCCTTTCTTGCTCCCGTTCCGTTGTATGCCAACGTCGGCGAGGGACACGCTACGCCGCTTGGGGTTGTCGTCGCCGCGGGCCCGGAGACTGCGTTCCACTTCACGACACAAAACCCTCCGCGGAAAATTGTCATTGATCCGCAGATGACCCTGCTCTGCACCACGCAATGACTCTCCATTGGCGCGGCGGTAAAAAAAGACCTACAGAGGTTTTTCGAGAAAAGGTTTTTGCTTGAAGAGCGGACTTAGGGGATTGAGTTGTGCCTTGCCGTCGACGTCGAATCCGTAGACGAAGCCCAGCGGATCCACCGCCGCGCCCCGAAGCAAGCCTGCATTGACGAGGTCCCGCACACTCGTTGCGTGGCGCCCGGTGCGCCTTTCATATTCCGCCGCGACCACATCGAGTTGCTCGCATTCGGTCTGAGCTTTCATCAATTGCAAGTGCATCAACGCGTTTTTCTTGACGTCCGCGTCGCTGGTGGAATTGTAGATTTCACTCCACAAGAATCTCGACGTTTCGCGCGTCTCGCCGTTTTCAAGCACCTTGGCGGCTAGAACCTTCATCCATACTTGCGAGGCCGGATTTTTGCTGCCTTCCAGAAACGCCGCCGACGCCTTGGGGTAGTCCTTGAAATTGAAATAGTAGATGAATCCCAGGTCTTCGTAGAGCTGCCAGTAGTCGGGATTCGCGGCAATCCCGCGCTGTGTCAATTCGACGGCGAGATCGGGACGCCCGGCCCCGCGCGGAGCAGGTTCGCTCAAGAACATCGAGCCAAAACGATAGGCCACGATCAAATTGGGATCGAGAGTCGTGGTGACATCCAACAGCGGCCAGAGCAGTTGAATGTCGGCGTCCTCCCGCGCGCGCTTGTCGCCATAATACTGCACGACGCGCGTCCAATAAAGGTCCGCCATCAGCGGAGCGTACTCGAGGCTCATCACTCTGAGCATCGGGCCCGAACGCAGCAGCAAATCGTCTCGCTCCTGGTGCATCGCGCCGCGTTGCACATCAATCTTTTGCTGCAGCTTCCACACCCCGCTGAATCCCGCCAGCAGCACCACGCACAACAGCCATGGGGTGGACTTCTCCGCTTTCATTTCAAGTTCCGTCTGGAAAATATAGCCGCCGCAGCCGCCAGCACGATCGTGCAGTACAGTGCGGCGTACGCCGTGTTTTGCAGAATTAAAACCGCAGGTACTGCCCGGCCATGCGCTGCCGAGGCCATCACGTCGAAATTCTCAAAATTAGGCAGCAAATAAGACAGCCAGCGCAGGAAGGCTTGTACGGCCGGGGCCATCGCATCGCTGTGAAAACTTCGCATTTCTTTTACAAACAAGCCCGACACGTAAAGCCCCGCCGTGAAGAGAATGGCCAGCAGCGGCGTCGTGTAACAGGAAAACAGTAGCGCCAGCGCCACGACCAATGCCAGCTTGAGTAAAATAAAATAAACGGCCACGAACACTACCGCGTCCGCACGCACCAGCGAGTGCTTGACGTACAGCAACGCCGCAAACAAACCCGCCGCCATCGCCGCCGTGTTCACCGCCAGGGTAAGCAGCAGTCCGCCGAATTTTCCCAACAGAAATTCCCAGCGCCGCACCGGCTTGGCGAGCAGGGCGTACAGAGTCCTCTTGTCCATCTCCTTCGAGACCAGTGCGACACCTATGAAAACGGCAATCAGCAGGCCGATCACCGAGATCGCGCTCAGGCCCAGACTCACGATCACGATCTGCTCGATCCCGATCGAAATCTGCCCTACCACGATCGCTGCCGCCATCATCAGTAGCGCGAAAAACACCAGGTTGTACAGCACGCGGTCGCGCACCGCCTCGCGAAACGTGTTCCACGCCACCACAACCACGCGATTCATTTCCCACTCACCTCGACGGCCGCGGCTTGCGCGCGATCCGCTTCCACCAAGTGCATGAAATACTCTTCCAGCGACGCCTTAACCTGCGCCACTGCTAAGATTTTTGCTCCCGCCCCGCGAAGTTGCTCGAGCGTCGCGTACAAGTCTTCCTCGCCCACCTGCATGCGGAACCGGTTGCCGGTTTGCGTCGCCTTGCCAAGCAGCGCCGCCGCGCTCGCGTTACTCCCCGAATATTCAAACAAGATCTCCATGGCATGCGTCTTGATTCCCACGATCTCGTCCGGCGCGCCGACCCCGCGCAGCTTGCCTCCCACGATCACGCCGACACGGTCGCACAACATTTCCGCATCGGGCAGGATATGCGTGGAAAACAGCACCGTCTTGCCTTCGCGCTTCAATTCCAGAATGATGTCGCGCACTTCCCGCCGCCCCACCGGATCGAGACCCGACATCGGCTCGTCCAAGATCACCACCTTCGGGTCATGCAGGATCGCTTGCGCCAGACCGACGCGCTGCAACATGCCCTTGGAATATTTTCGCAACTGGATTTTTCGCGCCGTCTCCAGCCCTACTTTTTTTAGCATGCGCTCCACGCGCTCGCGGCGGTCCGTTGTCGTCAAGTCGTGGATTCGCGCGAAATAATCGAGGAGTTCCGCCGCGGTGAGATAGTCGTAAAAATAGGGTTGCTCCGGCAGGTAGCCGATGTCGCGATGCATCTCGATGTCGCTGCTGGGCTTACCAAGGATGCGGGCGCTCCCCGCGGTAGGAAAGATCAGCCCCACCAGCAGCTTGATCGTCGTGGTTTTGCCCGCACCATTCGGCCCGAGGAAACCAAACACTTCCCCGTGTTCGACCGTCATCGTCAGCCCTTCGAGCGAGGTCTTCTTCTTCAGGTGCAATAACCCGAAGGGGTAGTCCTTGGTCAGATTCTCGATCTCAATTGCCGCGCTTGCCATGACTATATTGTTGAGAACAAAGGGCCCAGCGTCAATTTGCAGGATTCAAGGTTGTGCTTGATTTTGCAATATTTATTGCCCCTCAAGGTAAAGTCTCCGAGGAGCGGACTGGAGGCAAGAAAGGAAGGACGTGTCATTCTTTTTTTGAAGCTCCAGAAAAAAACAGAGACCGGTCCCATCAAGAATCGCTGCGGGACGAACCAATCTGCACCAGCTGCGGCTGCGCTGGAGGCGGCGCCGTCGGCATGGGCTTCAGCGTCTGCGGATCCCGCCAGTTGTCTAGGATGCCCACCTGCTGCACGCAGGAAACCGTGCACCGCGGCGCGCAAAACTTCTCCGTCGCGTACTCGCGGTGACGCATCTCCGGCGTATATTCCGCCAGCGGAATCCCTGGATACCCGCGCTGCTGCGAGCACCAATGCACCAGCCCGTCCTCGCAGATGTACAAATACCGCGAGCCGGACCGGCAGCGCCAATTGTGCTCCCGCCCGCGCGCCACATTGTGCTGAAACTCGTTGAAGCGCGAATACGAGCGCTTCCCCAGCGTCATGATCTCTTCAAAAATCTCGGTTTCGCGGGGTCCCAGCGGCTTCAGTTGGCCATTGTTATCGTGGATGATGCCCACCGTGCTCGTAAATCCCAGCTCCACGGCCCGGTGCGCGATTTGCAGCGCATCTTCTGGGTTTTTCACGCCGCTGCCCAGCACCGAATTGATGTTTACCTGAAACACCGCATACTGCGACAACATCTCCAGCCTGCCATCCAAAGTCTTCAGGCTCTTCTTCGACACTTCGTCCGGCATCGCGTTGTCGATGCTGATCTGCAGGTGCTCCAGCCCGGCTTCGTTGAGCTGCTCGATTCGCTCTTTATTGAGGAAAAAACCGTTGGTGATCATCCCGGCGATGATTCCCCGCCGCCGGATGTGCCGGATGATTTCGTCCAAGTCCGGGTGCATCAACGGCTCGCCGCCGCTGATGGTGATAATCGACGTGCCCATGTCCGCCAGGGCATCCAGCCGCTTCTTCATCTCCGCGAGCGGCACCGGCTTCGACACATCATCAAATTCATTGCAGTAGGTGCACGCCAGGTTGCAGCGCCGGTTGGGGATGATGTGGACCAGGATCGGGTGCTTGGTAGAAATCAGCGCCTTGCCAATCATGCGCAGCTCGCGCAGCCGCGTGCGGATAAACCGCAGCCGCCTTCGCATCCGCACCGACGCGGACACCTTTACCGTCTTGGTATCACTGGCCATGGAACCCTGCGGAATCCCCTGCTTTAATTATACATGACCAGGGTTACCCTCACGGCGGTCGTTGCCTTTTGGTTCTATTGTCCAGTACGAATCCCGCACCTATGCTGAAATCCCGAGGTCCGCTAGGGTCCGACCTGCCAAACCGGCTTTGATGCGCCCCTCCCACCGAATCCAAATACAACTCAACAAGCAGCAAATCATTCTGACTCCGCCAGACGGATGGCAGAGTCCCGCCGTCTAAATCCTTGCTACTAACCGCGGGCAGATCTGCTCGTCAAATGGGGCGAGGACAAAGCGGCGACGAAGCGAGGTGCCATGCAATCCCTGATACCTGATTTGCGCTATGCGGCCCGCGAACTCCGCAAGCGGCCGGGCTTCGCGCTGACCGCCGTTCTCTCCCTCGCGCTGGGTATCGGAGCTACCAGCGCCGTCTTCAGCGTCATCTACGCCGTCCTGATCGACCCCTTCCCCTACCCGGGTTCCGATCGCATCATGGAGCTTCGCCTGGTGGATAAGGTCGGCCATGACCGGTTCACAGGCTTTAACGGCCCACAAATCGAGCAGCTTCGCCAAACCAAATCCCTCGAAAGCGTCGTCGGCATGGATTGGTGGAATCTGACGACCACCGACGGCGACCTTCCGGAAGACGTTCAATCCGTATACATTTCCCCCGGTTCACCCAACCACTGGGGCATCCCCGCCCTAAAAGGCCGCTGGTTGATTCCCTCCGACGCACCACCGGGCGAGGAGCCGCAACGCGTCGTGGTTATCGGTTACGAGTTCTGGCAAAGATACTTCCTGGGCGATCCCGCCCTCATTGGCCGCAAGATGCAGCTCGTTCACAAGACCTATGAGGTCGTCGGGGTCATGCCTCCCCGGTTCAAATGGGGTGCGGCAGACATGTACCTCCCGCTGCACGTCACCCAAGATTCGCATATCAATTTTGCGACTTCCCTCAAGCTCCGCCCGGGAGTCACCGCCGCCCAAGCCAGCGCCGAACTCCAGCCCATACTGGAACAATTCGCCAAGGAGTCGCCCGAGCGTTATCCCGAACAATTCCGCGTCAGTCTGCGCAGCATCGTCGAAGTGTATGCGCGGCCCCTGGGACCCACGCTCTATCTGCTGCTCGGTGCAGTTGCTTCCCTGCTCCTGATCGGCTGCGGAAACGTGTCTATCCTGCTTCTGGCCCGAGGCGCCGAGCGCCAGCAGGAACTGGCCATCCGCGCTGCCGTGGGCGCCGACCGCCTGCGCATGATCCGCCAGCTACTTACCGAATCTCTGGCCATCGCCGGAGCGGGCACCGCGCTCGGCGTCCTCTTGGCCTGGAAGAGTCTTGCCCTCATCACCGCGTTCTTGCCCGAGGATTCCTTCCCCGCCGAATCGGTGATCAAAATGAACGTTCCCGTGCTGTTCTTCAGCATCGGCCTGGCCGTCGCTACCGCGGTGGTCTTCGGCCTCTGGCCGGCCTTGCAACTCTCGCGGCCGGACATCGCCCGCCTGATGCAAAGCAGCGTGCGGCGCGTCGCGGGCAGCGCGCACGCCCGGCGTACCCACAGCGCGATGGTCGGGGCGCAGGTTGCGCTCACGCTGCTCCTGCTCACGGTAGCGGGCGCCGCCAGCAAGGGTTTCCTGCGGCTCGTCAAGACCGATCTCGGCTACGACCCGGGACACACGATGTCCGTCCCGATTCCCATCCACGACAACACCCACGTTTCCTGGCAGGACCGTTCTGAATACTTCGAGCAGCTCCGCGCCAAGATCGCGGCAATGCCGGAAGTCGTTGCCGCCGGCATTTCGACCAACGCCACGCCCCCGTCGAATGGCGGCGATACCAGAATCGAAATCATGGGCAACGCTGGGGAAAAGCCAGAAGCGCTCTTGAACTTCATCAGTCCCGAATACTTTCCGCTCCTGCGCATTCCCTTGGCACAAGGCCGCATCTGGGATCATGCGGAAACCATGCGTGGCGCACTGCTCGCCGTGATCAACCAGACCATGGCGCGGCAATATTGGCCGAACGGCAACGCCATCGGTCAGCAGTTCCGTATTCCCGATCTAAAGAGCGAGCCTCCGTACTCGCCTGCCGCGCCGGGAAGTGAAGGCTGGCTGCAAATCGTCGGCGTCGTCGCCGATGCACGCAACGACGGGCTGCGAAACGCGATCAAACCCGCCATCTACGTGCCTTACACGCTCCGGCTGCGCATGTTCACCCAAATTTTGGTGCGCACGCACATCCCGCCGATGTCGGTTCTGCGGGACATTCGCGCCCAGCTCGTTCAGGTCGACCCGGAACAACAGGTGATGCGCGTTCGCGACCTGCAATCCTGGATCACCACCCAGGCCGAGTACGGACAACAGCGTCTTGTGGCTACCCTGTTCGGTATCTTTTCGATCCTGGCGCTGGCGCTCGCCGCCGTCGGGCTTTACAGCGTCGTATCCTACGGCGTCGCCACCCGCACGAACGAATTCGGCATTCGCATGGCTCTCGGCGCCAACGCCGCGGACGTATTTCGCATCGTCCTGTCTTCGACAGCATTGAATGTGGGTGGTGGGCTGGCGGCAGGTCTTCTGTTGAGCATCGCTTTCGACAAGCTCGCCACCAAGTGGGTGATGCAAAGCTCGCGGGACCCGCTGATCCTCGCCGGCGTAACGCTGTTACTCATCGCCGCCGCGGCGCTCGCCTGCCTCGTGCCCGCCCGCCGCGCCGCTTCCGTTGATCCGATGGAGGCCCTTCGCTACGAGTAGCGGTTGCCCGGATTCGAGGGATGTTTCACTTTTGCTTCGCTTTTGGCGATGAATTTCTGTTTTTCTTGAGCGCAAATCCATAACTTGTTTATTTACATCGGCTTAGGTAAGATCATGCGTGGTTTTATGCTTGAGTGGTTCAAGCATAATCCGAATTCCGCCCTAGAAGGAGTTGCTCGATCTCGGGAGCTTGTTTGATGGTAGCTCTAACCCGCACCCTTAAAAGGCGCCCTTCGAGGCTCAGGGTAAACAAGGAAGCGGCACGCAAGACGCCAATCTGGAGATTGGCGCTCCTGGGGCATTCGGCATTTCTTACTTCCTCGCTTCCATACTGATAAACTTCTCCTGCACACTCCTGAGGAGCCAACATGTCTGAAGCTACCCGCGCCCCCATCGCTGGCCCGACCCGCATCGAGTCCGACAGCATGGGCAAGATCGACGTTCCCGCCGACCGCTACTACGGCGCGCAAACCGCCCGCTCGCTGATCCACTTCGCCATCGGCAAAGACACTATGCCGCCCGAGCTCATCCGCGCCTTCGGCATCCTGAAAAAAGCCGCCGCGCTCGTCAACCAGGACCTTGGCAAACTTTCGCCCGAAAAGTGCAGCCTCATCACGCAGGCCGCCGACGAAGTCATCTCCGGCAAACTCAACGACCACTTCCCGTTGCGCATCTGGCAAACCGGCAGCGGCACGCAAACCAACATGAACGTCAACGAAGTAATTTCCAACCGCGCCATCGAAATCGCCGGCGGCGAAATGGGCAGCAAGAAGCCTATCCATCCCAACGATGACGTGAATATGTCGCAGTCCTCGAATGACACCTTTCCCACGGCCATGCACATCGCCGCCGCCGCCGAAACCGCGCGCCGCCTGCTCCCCGCCGTGAAGAAACTTCGCGACGCCCTCGACGCCAAAGCCAAGGAATTCGCCGGCATCGTCAAGATCGGCCGCACTCATCTGCAAGACGCCACCCCGCTCACTCTCGGCCAGGAATTCTCCGGCTGGGTCAATCTCCTCGACCGTGACGGCACCCGCATCGCCGTGGCCCTCGACGGCCTCTACGATCTCGCCATCGGTGGCACCGCCGTCGGCACCGGCCTCAACGCCCATCCCGAATTCGCCGACCGCGCCGCCCGCAAGATCGCGCA
>JBGOVR010000166.1:0-9267 GCA_041478205.1 Candidatus Acidiferrum sp.
ACGAGCGGCTCTGACTGCGGGCGATGTGCACCATAAAAACGATAATTGCGGCAGGAATTAGAAACAGAACGCCAGCGCTGCGTCCTTTCATCAATTGTGAGCCCCCCGGACGACGCCCGGATGCCGAATTTGTATATAGCACAGGCACATCACCCTAACAACGCAACTCCGCGGGCAGCGTTCCACAATATCATTGGTATCTGAGTCGCACAGGACGGTTCGCTTGTCTCGACGATCTCGCTGGCTCTCGCGTAACACTTCCGCGGTTCTCTGGATCGCGCTGATGGGCTCGTTCTGCGTGCCCGCCCGAGCGGCCGCGAAAAAACACTCGGGCCGCCCCGGAAATGTACAGATGGGCCTCGACGTCCTCGAAGCGGAAAAATTCGCGCCACTGCGCGGCAAGCACATCGGCCTGATTACCAATCACACCGGCCTAGACTCCCAGGGCCGCAGCACCGTCGATCTTCTCTCTCACGCCCCCGGCATACATCTCGTCGCACTCTTCAGCCCCGAACACGGCCTCGCGGGCCGCAACGATGAAAGGATCTCCTCCACCAAGGACGCCGCGACCGGCCTCCCGATTTTCAGCCTGTACGCCGAAACGCTCCGCCCCACCGATGCGATGCTGCAAGGCATCGACACGCTCGTCTTCGACGTCCAAGACGCCGGCGTGCGCTTCTACACCTATACCTCCACGATGGCCTACTGCATGGAAGAAGCCGCCAAGCGCAACATCGCCTTTTACGTGCTCGACCGCCCCAATCCGCTCGGCGGAGAAATTGTCGAAGGCCCGGTGCTCGACGCCGACAAAACCAGCTTCACCGCCTACTTTCCACTACCGGTGCGTTACGCCCTCACCATCGGCGAACTCGCCCAATTCTTCAACGCCGAAAATCACATCGCTTGCGACCTGCACGTCATCGCCATGAAAAACTGGCGCCGCAATTATTTTTATGAAAGTACCGCCGCGCGCTGGATTCCTCCGTCTCCGAACCTGCGCACGCTCAAAGGCGCCGTTCTCTACCCCGGCCTGGAGATCTTGCAAAATGCCGGCGTCTCCGTCGGCCGCGGAACGGAAACCCCCTTCGAAGAATTTGGCGCCCCTTGGATCAATGGTGAAGAAGTTGCCACCGCGCTCAACGCCCGCCATCTTCCCGGCCTGCACTTCGCAGCTCAGCCGTTCATCCCCGTCGTCGGACTCTACAGCGGTCAACGTTGCGGCGGCGTAGCCGTCCGCATCACCGACCGCCAAGCCGTGCGCGCCATGCGTATGGGCATCGAAATCGCCACCGTCCTCAAAAAACTCTATCCCGCGGACTTCGACCCCGCAAAACTCCTCCTCCTCACCGGCAGCGACGAAACCATTCGCCTGCTCCAAGACGGCACTCTGCCAGATCAAATCGCCGCCAGTTGGTCCACCGACCTCTCCACCTTCGACACCCTCCGCCGCAAATACTTCCTCTACAAATAGCCATCGTTAGACGTCCTCCCGCTTACCTCTTCTGCCTCCCTCAGCCTCTCTTTGTGCTAAAGTCTCCTCAACTATGCGCCTGGTCTCGCTCCTACCCTCCGCTACGGAGATCCTCTTCGCCCTTGGCTTCGACCGCGAAGTCGTCGGTGTAAGCCACGAATGCGATTTCCCTCCCCGCGTCCGCACCAAGCGCATCGTGATTCACTCCCGCATCCCGCACGACGCCTCCCCCGCCGAAATCGACCGCCTCGTTCGAGACTACGTCTCCCGCGGCGAAAGCCTCTACGCCGTAGATGCGGAAGCTCTAGAAGAGCTCGCCCCCGATCTAATCGTCACCCAAGATTTGTGCCACGTCTGCGCCGCCTCTCCCGATGACCTCGCCACCGCCCTTTCCCGTTTCGCACAGCGCCCGCAAGTTCTCTGCCTCAATCCCCAGGACCTCGGCGATGTCTGGCGCGATATTTTGTGGGTAGGCGAAGAGACCTGCCGCGGAAACGCCGCCGAGTCTCTCGTAAAACGCATCGGCGCCCAACTCGGCCAAATCGAACGCGCCATCGCCGGCACCTCCGAGCGCCCCCGCGTGGCCTTCCTCGAATGGTTGCAACCGTTTTACGTCGGCGGCCACTGGGTCCCGGAGATGATCGAGCGCGCCGGCGGCGAAGACGTCTTCGGCCGCGCCCGCACGCCATCCTTCCGCGTGACCCTGCAAGACGTAGTGGAAGCCGTCCCCGACGTCCTGCTCATCGCCCCCTGCGGCTACGGCGCACAGCAGGCTCGCGACGAATACCTCTCCATGTCGCTGCCCGAGCAGTGGAGCGCCATGCCCGCCGTCCGCAACAATCGCGTTTACGCACTGGAAGCCAACAGTTATTTCTCCCGCCCCGGCCCGCGCCTCGTGACCGGCATCGAGACCCTCGCAAAAGTTCTCCATCCGCTCCTCACAGTCAGCCCCGAAGCCGAAAACGCCATCCTGCCCATCGCCGGCGACACCAAAACCGCCCGCGCCGCGTCGGTCTAAACACAAGCAGTCGCTTCGCAACGGAGGATGTCCATGCAGAGACGAAAATTTCTGACTTCCACACTCACGGCATCAGCGCTAGCCGCCGCCGCGCCCGCCGGCTTTCTGCAAAGCGCCCCGCAAGCCACTTCCTCGGACGGCAAGGGCCGCGAATTCTACCAACTCCGCTGCTACCACCTGTCCAACGGACCGCAGCGAAAACTGTGCGACGATTTTTTCCGCGAAGCGCTCGTACCCGCGCTGAACCGCCTGGCCATCACTCCCGTCGGAGTATTTGACCTCGCGATTGGTCCCGAAACGCCCTCCATCTACGTCTTGATGCCCAGCCTCTCGCTGGACGCTCTTGTCAACGTGGAAACGCGCCTCGCGCAAGACCCCGAATACCTGAAGGCAGGCGCACCGTTCTTGAATGCACCAGCCACCGCACCCGCCTTCATCCGTATGGAAAGTTCCCTGCTGCAAGCCTTTGAAAAGACACCCAGGCTAAAGCTCCCCCCGGCAACGGCCGCAAACGGCCCGCGCGTCTTCGAGCTTCGCACCTACGAAAGCCCCAGCGACCAGGACCACAAACGCAAAATCGAAATGATGCAAGCAGGCGAAGGGGAAATCTTCGACAAAGCCGGCTTCTTCCAGGTTTTCTACGGCGACACGCTGGTCGGTTCGCGCCTGCCCAACCTGACCTACATGCTCAGCTACGAAAGCACCGCCGAGCGCGACAAAAAATGGGCCGCCTTCCGCGCCTCCCCGGAATGGAAGAGCCTCTCCGCCCAGCCCCGCTACGCCTTCGAGGCCATCGTATCCAACATCACCAACGTCATCCTCACGCCGACTTCCTACTCGCAGGTATGACCGCCAAATTCTTCCTGGCCCACCACCGATAAAACGGCAAGCCCGCCAAAATCATCACCAACCCGGCAGACGACCGGCCCGGCCGCTCCAGCCAAATATTCACCGTCAGCGCCAGTGCCCCGGCCACGAAAATCCCCGGCACCCACGGATACCCCCAGCAGCGATACGGCCGCGGCAAATCCGGCTCCGTCCGCCGCATGCGAAACAACGCCACCACCGCCAACCCGTAAAAAATCCACCCCGCAAAAATAAACAGGTTCGTCAGTTCCTCGAACGTGCCCGTCAGCGCCATCAAACTCGCCAGCACGCCCTGAAAAATCAGTGCCCGTCCCGGCGTCCGGTATTTCGGATGGATCCCGTCCGCAATTCTGAAAAAGATCCCGTCGCGCGCCATCGCATAAGGCACGCGCGCCCCGCTCAACACCGAGGAATTCATCGAGCCGACCGCGGAGATCACCATCGCCACCGTGATCCACGCCGCTGCTCCGCTCCCGGCCACGTGCCGCACCACATCGGAAGCGATGTGCTGCGATGCCGCCACGCTCTCAAACGGAAGAATCTTCAAGCACGCCGCGCTAAACAAAAGATAGATCACCGCCACGAACGACACCCCGCCAACCAAAGCCAGCGGAAAATTTCGCTGCGGATTTTCCACCTCGGAGCCCACCAGGTTCAAATCCTCCCACCCGTCGTAGGCCCACAGCGCCGCCGCCAACGCCGCCAGAAACGCGCTGAACACACCAGCATTCAACGCCGCAGGCCACATCGGATCGGGTGCGTGTGCTGCCGGCGCCGGCGCAAAAAACGCCACGCCAATCACGATCGCCACCGAAACAACTTTGATCGCCGTCAAGAAAACCTGCACCGCCCCGCCAAGCCGCACGCCCAGATAATTCACGCCAGTCATGATCAGAAGCCAGAACACCGCGACCGGCTGCGCCCACGTAAAGACAAAGTCATACGGCTTGATCCAACCGGTGAGCCCGGGAATGGCAACGTGCACCGTGAAGATGGGCGTCGCCACTACCGGCAAAAGAAACCCAAGAAACCGCACCAGCCCGGCTGCAATCGACGACAACGAAGACGGCCGCCCCACGATCGAGTGCGTCCACCCAAACAGGAATCCCCACGCGGGACCGAACCCCCGCCGCAAATACGCGTACTCTCCGCCCGCCTCCGGAATCGCCGCACCAAGCTCCGCAAACGACAACGCCCCAAACAGCGAAAGTATCGCTCCCACAATCCACGCCGCAAAAACCATCGAAACGTACCGGCCCTCCCGCGCCATCTCCGCAGGCTTCAGAAAAATCCCCGTCCCGATCATCGTCCCCACGACGATCGCCGCCGAAGCCCACGCCCCCAACCCCCTCACCAACTCCAGCCGCTTCTCGCTCAACGCATCCTCACACTTGTAGGGGCGCAGCACTGCTGCGCCCCTGCTTGGCACGATCGTTACGCCGCCACTGTTCTTTCTGTCACGCGGCTGACAACAAATCCCACCACCAACGTCACGCTCGCCCCAATCAACACGTACCAGGTAAACGCCACATGCGTAAATCGAAACACGCAAAGAATTGCAGCGAGCCCGGCGATCATCCCGGCCAGCGCCCCTCGCGCGCTAGCACCGCGGTCGATCGCCCCCAGCAAAAACAATCCCAGCAAACTCCCAAGCGGCAGCGACGCCACCGTCAATCCCGTCTCCAGCAACGGCCCCCACCTCACGAACCCGAATCCCATCAACACCAACCCCCAAACCAGCGTCATCCGCCGCGAAAGCCGCAAAAACTTCCCCGCATCCGTAGACCGCCCGCGC
The DNA here is from genome assembly GCA_041478205.1 of Candidatus Acidiferrum sp. GTDB lineage: Bacteria > Acidobacteriota > Terriglobia > Acidiferrales > UBA7541 > Acidiferrum. The sequence goes on from JBGOVR010000166.1 coordinate 5,152, forward strand.
AGCCGCGAAAAATCCAGTACGCTTGAGGCCGCCAGCGAATTCAGCGAACCGCTCGCGTTGGACATCGCCACCGCCACAATCGACGCCAGCAGCAACCCCGCCAGTCCCGCCGGCATTTCGCGAACCAGAAACACCGGCAGGATGCGATCCGTCCGCTCTCCCGCGGCCAGCAGCGGCGCGTGCTGCGCAAACACATACAGCAACACGCCAATCAGCAGAAACACCGTAAATTGCACGAGGATGATGACGCCGCTCGCAAGAAGTGCTCGCCGGCTGTCGCGTTGATCCCGCGCCGCCAGCAGCCGTTGCACGATCGTCTGATCGGTCCCATGGCTGGCCATCGTAAGAAACGCCCCGCCAATCAACCCCGACCAAAACGTATATTTCGTCGCCAGATGAAACGAAAAGTCGAACACCTGCAGCTTGGGCCCGGCCGCGGCCGCCACCTGCGTCACTTCACTCCAACCGCCAGGAATCCGGTGCAGCAGGACCCAAAACGTCACCGCGCTTCCCGTCAAATACAGCAGCAACTGCGCCACATCCGTCCAAATAACGGCCTTCATCCCGCCTTCAAACGTGTACAGCACCGTAAGCGCAATCACCACCACCACCGCCAACCGCTCCGACGTGCCCAAAACCACGCTCACCACCAGCGCAATCGCGGAAACCCGCACTCCTTCCGCCAGCGCCCGCGTGACCAGAAACGTCGTCGCCGCCACCGCCCGCATTTTCTCTCCAAACCGCTTTTCGATCAGAGCGTAAGCGGTGAAAAATTCACCGCGAAAATAGCCAGGCAGCAACAACACCACGATCAGCACCCGCCCAAGTAAATAACCAAACACCAATTGCAAAAACGTCAGATTCCCGCCATATGAAATCGCCGGCGTCCCAATGATCGTCAGCGTCGAAGTCTCCGTCGCCACAATGGAAAACGCCAGCGCCCACCACGGCGCCGTGCGCCCTCCCAAAAAATAATCCCGGCTGACCGCCTCGCGGTCCCCTTGCAAAACCCCTCGCTGCCCACGCCGGAACCACACCCCCAGCCCAGTAATGGCAAGGAGATAGACAACAACAATGGCCAGATCAGCCGGATGGATGCGCATCGCGGACAGGATTATATGTAGCGCCCCTCTCTAGACGCGCATCATTTCTTTTGCAGTCGTGAATCACTTCGGCGTGTCAAGGGCACGCTAGCACCTGTAGCGGCCGCCTTCTGAGGCGGGCGCTCTCTAGCCTGGCCCGCCTTTCCTCTCAAAATCCTTCGGGCCACTTTCGCGCGGCATGATACACCGCCAGAACCCAAACCATTCCCTTGCTAACGTTGTAAGCGACGATAAAAGGCGTGTCCGGCACCACAAATTCCCGCGTGCCCGCCACGCGCCCACGCCGCCCAGCCTCCGGGTGCTTCCCGAGCATTTCCGTTACATCGACAATGTGGTTCGTAATCCGTTCTGCTGCGCCGGGGTTACTTTCGGAAATGAAGTGGTAAGCCTTCTCCAACTGCTCCGCGGCCGGAACAGTCCATCGAACCTTCATTTAGAGCGCCGGCCACGCGTCAATTTCGCGATCCTTTTTCTCACCTCGGCGACTTCTATTGTCTGGCCCTTCTTCACTGCCTCAAGGCCTTCCTTAACCAGCCGCCCGTGATACTCCTGTAGCTCCAAGTAGTTTGCCACTGCTTCGTTCAGCAAGTAGCTGCGGTCGCGGTCCGCGCTTTCCGCCAGCCCGTCCAGGGCCTCGATCTTGTCTTCATCTATCCGGAAACTAATCGTTCGGTGTGTGCTCATAATATGAAATAATACCATGCAATATCTCGTATCCGGTAATAGCATCACCAGCTGGCAGTGGGCAGTTTCCGGTTAGCCGATGCAAGCTGACGTTGGTAAGCGGCACTATCGAAGTGGCCCTACGACTCGGCAATTAGGCGCTGCCGCCCGCGCGCCGCGCCAAACGAGGCGATTACAGCGTTGGCGCAGGCAAGTGCCCCAAGACGCGTTCCACACTCAAGCCGAGCGCCAGCAGCGCTCGATCGCTGCCCGAGGGACCATCGAACTCCAAGGCGATCGGTAGTCCACCCGACGTGAGGCCGGCGGGGAGCACCAGGCCGGGAAGCCCCGCGGTACTGCCGGGCGCGATGTTGCGCGCTACTGCTGTCTCGAACGGTACCTTCTTCCCTCCGATCACCACTTCGACGTCCTGGCCGATCGCGGGCGGCGTAACCATCGTCGCAGGGAAGACGATCGCTGCCACGCCGGTCCGGGCGAAATACGTTCGGAAGTTCTCTCGCAGCTTGGGCAGGTGAACATCGCGCGCGGTCTGATAGTCGGCATCCGAAACGAAGAATTTACCTCCGGGAAGTACGGCGCTCGCGAAGTCACGTTTTATGTCCGCGCTTGCCTGCGCGACAAGTTGCTCGAAGGTGATCCCGGCCTGAAAGTCTTCCAAATATTTTTTCAGTGCGTAACGCACATCGTGATTCTGAATGGGCTCGGTGGTGAGCTCGATCAGACGGGCGAGTTCCGGCGCCTCGGATTCGACTAGTTCTACGCCGGCATCCTGCAACTTGCGGAGGGCCTCGCTGGCGATGCGTTCGACCTCGGGGTCGAGATCGCGGAACCAGTAGCCGCGGGCGACCCCGAGCTTCACTCCTGTGAGTGCAGTCGGGCGGATCGGACTCCAGTCACCGCTCACCACCGAGTCGAACAGCGCGAGGTCGCCAACCGAGCGGGCGTGAGGCCCGACCTGATCAAAGAGCGATGTGATCGGCACCACACCCGCCGAGGGATACCGCTTCGTCGTGGGCCGGAACCCAGCGATGCCGCACATGGCCGCCGGGACGCGAATCGAGCCCTCGGTGTCTTCCGCCACGCCCAAGGGAGCCATGCGGGTTGCGACGGCCACCGCGGTACCTCCACTGCTTCCTCCGGGAATCCGACTTGGATCGTACGGATTATGCACGGCCCCAAATGCCAGGTTGTTGCTCGTCCATCCGAAGGACAGCTCGTGGAGATTGGTCTTGCCCAGCACGATCGCTCCGGCATCGACCAGCGCACGGACGATGGGAGCGTCTTCCTTCGGCCGGAAGTTGCGAAGCGCAGGTGTTCCCGCGGTCGTCGGGAAATCCTTCGTGTTGACACTGTCTTTGACCGGAATCGGCAAACCGTGGAGCGGGCCGAGCTTCGCTCCCGAACTGCGCCGCCGATCGGCTGCACGCGCCGCCTCGAGGACGCGTTCCCGCTCCAGCGTGATGAACGCGTTCAGTGGCTTGCCGCGTTCGCACTGCGCCAACAGCGCCGAAGCGTATCGTTCCGCCGTGACGTCGTCCCGCGCGAGCGCCGCTACCGCGTCGACCGCTGACAGCTCCACGAGTTCAGCCGAGTTCAGCGCGGGCGCGGTGGTCAACCCTCGGCTCCGACACCCGGCAGCGCCCGCGGCAGCCGCCGCGGACGCAGCCTGAATGAATCGACGGCGAGATAGCCCAAGAGGTTGCGTCATACTCGACTCTCCTTCGCGAGCGAAGAACCGACTCCGCGTCGGCGCGCAATGATATCTCGCTTTTGCGCCGTCCACTGGACGATAAACGCGCTTACCGGAGAAGTGGAAATGGACCCAAGATCAGCTCGGCCGATGACGGTAAGCCTGCTTATCGGGCACTTGAATGCTGAATCGGCCGAGAGTTCTAGGTGCGTTGCAGTAGCTGTTCGATCTCGACCGTTAGCCCGCCCGGTCCCTTAAGGTAGGCGGCGCGTGCGCCCCACGGCCGATCTTGCGGCGCCTCGATCGTCTCCGCGCCGCGGCCCGTGACACTACGATAGTCGGCGTCGCAATCCTCACTATCGAAGCTAAGTGTAACTACGCTATCAGCAGGCGCGGCGTCTAGAATCACGCCAAAGTCGCCAAAGCACAGCCAAGCCATCCGATCGTTGTGAACCACGGGGGCGACCTGCCACACCTGTTCAAACCAGCGGGCCGCGGCCGGCAAGTCCCGGACGCGGCAATGCACATGTGACACTTTCATCGAAACGCCTCCGAACATGGACAGCAATGTGGAGCTTAGCACCGCCGTCGTCACTTGATCTTGCGTGTTTCATAGCGCGGAACCGACGAGGCGAGACG
>JBGOVR010000215.1:0-6153 GCA_041478205.1 Candidatus Acidiferrum sp.
GTCGTATCGAGTGACCAGTTTTTTGGCGTGCCGCGGAACCTCTTGTTGCCCGACCGCGCGCGAAACATGGGCGACGGATGGGAAACGCGCCGCAGACGTGGCCCGGGTCATGATTGGGTCATTCTCAAACTCGGAATGCCCGGAGTAATCCAGCGAATCGCAGTGGATACCGCGCACTTCAAGGGAAATTTTCCGGAAAGCTGCTCCATGGAAGCCTGCCAAGCCGAGGGCTCGGGCGCAGACGCGTTGGTACGCGCGTCGCAGGAGTGGAAGCAGCTCTTGCCGCGAACGAAACTTAGAGCCAATCACCGGCACATCTTGAATCACCTGGAAGACGCTGGGCCGGCCACGCACGTGCGTTTTAACATCTACCCGGACGGAGGCGTCAGTCGCCTGCGCATTCTTGGCCGGGCGTCAAGTCCAGCAGATCGCGCAACAGGGATCGAGCGATTCAATCGCCTCTCGAAACCGGAAGCGTGCAGGGCGCTACTGGACTGCTGCGGCTCAAAACGATGGGGCGAGCAAGTGCTCGAGCAAATGCCATTCCTCAATCTTTCCACCATGCTTCAGGCGGCCGATGCTGCGTTGGCCACACTGGGAAGAAACGACTGGCTGGAAGCCTTCCGTCATCACCCTGCGATTGGGGCCAAGCGCGTGAAGAAAGACCAATCGGCAACGGCGCGCCGCTGGTCCTCCGTGGAGCAGTCGCTTGCGCAAAAAGCAGCTCCGAAAACGCTGGCTACGCTGGCCGCTGCGAATCAAGCGTATCAGTCGAAATTCGGGCACGTTTTTCTGATTTGCGCCACGGGAAAAAGCAGCGAAGAAATTCTGAGCAGTCTTCAACAGCGCCTGACCAATGACCCCGAAGTGGAATTGCGTGTTGCCGCGGAAGAGCAGCGCAAGATCGCGCGTCTTCGCCTGGAGAAACTACTCGCATCATGAGCCAGATAACTACCCACGTGCTGGATCTTTCGCTCGGACGGCCCGCCTCGGGCGTGCCCGTGCTCCTCGAGGTAGAGGAGGCCGGCACCGGATGGAAAGAATTGCACCGCGCCGAGACCGATAAGGACGGCCGCCTTCGCGAGTTGCTCTCGCCTGGATCGCTAGTGGAAGGGACCTACCGCTTGACGTTCGACACGCACGCTTATTTCGCCTCCCGCAAAACTGCGGCGCTGTACCCGCAGGTGAGCATCGTCTTCAGCGTGCGGGACGCGAAGGAGCATTACCACATTCCGTTGCTCTTGAGCCCGTTCGGATATTCCACGTATCGCGGGAGCTGACCCATGGCGATTCGTCTCGCTGAAAACAACTACGGCAAATCGCGCGTCCGCCTGCTTCGCGTGGCGCGCCAGGAGGGCCGCCACGACATCAAAGAACTGACGCTAGCGATTCGCTTCCAAGGCGACTTCGAGTCTGCCCACACCAAGGGCGACAACCGTAAAATCCTGCCCACGGATACGATGAAAAACACCGTGTACGCGTTGGCGCGGCAACATCCCATCGAGACGGTCGAAGAATTCGCGTTACATCTGCTCGAGCACTTCCTGACGTACAACCCGCAAGTCTCACGCGTGCACATCGACGCCGAGGAAGATCTCTGGATGCGCCTGCCCCATGGCGGAAAGCCGCACGCATTCACGTTCACCCGCTCGGGGCAAGAGAAGCGCACCACGGAGCTGAGTGGAACCCGCGAGGCAACGGCGATTCGCGCGGGCATCGATGGCCTCATCGTTCTGAAGACGACGAACTCCGCGTTCGAGGATTTTCTTCGGGACCCCTACACAACACTCAAGGAGGATCGCAATCGCATTCTCTCCACCGCAATCCACGCCAGTTGGTTGTATTCAAGGGAGGATGTGGAATTTGGCCCGGTCTGGTATGGCGTCCGGCAGATGCTCTTGGAGACGTTCGCCGAGCACAAGAGTCAGTCGCTTCAACACACCCTCTATGCCATGGGCGAAGCCGTCCTCAACAACTTCGACGACATTCGCGAGATTCATCTGTCGTTGCCAAACAAACATTTCAACCTGGTGGATCTTTCGCCGCTCGGAATGGACAATCCCGCCGAAGTATTTCTTCCTACCGACGAGCCGCACGGCGTGATCGAAGCCACGGTCCGCAAAGACTGAACGGCAGATTTTATCTTAACCCTATTCGCAGCGAGCTTTTGTGCTCGCCCACGGCTCTAGCGTTTTCGACTTTCCAGAATCTTCACGAACGATGCGGTGCGGAGATCGGCCAACGTCAGCCCCGTGCGCGACTGCGCTTCCTCAACGCTTATGGCGCCGCAGTTGATGGCGCGAAGAAAATAGTTCAAGAGCCCTTGCCCGGTTGCAGCGTCGTCAAAAACCTCGCCGACCAACGTTGCTTGCGCCGCCTTCTCGATGAAATTGCGCAGGCGTCCCGAAGCCGCATCGAGGCCTTCCAGGAAAAAAGAATAAACTGCGGCGTAGCGCGTCACCAGCTGCGCCGGATGCAGGTCCCATCCCTGGTAGTAGCCGTTCACAAGCGAATGGCGTATGTGGTCGAAGTGCTGCTTCCAGGCGTGATGAACGGCGGCACGATTCTCTGTAACCTGGCGTGGCGTGAGGGGAGTGCCGCCCTTTGCCGCGCGATGCGAAGGTACCGGAAGAATATTCGTTGCGCCATCGCAGAGCCAGATGCCGGTGCCTGCCAGCGCCACTTGCATCACCTCCCGTGCGAAGTCGCAGGCGAGATGGGTCATGTGTTGATATGCGGCCGTGATGCTGCGCCCGGCGGTGTAGTCATAGGTCCCGAAATGCGCGGCGACGCAACGCTCGCGTCCCGCGGTCACTAGCGGCAACAGATTCACTTCACCGCGCTCGTTAAAGATCGCCTGCGTCGTCTCAATCATCAGCTCGATTCGTAGCGAGCTTTCTTCCAGCCCGAGCGCGGACTCGAGTCGAGAGCAAATGTCGGCGAGCGCGGCAACTTCCTCCGGCAGGGTCACTTTCGGAAGCGTGATGAAAAATCTGCCGGGAAGTTTGCCGCCCGTCTTCGAGACCAACTCTGTCAGGAAGATATCCAGCGTGCGGATGCTGCGCTCGCGGAGCTCCTCCGTGAACGGCTTGATGCGCATGCCGAGGAACGGTGGAAGCTCGCCAGAGTTCAGTCCTGCTGCGACTTCGCTGGCCACGCTGGCGGCATGACCGTCTTCCTCGTCGTCGGGTCGCTTGCCGTAACCATCCTCAAAATCGATCCGGAAGTCTTCCACCGGCTCGCGCTGCAGCTTCTCCCGCACCCGGCGATAAAGCGTGCACGCGAACCAGGCGGACGGATTTTCCTTCCGTGCCGCCTCGTCGTCCCTCTCTATGGTTCTTGCGAACGTCGCGGCCGCCTCAGGCAAATCGGGCAAGCGGTCCGCACCGGGAAGCGAAATGGCTTTCGCGAACACGCTGAAATCGGGAGCAAATTCATCGAGCGAACGAAGCGCGGTCTGGCCGAGGCGCCGGCCCGTATCCGCCCGAAATAGATGCGCACCGCCGTAGACGGTGTGGACCGGCTGGCGATTTCCTGTAGCCCCTGGATAGCGCCGTTGAAATGCTTTGTGCGCGCTTGCAAGCCGCACCGTAATTTCCTGCAGCGATTCCGGAGAAAGGGTTCTCGCCATTGCGCCCTCGTATCGTTCAATTCCAAGTATTCAGATTCTTCATCGTATCCCAGACAGCGTCTTCGTGGATGTCGAGCGGCAGGGGAGCACATGCATATTGTTGAATTGTGGGTAGCCGTTGTTGGCTTCCGCTAATCGATTCGAGGGCAGCCGAGCCAAAGTGCCCCGCACGCATGGGCGGGTTCGTCGGCATGCGGCAATACGGTTTGTCGCAGCCCACGGGGGTTCTCGACGCACGGCTGGTATCTAGCGCGAAAGGTAAGGATGATCCCAGCCGTCAGTCACAGCCAGAGCGCCACGCGTTAGCGCGTAAGAAGCTTCATCAAAAGCGGGTTAACCAGGAACCGATCCTATCCCGCGGCGGCTTGGGTCCGGCGATTGCGGCCCATAACCAGTTTCTGGGCCAAAGAAAGAAGAATCTTGCGGTCTGAGTCCGCAGCCTTGCTGAGACACCTTCTCAGTTTGTGAAGATACGCTGCCTGTTTACCCGAAGTCCCCCACACGATGTCGTCCGACGTCTTCCTTTTCAAGAGGTTCGGCAGCTTTGGTGGTTCTTCGCCTTCATAAAAGAGTTGATAGAGCGGAACTTCGAGGGCCCGTGCCATCTTCTCGAGAGTTTCGATGGCAGGGACCGTGTGGCCGTTCTCCACACGGGATATGTAGCAGCGCAGCAGGCCCGTTCTCTTCTCGATGTCTCCTTGAGACAGATTCTTTTCTTCACGCAACTCGCGCAAACGATCGCCGATAATCATCTTAGACTCTTTCCGGTTCTTAAAGTTGTGGGCCCTCGTGCCATTGGCGGAGAACTATACTTTCGTTGACGTGTGTTTTGAAAGGGCTGCCTTCCCATCGAAGACAATTCACAAGCAACTGGGCACACAATACACCCTAGGCGGGCTTCTCTTCAAGAGATAGAACAGTTGCTGTAGGACCCCGAGTACACCGTGCCTAGGGAGTCTTGCTCCACCCAGCTTCGCTCTCCCGCGCACTAGGGTTTTCTTGGGCACCGAATTGTGATGAAAATGAGTCAGCGATCACGAGGAGGTGTGTATGAGCAAAGAGAGAGAACCGGCTTCGGGAGCCCCGGAGGGAGCCCGAAGGGCGACCGGAGGGGCTCCCGAAGAGCGGCGTGCTGGCCGGGGGCGGTGGTCGGCGAAGCCCAAGTTCGCAGCGGTGCTGCGGCTGCTGCGTGGTGAGGATCTCGAAAGCTCTCGCGCCAACTGGGCGTGACCGCCGCGACACTGTCCGGCTGGCGGGATCAAACCAACTGCAATAGAATACCTCTTCGAATCGAAAAAACGACGCGCCTTGGGGACCGGAATGGGTGGCGCTCGTTACCCGCACATAACAGTACGGCGAAGGCTCTGTTTCACCGCATGACACAGCACGGAAACGAGTGGCCCACCGGGCGCGTCTCCGGGGTATTGTCACGTCAACGGTGTCGAATTTCGGCATTTGAAGGCGTGGAATGAAAAAATTGCGGTTCCTGGTCTCTTTGATGACCAAGAACAACGACTACCAACTCGAACAAGCCGCTGCGGCGCAACGGGCTGCAGCGCAGTTGGACGTTGACGTGCACGTCCTCTTTGCCGACAACGATCCCATCACCCAAAGCACGCAGGTGCTCAAGGTCATCCAGGCGGACCCCACCGAGCGCCCTGACGCGATCGTGTGTGAACCCGTTGGAGCCACGGCTCTGCCGCAAGTCGCTCGCGCCGCAGCGAGCGTGGGCATCGGATGGGCGATTCTCAATCGCGACGCGGATTACCTCGCGGAGCTGCGCAAGACTTGCAGCGCGCCGGCGTTTTCCATCAGCTGCGACCAAAACGAAATTGGCCGCATCCAGGGGCGGCAGTTTGCCGTTTTGCTGCCCAGAGGCGGCTCTATTCTTTACATCCAGGGTCCATCGGAGAATGGGGTAGCCAAGGGACGGTTCGCCGGGATGCAGAGTACGATTCCGCCCACCGTGCAAGTGACGACGCTGCGAGGGCAGTGGACCGAAGAAAGCGCGCAACGCGGCGTGGCTTCTTGGTTGAGTTTGAACACCTCCAGCAGAACGCCCATCGATTTGATCGGCGCACAAAATGATGCCATGGCCATGGGTGCGAGAAAAGCGTTTGAAAAAGTCGGGAATCTTCCAGAAAAGGAAAGATGGCTGCATCTGCCGTTTACCGGGATTGACGGCGTGCCCAAGACGGGCCAAACCTGGGTGCGTACGGGCTCACTGACCGCCACGATCGTCGTGCCTCCCAGCGCCGGACAGGCGGTGTACATGCTGGTTCAGGCCATCCAGACCAAAACAAAGCCGGCCGAGCGCGCCTTTACCGTGGCGGAGTCTTTTCCCACGCTGGACAAGCTGTCTTCGAAATAGCGCTTTTCCAACCGGTTGACTTCACTGCTGCGGAAACAACTTGGCCATGAAGTCCTTGTCGCTGAGAACGACTTTTAGTTCCGGCGTCCACTGGACAGTGGCGTCAAACTGCTTCTTGAAATCGGGATCCATTTTCTTGGCCTGCAAGAAC
>JBGOVR010000142.1:0-11085 GCA_041478205.1 Candidatus Acidiferrum sp.
CCCGTTCGTATGGTGGTGGAGAAACGTGCCGCCCGCGGCAAGGTAAAGCAACGCCACGCAACCCAAAACTGCCAGCGCGCGCCGCGTACTCCGATGCCCAAAGATAGATCCCTGCGAGTGCATACACTTACACCCTTCAGTCTACCAGGTTAGACGGGCGAAAAACCTGGCTGGTTGCTCCAGGAGAAACCCTGGGGGCAGGCGCAGCTTGACCCCGCAACCATTCTTGCCTAAGCTTCGTCTTAGTAAGTACATGCCCGGCAAGACATCGCGAATCCGGATTTTGATTTTGCTCCTCGGGATCGTATTTCTCGGGGCGCAATTCCACTTCTGTGCTGACCTGACGTCGGATCCCACCAGCTCGCACATTTGTCCCTTCTGCACGGCGGCGGGCTCTGCGATGGTGGCGCAGTCGCCCAGTGTCGCGATTGTGCCGGTCATGAACCGGCTGGAAAACCCGGCGGTCGTCTTTGTCATTTCCGCGGCAATACCGCGCGCGACATCGCCGCGGGCGCCTCCTTCCTTTTAGTCCCTCTCGTGTTTTTCCCATTCGTTTCCGTTCAATTCGGTATTTGTCTCCGTAAGCAGTCACGTCAGGAGTATCAACATGAGGAAAGGATTGGCATGGGCCGCCGCTCTGCTGGCCCTCCCCGCACCCATCGCGGCGCAGGCTCAGAAGATGCCGCCGCTCCCGCCCCCTTCCGCGGAGGCAGTTCCACCGGAGCCGTCGCAAAACGCGGCTGCGCGAATCACGCTGGACGAGGCCATTCGCCTGGCGCTGCAGCACAATCACGCGCTTCAGGCGGCCCGCTCCACGATCCTCCAAAACCAGGCGCAGGAGATCACCGCCAATCTCCGTCCGAATCCCACGTTGTCTTGGGACAGCCAATTCTTCCCGCTGTTCAATCCTAGCCAGTTCAGCGCGGACTATCTCGAGAACCAAGCGCAGTTCGATCTCGGCATCGGCTATCTCTTCGAGCGCGGCAAGAAGCGCCAGCATCGCCTCCAGGCGGCCAGAGATCAGACGGAGGTAACCCGTTCGCAGGTGGACGACAACCAGCGCCAACTGGTCTTTAACACCAGCCAGCAATTCATCGCCGTGCTTCTGGCGCAATCGAGCTTCGATCTGGCGAAGCAGAACTTCGATAGTTTCCAGCAAACCCTGAACATCAGCGAATCGCGCTACAAAGCCGGCGACATGAGCGAGAGCGACCTGCTCAAGATCAAGCTCCAGTTGTTGCAATTTCAGAGCGACCTGTCGGTGGCAAAACTCGCAAAGGTCCAGGCGCTGGCGGCCTTGCGCCAGTTTCTGGGGTTTGAATCCGTTCCCGATGAATTCGACGCGCAGGGGGAACTCGATTATCAGCCGGTGCACGCGGACCTTGAGGAACTGAGGAGCCTTGCTGGGCGCAGCCGTCCGGATCTTCGCGCCGCGCAGCAGAGCGTCACCGCCGCGCGCAGCCAGGAAGCGCTCATGCAAGCCAACGGCAAGCGCGACCTGGGCGCCAGCTTCAGCTACACGCACACCGCCGGTATCAATAGCGGTGCCTTTTTCTTCAACATCGACCTGCCGATCTTCGACCGCAACCAGGGCGAGATCGCTCGCACTCGCTACGCCATCAGCCAGGCGCAGGAGCAGGCCCTCGAAGCCGCCCAGCAAGTCAGCACCGACGTCACCGACGCTTACGCCGCTTTGCATTCCAACGACGAAATCATTCAGCTGTACCGCGGTGGCTACGTCGATCAGGCCCAACAATCCCGCGACATCACCGAGTACGCCTACAAGCGCGGGGCCGCCAGCCTTTTGGACTTTCTCGATGCCGAGCGCACCTACCGCGCTAACCAACTCGCCTACCGTCAGGCGCTGGCCAGCTACATGACGGCCGTCGAACAGATGCGCCAGGCCGTCGGAACAAGGAATTTGCCATGATCACGCACACACCAGCTCGGATTCTTTCCCTCGCGGGGCTTGCCGTTGGCTTCCTCGCGCTCGCTTCGGCGGGATGCGGCTCCAGTCCCGGCGAAGCCGAATCCAAAATGACCTCCTACTCCACCGGTGAAAACAAAGCGGACACCGCCGATCTCTTCACCGTGCCGCCGGAGCAGATGTCGCACATCCAGGTCGCCCCGATCGAAAAATCCAAACTCCCTCGAGTCCTCCGGCTTACCGGCGCGGTGGCTTACAACGCTTTCAAGACCACTCCCGTTTTCAGTCCGGTCAGCGGGCCCGGTCAGGACATCCTCGCGGAGCCCGGCCAAAATGTTCACGCCGGCCAGACGTTGCTCACCGTTACCAGCCCCGACTACTCCGCCGCGCGCTCCGCGTATATGAAAGCGCGCAGCGCGTTTCAGCTCGCCGACAAGAACTACGAACGCTCCAAGGATCTCTACGACCACAAAGCCATCGCCGAGCGCGACCTCCAGCAAACGGAGTCCGACCGCGCTCAGGCGCAGGCCGATCTGCAGTCCAGCGAAGACGCGCTCCGCGCTCTCGGCATCAACGACCCTGAATCGCTCGTGAAAGCACCGCCCAAAACCACCGGCCAGATTCCCGTCATCGCTCCGGTGGGTGGCGTCATCGTCGAGCGCCTCGTTGGCCCCGGGCAGCTCCTGCAAGCCGGCTCGACGCAGTGCTTCACCATCTCGGACATGAGCACCGTGTGGGTTCTCGTCAATGTCTACCAGAACGATCTGGCCTATGTGCGCACCGGCGACAGCGTGGACATCACCACGGACGCCTACCCGGACCACTTCCACGGCAAAATCTCTTATATCGCCAACGCCCTCGATCCCAATACCCGCACGGTTCAGGCGCGCATCGTTACCGAGAATCGCGGCTACAAACTCAAGAAAGACATGTACGTAACCGCCAGCGTGCAAGCCGGGGCGCTTCGCGATGCCCTCACCGTTCCGGACGCCGCCGTTCTTCGCGACACCGAGAATCAGGCGTTCGTCTACGTCCAGTCGGGTTCCAATCAATTTGCGCGCCGCCTTGTCAAGGTCGGCGACAGCCAGGACGGCCGCACGCTCATTCTGGACGGCCTCAAGGAAGGCGAGCGCGTCGTTGGTGACGGCAGCCTCTTCCTGCAATTCAAAAATTCTCTGCAGCACTAGGAGCCACTTGCGCGCAACACGACAATTCGCTTCGCCGCGTCGCGCGTCACGCCGGAAGGCTTTACGATGATCCATCGCATCGTCCAATTCGCCCTCCAACAGCGCTTTGTCGTCCTGATGGTCAGCGTGCTCATCGTCATCGCGGGCGCTGTTTCCTTCCAGCGCATGCCCGTCGACGCGTATCCCGACCTTTCACCGCCCATGGTGGAGCTCATCACGCAATGGCCCGGCCACGCTGCCGAGGAAGTCGAGCGCCTCGCTACGCTCCCCCTCGAGCTCGCCATGAACGGCGCCCCGCACCTCGTCGTCATGCGCTCCATCTCTCTTTACGGCCTCTCCGACCTGCGCATCACCTTTGACGAATCCACCGACCCCTACTTCGCCCGGCAAGAAGTCTTCCAGCGTCTCGCGGACGCCTCACTACCCCAGGGCGTCACGCCCAGTATGGCGCCGCTCTTCAGCCCCAGCGGCCTGGTATACCGCTACGTCATTGACAGCCCCGATCGCTCGCCCATGGAGCTGCACACTTACCAAGAGTGGATCATCAACCGCGCCTATCGCAGCGTTCCCGGCGTTGCCGACGATTCGGGTTTCGGCGGCCCCACCATGGAGTATCACGTCCTGCTCGACCCCGCGCGCCTCTACAACTTTCATCTCCCCGTCGTTCAGGTTCTCAACGCGCTGCAAGCCAACAACGCCAACACCGGTGGCGGCTTCTACACCCAAGGCGGCCAGTTCTACTATGTCCGCGGCCTCGGCCTTCTTAAGTCCACCGACGACATCGGCGAAGTCGTCGTTGGCAGCAACAACGGCGTGCCGGTTCGCGTGAAAGATATCGGCCAGGTCGTCATCGGCCACTCCCCACGCCTCGGCATTTTTGGCTTCCAGGACAAAGCGAAAAATAACGAAGACGCCGTCGAAGGCGTTATTCTCATGCGCCGCGGCGAGCAAACGCAAAACGTTCTGCGTGGCGTCGAACGAAAGACAGAAGAGCTCAACCGCAGCGTTCTTCCCCCGGACGTCAAGATCCATCCTTTCTACGATCGCAGCGACCTCGTCCGCGTGACCACGGACACCGTCGAGTGGAACCTGATCCGCGGAATGGTCCTGGTCCTCATCGTGCTCATCTTTTTTCTCGTCAGCTTCCGCGCCGCCGTCATTACCGCGCTCACCGTCCCGCTCGCTCTGCTCTTCGCCTTCATTTTTCTGCATGCCACTGGTGAAGCCGCCAATCTTCTCTCCATCGGCGCCATCGACTTCGGCATCATCATTGACGGCACCATCGTCATGGTCGAAAACATTTACCGCGAGCTCGCGGAGCGCCGCGGCACGGACTACAACCTCCACGAAGTCATCCTGCATGCCGCACGCGACGTCGACCGCCCCATCTTCTACTCCGTCGCCGTCATCATCGCCGGCTATCTCCCCATCTACGCGCTCACCGGGCCGTCCGGCAAGCTTTTTCATCCCATGGCCGACACCATGGCCTTCGCCCTTGTCGGCGCCCTCATCCTCACGCTGACCTTCGTTCCTGTCGTCGTCTCGTATTGGTTTAGAAGCGGTGTCGAGGAAAAGCAAAACCGCGTTTTCAATTGGGTTCGCGACAAGTACGCAGGTCGCCTGGTGTGGTGCCTCGATCATCCTGCGCTCACCGTCATCGGCACTTTGCTGATTTTCGGCGCCACGCTTTTGCTCGTCCCGCTGATCGGAGGCGAATTCCTTCCGCATCTCGACGAAGGCGCCCTGTGGGTCCGCGCCACCATGCCCTACACCATCGGCTTCGACGAAGCCGCCAAATTCGCTCCGCAAATCCGTAATATTCTCGTGCAATATCCGCAGGTCACCGTCGTCGGCTCGGAACTTGGCCGCCCCGATGACGGCACCGACCCCATCGGCTTCTTTAATTGCGAGTTTTATGTGGGTTTGAAACCCTACAACGACAAGTCCTGGCAGTCCGGTGCGATTCACACCAAAGAAGAGCTCACCCGCGACCTGGAGAAGAAACTCGACGCTTATCCCGGCGTCATCTTCAACTTCACCCAGCCGGCCGAAGACGCGGTCGACGAAGCTCTTACTGGCCTCAAGTCCGCTCTCGCCGTAAAAATCTTCGGCCCAGACCTCGATGTCCTCGAGAAAAAAGCCGTCCAGATCAAAAACGTTCTCGACAAAACTCCCGGCTTCACCGGGCTAACCGTTGTCCGCGAGCTCGGCCAACCCAGCCTCACCGTCGATGCCGACCGCCAGAAAATCGCGCGCTACGGCATCAACGTCGCCGATGTTGAGGCCGTCATCCAGGCTGCCGTCGGTGGACAAGCGGCCACGCAGGTCATTCAAGGTGAGAAACTCTTCGACCTCGTCGTCCGCATGGAGCCGCAATATCGCTCCAGCGCCCGCGAGATCGGCAATCTTCTCGTCCCGGCTCCCGCTGGCCAGCAGATTCCCCTCTCCGAGCTCGCCACCATCAAGGAATCCACCGGCGCATCCTTCATTTATCGCGAAAATAATTCCCGCTACATCGGCATTCAGTTCTCCGTGGAAGGCCGTGACCTGGAAGGCATCGTCAAGGCTGGCCAGCAATCCATCGCCAAATCCGTGCAGCTCCCGGAGGGCTATCGTCTCGATTGGGGCGGTGAATACACCGAGCTGCTCGAAGCCAGATCTCAGCTTTACGTGATCGGCCCGCTCGCCATCTTTCTCATCTTCCTGATCCTCTTCGCGCTTTATGGCAACTTCAAATTCCCCGTAACCATCGCGCTCGGCGTGGTCCTTACGGAGCCGGTCGGCGCGCTCATCGCGCTCAAGCTCACGCACATCCCGTTCAGTGTCTCCAGCATTCTTGGTCTGCTCGCGTTGCTCGGCGTCTCGGTGGAAACCGCCGTCATCTTGGTCAGCTACATCAACAAGCTTCGCCTCGAAGGAGCCAGCGTCCGCGACGCCACGCGTGAGGCTTCCCTGCTCCGCCTTCGCCCCATCATGATGACCGCGCTGGTCGCGTGTCTCGGCCTGTTGCCCGCCGCTATGTCCACCGGCGTCGGCAGCGACACACAAAAGCCGTTCGCGATCGTGGTCGTCGCCGGCCTGCTCTCGCGCCTGCTTCTCGGTTTTTTCGTGAATCCCGTGCTCTACGAAATGGTCGCCCGTGAAGGTGATGTCCTGCAGGTGTAAAGGATCACTTCGCTAAGAATTTTCCTAGGGGCCGGGTTTGTCGCGTGCCTCTGCGGTGCTTCGCCTCTAGGTGCGGCCGGTTTTATTGAGGACTGGCTGACGCGCTCGCCGCGCCCGTCCCAATCGCATCGCCATTGACCACCAACTCGACCCGCCGGTTCTTCTGCCGCCCCTCGGCGGTATCGTTGGAAGCCACCGGCTGCGTTTTGCCAAACCCCTTCGCCGCCATCGCCGACCCCGGCACTCCCTGCTCCGCCAGAAAATCCCGCACCGCATCCGCGCGCCGCTCGGAAAGTTGTTGATTCATTTCGTCGCCGCCCACGCTGTCCGTGTAACCCTCAATCTGCAAATTCAGCCCGGGATGCGCCAGCACGATGCCTGAAATCTTCGCCAGCTTTTCCCGCGCGCCCGGCTTCAGCGTGAATTTCCCGGTGTCGAACAGCACGTCCGACATGTTCACGATCAAGCCCCGCGCTGAATCGCGCGTCTGTAAAATCGAATTCAACTGCGCCAGCAATTGCGCGCGCAAATCCGCCTTTTCCTTCTCCGCCTGCGCTGCGGCCTGCCGTGCCTTTTCCGTTTCTGCCTCGGCCGCCTTCTGTTGCTCCTGCGCCGCCTGCTGCTGCGTCAACGCTGCCGCGCGCGCTGCCTCTGCTTCTTGTCTTTGCCGCGCTGCCTCTTGCGCCGCCTGCTGCGCTTCTTGCTTCATGCGTTCCGCGTCGGCCTTGGCGGCTTCCGCTTGTGTGCGTGCCTGCTCTGCTTCCACGCGCGCCTGGTCCGCTTGCTGGCGCCGCAAAGTTTCTGCCGCCGCGTCCGCTCGCGCTTTCGCTTCGCGTTCTGCCGCCGCCTTCTTGTCCGCCAGCGCCGCGGCATTGGCTTGCTCTTCCGCCGCCTGCTTCACCGCCATCACCCGCGCTTCTTCGGCGGTTTCCACCACGTTGCGCGAAGCCGCCACCACGCTTTTTTTGTCCCGCTTCTTGCTGTACGCATCCTCCGCCGTCTTCAATTGCTGTTCGGCTTTCGCCAACGTGGAAGCCGCGTACTTATCCGCCTGCGCGTTGCGCGCGATCCTCACGGCATTCCGCGCCTCAAACAGCTCCAGCGGCGCTTTGCGGTCCACTCCAAAAATTGCGTTCTCGATCTTGGTATTCGACGACGAATAAACTCCCCGCCCCAACAGCTCGTATTTCGTGTCGATGTTTTCCACTTGGTTGACCATGGCCGGCGGCAAAGCGTTCTCCAGCACGACTTCGTCGCCGGGCTGCGTAACCCCGTAATACGGCTCCGCCGTCACGATCATTCCAAACGTCTGCATGTCGGAGATGGCCTTCACCATGCCGCTGCCGTTCTTCAGCACCACCTCACCCAGGTTTACCGCGCGCCCCTGCGGAGACACCGCCCACAGCACGTACGTCAGATACTCGAGCCCAAACTTTGTCGCATCCTGCAAACCGTCAAATCGCGCCTCGATCTCGATGCGGTTGCTCTTGACGTCCACCTTGGCCTCGCCCGTGGCCCCTTGCATCAACTCCGTCGCCTGAAAATCGATCTTCGTGGAGCCACCGGCGTGCCGGTAATTCACCGCCTTGGTCGTGCGCGAAACGGTTGTCGCGCCCGTAGCCTGAGCGCCGGCAGAGCTCGCGCTCGCGCCGCCGTGCGCGTTCCCCGTCGGCAGTGCCCGCACAAACGCCGGCGCAGCCACCATCCCCACAACCCCTGTCACAGCGAGACAAACCGTTGCGATTTTCACGTCAGACTCCTATGTCGCCTGGGCCGGACTCGCGTCCCGGGCGTATGGAAGGCCCGGTCCGCCCAGCCAAATCTGTGCTTGCGTACTTTCAGGTTACCAAAAAGGAAGCAAGAGCAAGCGCGCGCGCTGCGCACGTTTGCACAACTGATTACCACGAGCAGCCGCATCTCCCCTCGGGCCTCCCTTTGAGGGGGCCGCGGCGCACTCTGGAGTGCGCCGGCTTGTCCCGAGTGCAGCTGAAGGGCTCGCCGCCGCCTTTCGCTGTTAAGGCTGGATCCACGCGTGAGGTATTCTGAGTGCCTGCGAGCGAGTGTCTACCATGGCCAAACGCAAAATCGTGGGGTTTCATCAAGACGAGCACAGTGATTGGGTCGCCGAACTCGACTGCGGCCACAACCAGCACGTCCGCCACAATCCTCCGTGGACCAACCGGCCCTGGGTCGTCACTCCTCAAGGGCGCCTGGGTCATATCGGTCACGAACTGCTATGTCCGGCCTGTGAACCAGAAACGCCCGCGGCCCAATAATGGCCACAACGGCGTAGTCCTCAAAGAAGCGGTTTCACTTCTGACTCGATAACCTCGGTGTACTCAAATCCCACCACCTTTTTCCGCAGTATCCCTTGGCGGTCGTAGAGCAGTGTGGTCGGCAAACCCTCGATGCCCCCAAACTTTTGCTTCAGTTCATCCGGCGCTACCGCCAGCGGATAACGCACTCCCATCTTTTTCGCAAATAGCACCGGATCTTCGGTATCCGCCATCGTATCGAATTTGAATCCGACCACGACAAATCCGCGCGGCCCATAGCGGTTCACCAATTGCTGATAGCCCGGCATTTCTTTCTTGCAGGGCTGGCACCACGTAGCCCAAAAATCGACGAGCACCACTTTGCCGCGAAGCGCAGCCGACGAAAGTTCCCGGCCTTGCAAGTCTTTCACCGAAAACTCTGGCAGCGGGGAGCCAATCTCGCCTGGTGCGACAGCAGCCTCCTTCGGCGGAGCGGGACTCGCCGGATGCGGTTTGCATCCGGCGAGTCCGATTCCAGCGAGGCTCAGAACCAACACACATTGTCTTAGCATCTATTCCTTCTTCTGCACCTCAAGAATCAGCAGCTTCAGCGGAACCGAAGCCTCCGGTTTCTTTTTTTCTCTGGACTTCTTGTACAACTGCCCGCGCACCGTGACCATCGTTGCGGAACCCGCAAGCGATTCCAGCCCGCTGGACAAATTATTTGGCGTCATCGCGAATGACTGGTTCGGTTCAATCTGCAACGCCAGATTCCCCGAAGCGTCTTTCACGATCTTTCCGCGCGCGGTCATATCCATCTCCGCAACGCTCACACCGCTGTCGTAGGTCGCCTTCAGAAGTTGCACGGGGTCAATCCGCCCATCCTCCTTCGGCGTAACGTCGACCTTTCCATCGATCAAGCTGACTTCCACGGTTTGAACGCCAGACTGGCGTCCGAGGTGTTGTTTCACCCCGTAGGCTCAAAAGTTTCATGTCATGCCTTCGACGCGCATTTCGATGTGTTTGATCTGCGCCTGCGACACCGGCGCAAGCACGCAACCAAACACCAGCAATAGCGCGAGCTTCTTCGCGTTCATCGTTCCTCCTTTCGTCTAAAAATGCAGCCTAAACTGCTGCGTAATTCCGAAACTCAAGTGCCGCCGCACTGGCATGAACGTCACACCAGTCGAATGCGCCACGTCCCAATCCATCCCCAGCCAAACGTGCATTCCGGGACGCACTCCCACATACGTGGTGACTCCTGCAAGTAGCGCGTCGCCCCCGCTTCCCTTCTGCGTAATTCCCGAAAGGCGGTCATCTTGAGAACGCAGCCAGGTCAGCGCCGGGCCGATGAACCACTCCCGAGCCCCGTTCTTTGATTCATAGGGTCGATAAGACAACCAGAAGCGCGACTCCAGATCGCTACCCAGTCGAGTCGCTTGCGTTCCCTTCGATCGCACCAGCGAATGAAAATCTTCATCGGCGACCAGCCGTCGGACGTGGAAAAGCCCGGTGTACGTCCAATTCGCCGCCACGAACAAATCCGTCGAACCCGAGCCAGGTTGCAGACTGGCAGGCAGCCGGTTTCCATTCACATCCGCCAAGTCCGTTCGACCCGTGGGAACTTTGGGGCCCAACGTCACCGAGGCCTGCGTTGTGCCTCGCTCGGAATCCCGCCGGTAAAATCGGTATTTCACCAGCACCATCGCGTCGCCGAGGCCTGTTCCTCCCGCCGCAATCCCGCCTGCGCTTCGCGCATCAAAATGGTTCGTTACTAGCGGCACCACCACCGTCAAATCAAAGTCGCGGCGGAACCCCCAAGTGAAATTGAAATCACCTTCGTGCGAAAAAGTCGGTCGCACGGTCGTGGGAATGCCGCCCGCGGCCCCCGGCATCAAGGCGCGTGTAGTGAAAATGGATTTGTAAGAGATCAATCCCCCGCCCGGAAACAAGGGCGGCGCAGTTTCCGGAGCAGGGCCCTGCGCTCGTGCCGTCGAAGCACAAACCGGCAAAACAAGTAACAAAAGCAGCCACGTGCGTCGCCCGCGACCCAGCAACTTTCGAAATCTCATTATTTTTCCTTCCAGCAGAAAATGGCTGTGCCGAAGCACACCTATCCGTTAAGTCAGGGAGCTGGCCGGAAGGCAGACTAGATGCGAAGGGGTAAAGAGGCCGCTATGTCAGGAATAGGCGGTGCGTGGGAATGCGCGGTAACGACGGAAGCCCAGGAATCTGCGTCTTGAGCTTGGTGAACGGCCGGCAGCATCGCGATAAAAACAGGCGCGAAGGACGCGCCCTGCACCGCGTGCGGCTGTGCGAAAGTCGCGTGGCTGGACGCCATCGTCTTGCAGCAATCCTGGCTATGCTCCGCGCTGTGTGACGAGCAAGGCATGCTGTCGCAGCACTGCATCGCCGCCTCGGGCGTCACCATCGCAAAACAGTCAAATGCATACACCGCGAGGGCGATCGCCATCACTGCCGTCAGAATTGGCTTGGCAAAACGCATCACTAAAGAAACTAGGCGTGTCCTAGATCGAAGTCAAGCAACGCC
>JBGOVR010000009.1:0-55743 GCA_041478205.1 Candidatus Acidiferrum sp.
ACGACATCATCCGAATAGTAGGCGAGAATTCTGTGTTCATCGGTGCCTTTCCAGGCATCGAAATACTCTTGAATAAACGCGCGGACGCTTTCTGGCGCCGCCTGGACAGCTGCAGCTTGCATACTTGCTCCCTTCTCGACGTTGCGATTGCAGCGCCGTTGGGGCGAGTATATACCCGTGGCGGGCGCCAGCGCGACCGCAGCAGCCGAATCGGCCGTCCCGGAAGCAGCTCTCCTCTTGTGGCCCAGCGTTCACCGATTCTCGCGCCGGCACTAATCGTTTCAGTCGGATCGCGGGGTAGTCGGAAATAATCCACTTGGACGATTAACGCACAAACCGGACAAATGGATCGCACTTGGGATCGATTCGGAGACCTATAACCTACGAGAGTCGCCGGATGCCTAGCTAAGTCCCTCCTCGGGTTTCTTTTGGCTATGCATTGCGGCAAGAATCCACTTCTGCAAAACGCCTCGAAAATTAGGCTTTACGTCGCGAAACGCCAGCCCCATACCCAAGGCCGGCTTGACATAGATCACTGTTGCCTTGGCCTCGAAGTACTCCGCCGAATTGAAGATCTTCACCAGAACTCGCGTCTTCGCGTCAAACGGGGCGGGAGTCTCCACGTAGCACCCGTACAGGCTGAGTTCGGTGACGCGGGTAGCCACGCTCGCGCCGGGCGAGCTTTCTGGAGCGATCTCGGCGGCAGCGGTGAATAAGAATCTTAGCCCACGGCGTTCTTGGTCCACAGTTCAAGCCTAAGGGTTCCTGTCCGCCAGCAAAGAGAAATTTTTCGCTCCACGCCATCTGCGAAATGTATAAGGCTCTCACCGGACCAGTGGAATCACCGGCCTTGCCACATGTCCGGTAATTCGACTTAGCAGGGGTTTTCGGGAGCCGCCCTGCCAATGCCATCGGGATATTTTGCCGACTCGGCGAGCTTGGGTGTATAACGGTGCCCATCCGGGCGGCCAAAATGGAAATTCCGGCTGAAGAACATACGGAGGAAAACGAAATGAAAAAATCACTGATCTTGTCGGGAGTGGCGACTTTAATTATTGCCGCGTCGCTGGGTGTTGCGCAAGCCCAGAAAGAGTCGAGCACGAACAAGAAGGACGTGATCTATGTGGCGGCCGAGCAGGCCACGTTCAAGCAATCGCCGGCGGCGGGGGTCTCCATGGCCGTTCTCTGGGGCGACTCGGACAAGGGGGCTCACGGAACATTCACGAAGTTCGCGGCGGGGTACGACGCGGGAATGCACACCCATACGAGCGATGTGTGGATAGTCGTTATCAAAGGCGCTTATCTCTACAAAGATGAAGCGGGCGAAAAGCGTGTGGGGCCGGGAGATTTCCTCCGAGTCCCGGGCGGTCACAAGCATTGGAGCGGCGGTGACAAGACAGAAGGCGCGCTCTTTTATGAGGAAGGGTCGGCGAAATTCGATACCATACCGGCGAAGTAGCGGACCGCCACACCCCTGACCCGCCTTCACGTGCTACGTCACACGGCGGAGAAAAAGCGCGTTGCTGCCACGCTCACATATTTTCAAAGTAACATGACCCTTGGGGGCTTGGCGGGACCAATGCCGGGATTCGATGATGCTTGGACGGCGGTAGCTGTACCCCATGATGGAGAACCAGTCTCGCATGAGCTTCGCCCACTCCTTCGGGCCGTCTATACGCAAAGCCTGTCCGAGCCTCTTAATGTGGTCGGATTAAAGAGGAGCCTAGAGGATTTGCTGATGTTTTTGGCTGGTGAAGGCCGGACGAATGCAAATTGCTGGGCCGTCGATTTGTTCTTCGCTCACAGTCAGGGATGGGAACGAGATTGGGCCGAACAACATCTTCCCAACGACTTTCACGATGTCCTCGCGACGATGGGGAGCGCGTTGCACGATACAGTCAAGGCTCCTGAAATAGCGCAGAACTTTGGTTGTTTGCCGGAACAACTGTTAGAGCACGTCAAGCGCCTCCCAGCCGTAACTCCCGATTAACGCGCTAACCGGACAAGTGCAATCTCTCGGTACTTGTCCAGAAGTCCGGTTCTGGGAAATTTGAGTGCGCCATCCACTCGACCGATGAGTCGGCCCACCGGAGACGCAGCTGCCATTCTCGCGGCGCACCATACGGTCACAAATCCATACCCGGATAGGAAATATTGCGGTATTCTCAGCGTCGCGAAAACACCCGTTCCTGTCGAGGGAACCGAGGCCAGAGAAATAACGATATACTAGGGCTGCGGCGAATCAAAGCGTTCTTAAGCAACCCAAGGGTCGAGGGGGCACCATGCAGCGTCGTGAAATTTTGAAAATCCTGGCGGCAGGAGTGGCTTTCCCTGCCTTTTCTCCAAGCATGATGGCGTTTTTCCAGGAAGCCCAGGCGCAAGTCGGCACAACCTACAAGCTTCGCACTTTCAATCCGCAGCAAAACGCCACGGTAGTGGCCATGATCGATCTGATTATCCCGGCGACCGACACTCCGGGCGCAAAAGCCGCTCGCGTGAATGACTTCATCGACGTCATCTTGACCGAGTGGGCCAGCGAAAACGAGCGCCAGGATTTTCTTAACGGGCTCGCAGGCGTCGATAAGCAGAGTAACGACCTTTACGGCAAGAATTTCACCGATGCCTCGCCTGAACAGCAGACCACACTGCTCCGCGCCATGGATGACGCCACTATGGCCGCTCACGCAGAGCACCGCCGGCGTCACGGCAATACCGTTCCCGAAGAGCGCGACAAGCAGCTCCGCGACAACTTCTGGTACGTCTTCAAAGGCATCACTCTCCACGGCTACTACACTTCGGAAATCGGTTTCAGCCAGGAGCTGCATGAGCAAATCATCCCCGGTGCCTTTCATGGTTGTGTTCCGCTAACCGTCGGGAAAAAGGCATAAGGGGGGAATCGCATGCCAGTCACTTCGTATGACGCGATCATTGTTGGCTCCGGAATCACCGGCGGTTGGGCGGCCAAGGAGCTCACCGAAAAGGGTCTCAACACGTTGGTTCTGGAAGCCGGGCGCACCATCATCCCGGAGAAGGATTACGTCGAGCACGTTCCCGTGTGGGAGCTCAAGTATCGCGGCTGGGACAATCGTGCCGAGCGCGAGCGCACCCAGCACATCCAGCGCGAGTGCTACTACGCCTGCGATGAATACTCGAACAAGTTTTTCGTCAGCGACGTGGACAACCCCTATTCCACCGCCCCAGGAAAGAAGTTTTCCTGGATTCGCGGCCGCCAGGTCGGCGGAAAATCCATCATTTGGGGGCGCCAGAGTTATCGCTGGAGCGATCTCGATTTTGAAGCCAATTTAAAAGACGGAATCGCCATCGATTGGCCCATCCGCTACGCGGATATCGCTCCGTGGTACGACTACGTCGAAGAGTTCGCCGGCATCAGCGGTCAAGCCGAGGGCTTGCCGCAATTGCCCGACGGAAAATTTCTCCCCCCGATGGAGATGAACTGCGTGGAATTGGATTTCCGCGCCGCGCTCGCTAAGAATTTTGACGACCGCATGATGACCATTGGGCGATCGGCCGTCCTCACGCGGGCCCACAAGGGCCGCGCCGCCTGCCACTATTGCGGCGTGTGCCACCGCGGCTGCATCACGCAATCCTATTTCAGTAGCTTGAATTCCACGCTGCCCGCCGCGCAGAAGACCGGGCGCCTGACGATTCGTCCGTACAGCGTGGTTCACAGCTTGATTTTTGATCCCAAGACGCGCCGCGTGAGTGGCGTACGCGTGATCGACGGGCAAACGAAGAATGCTCTGGAATTTAAGGCCCGCGTGTTTTTTATTTGTGCTTCCACGCTGGAGTCCGCCCGCATCCTCCTCAATTCGGGGACTTCGGAATTTCCCAATGGTCTCGCCAACAGCAGCGGCCAACTCGGCCACAACCTCATGGATCACCACATGGGCGCCGGCGCTAGCGGAACGATGCCCGGTCATGAAGACAAAATGCCTTTTGGAAATCGTCCGAACGGCATCTACATTCCACGTTTCCGCAACGTGAAAACGAAGCAGAAAGATTTTCTGCGCGGCTACGGCTACCAGGGCAGTGGAAGCCGTGACGGTTGGACTCGCGGCATGTCCATGGTCGGCCTCGGCGCGGAATTCAAAAATGCTCTCAAGATGCCCGGGCCGTGGCGCATGGGCTTCGGCGGCTTCGGCGAGTGCCTCTCGAATCACAACAACTACGCGGAGATCGACAAGGACAAGCTCGATGCTTGGGGCATTCCGACGCTGAAGATCAACAGCGAATGGAGCGAAAACGAACGCGCCATGTCGAAAGACATCGCGGTGCAAGCCGCCGAGATGCTCGCCGCCGCGGGCGCTATGGATATCTCCGTGTTTCAGGAAATGTCGCCGCCGGGGCTGGCGATCCACGAAATGGGAACAGCGCGGATGGGCCGCGACCCGAAGACTTCCGTCTTGAACGAGCACAACCAGGCGCACGACGTGAAGAATCTGTTTCTGCCGGATGGGGCGTGCATGGTGTCTTCTTCGTGCGTCAATCCGTCGCTCACCTACATGGCTTTGACCGCGCGCGCGTGCGACTACGCCGTCTCGCAAATGAAAAGGAACGAACTGTAGGCGCCGGGCTTGAGCTCGCGTGCCGCCCGCTTCCGCGAACAACGAAAGCGCTAACCGCTGAGCGGTCACGCACAAAAACAACGCCTCGGTTTTAGACCGCCGCTTCGCGTTCGGCGCGGGCCGCGTCGTCGCTTGAATATCCCAGGCTCTGCAGAATCTGCGCGGTGTGCTCGCCCAATAGCGGAGGCGGCAGCCGGTAGCTCACCGGAGTGTTCGAGAACTTGATGGGGTTCGCGATGCTGCGAACTTCGCCCAACGAAGGATGCTCGAGCTGCACGATCATGCCGCGCGCGAGTGTTTGCGCATCGTTGAGCGCTTCCGGCACGCCGTTAATCGGCGCTGCAGGAATGCCCGCCCGCGCAAATTGTTCCAGCCACGCGGACATCGACTGGTCGTCGAATCGCTTTTGCAATAGAGAAACCAATTCCGTGCGATGCGTGGTGCGCAACGCGTTGGTCAAAAACCGCTGGTCGGCGCCCAGGGTGGCTTCCACATTCAACAACGCAACAAACTTCTTCCACAATGCTTCGCTGCCAACACCAACGACGAAATACCGCGCATCGCTTCCGCGAAACACCTGATACGGCACGACGTTCGGATGCGCGTTTCCCCAGCGCTGCGGCGAGGTATTCGCATTCAGATAGCTGCTGCCCACGTTCGCCAGCCAAGTGAGCTGCGAATCGAAAAGCGTCATGTCCAGAAACTGGCCGCTCCCGGTTTTCTCGCGCGCAAAGAGCGCGCCCAGGATGCCCATCGCCGCGTACATTCCGCAGGTCATATCGGCGATCGCGATGGGATAGCGCATGGGGCCGCCGTCGGGCTCGCCGGTAATGCTCATCAGTCCGGCTTCGGCCTGCGCGAGAATGTCGTAGCCCGGGCGTTCCGCCTTCGGGCCGGAAAAACCGTAGCCGGTAATGCTGCAATGAATCAGCCGCGGATACTTGGCGTGCAAAGTTTCCGGATCGATCTTGCGCTTCTGCAGGGAAGCCAGCGAGGGTTGATTGGTGATAAAAACATCCGCACGCGCCAGCAACCGCTGCAGAATTTCCGCTCCTTGCGGATGGTCGTAGTTCAGCGCGATCGAACGCTTATTGCGATTCGCCGCGAGGTAGTAGGCGGATTCGGTGCCGACAAAGGGAGGGCCCCAGCCTCGCGACTGGTCTCCCGTTTTCGGCCGCTCGACTTTGATGACGTCGGCGCCGAAGTCGCCGAGCAGCATGGCGCAATAAGGGCCCGCCAGGGCTTCGGTGAGATCAACAACATGGATGGAATCGAGAACGCTGGTCACGGGTTTCGATTATATGTTGAACGCGTGAGATTTCCGTGGCTATCGTTCGCAAAAATATTCCCGGAGTGTTGCGATCCATTGGCCACGAAATGCGTTTTGGCGTATAAACTCTGCTGCCATGCCGCCAGCCACACAAGTCGTGGGAATCGGAAGCTGCGGGATCGACTATTTCGCGATCGTTCCGCGGCTGCTCGGGCCAGACGAGAAGATTAACGTTGAGCGGCTGGAGATTCACGCCGGCGGCGTGACGGGTAACAACCTGACGCAGGTCGCGCGGCTGGGGGCCAGCGCCGGCTGGCTGGGCCTGATCGGCGACGACGAAAGCGGGCGATCGATCACCAAGGCTTTTGCCGACGACGGGCTGGACCTCTCCGGCGTGGAAATCATCCAAGGCGAGCAATCGACGTTCACGTGGATTCCGGTCGATGCACAGGGCGAGCGGTGCATTTACATGTTCCCGAACGTGAACGGCAAGCTGTCCGTGGAGCAGGTTCGCAGGCGTTTCGCGGGGCAGATCAGGAGCGCCAAGCACTTTCATACCGAGGCTTCGCAGCTTCCGCTGGCGCCCGTCAAGGAAGGGATGCAGGTGGCGCGGGAAGCGGGCGTGCGCGTCATTTTTGACCTTGACGTTGCGCCGAGCTATTTCGCGCACGCAAAACTTGGTGCCGAGAGAGACCTGCTCGCCTCCTTGAAGCTCGTGGACGTTCTCAAGCCGTGCAAAGCCGCTGCTCGCGAGATCACCGGCGAAACCGATTACGAGAGAATCGCTACCAAGCTGCTGGCCCTGGGGCCCAAAATTGTGGCGGTGACCATGGCTGCGGAGGGCTCTCTGATCGCCAGTGCCGGGGAAATGGTTCACGTCCCCGCCTTCCAGGTGAAGGTGGTGGATAGTACCGGAGCGGGCGACGCTTTCATGGGCGGACTGTCCTACGGCCTGCTGCAGGGCTGGGACCAGCGGAGCGTGGGCTTTTTCGCCAACGCCTGCGCCGCCATCTGCTGCACCAAAGTGGGTGCGCGCGCGATGGGCAGACGGGACGAGGTCGTGGCGCTCATCCGAGAGCAACGTCCCGCGGCAGCGGCGTCCCTCCAATAGATCTCCGGCGCGGCAGGTGAATGCCAGGGCTTTGCGCGGAGGACGAGTTGACATCGCCCCTCCCTCCCCCCCCTTTTTTGTAAGAGTTTGATTCGATGGAACTTTAAGTCCAATGATTTTGTAAGAGCGGATTCTAAAGGACTTACAGGCGCATTTTTCGTAAGAGTGAGATCTAAAGGACTTAGCAAACCATCGATTGATTCTAAAAGGGTTATTTGCTGCAGATTGGGGCAAGTATGCAGGCTTCTCGTAAGAGCGAGCTTTAAAGGACTTAGCAAATTAGCGATTGATTCTAGAGGAGTTATTCCTCGAGAATCAGCGCAAGTTGGCGTATCTCTCGTAAGAGTGAGTTCTAAAGGACTTACGGAAAGCGAAGAGGGCTGATAACGCAGAGACGCGGAGAACGCAGAGGAGCGCGGAGGAGTGAGAGAGCGGGACAAGTTTGGGCCGACTTTCAGAAAACATATTACCATAAAGGTATGTTGATTGTCAAGGAATTTCGTGTAGTTTATAGGTGGCTACGGGGTTCACGACCGCGGCCTGAAGGGTTGGAGCGCGAGCTGGGGGCGTCGTTGGGTTCAGGGTAGGGGATTGGAACCGAAAGAGGGAGTGTGCGACTTCGAGCAAAAAAGAACTCGGCTGGCTCGTGGATCGAGCCAGCCGAGTTGGTTGCGATGCCGGTTAGGCTGAGGGCCTCACTGGTAAGAGGTCTTGTTCAGCCACTGGGTGTGTTTCACTGTTGGGTTTCCGAACTTGGCGGTATCCTGCCCACCTTGAGTGACCGTAGTGGAAGGGAACCACGGTGGGGAAAAGCCGCCCTGCGTGAAGCGGCGGTCGAAGAAAACGTTTCGCGTGGTGGCGCCGATGTTCTGGATGGTGTTCTGAATGCGGCCGCCGACGATGTTCAGGGTGTTGATGGCGGCGCCGGTGTTGGTGATGCCGCCGGAACCCGTGGCGGAGATGGTGGCGATGGAGGCGTCGATCTCGAGGTTCCCGCTGGACTGGGAATTGGCGAGGTTGACGTTACCCGTGGCGGTGAAAATGCCGAGAACCTGGCCATGGTCGTTCCCCGGAATCAGGGTGTCCGCCGGCGTGCTCGGGATTTGATTTTGGGCTGTAGTGACCGGTTCGGTTACGTATTTGACGTCTCCGGTGACGGTCACGCTGCCGTTGGCGGTAATGGTGAGCGCCGTATCGTTCTGAAGGCCACCGGCGGCGGTGGAGGTGGCTGGTCCGGAGAGAGAGGTGACGTTGCCGTCGACATAGAGCATGGTGGCATCGCGGGTGACCGCGCCAGTGTTGGGATCGACCTGCGTGGGGATGCCGTTGATGACGGTGTTGACGCCGCCCGAAGCGATGGTGGTGGTACCGGCCGCGTCGTCTATGGTGACGGTGGTGGTCACACCGCCTTGTACGATGGTGTAGATTTGCGCGGTGGTGTTGGTGTTGGGGTTGGGAACAGAAAGGGTAACGCTGGCGTTGCCTTCGACGTAGATGCCGCCACCGTTGTAGGTTTTCGCGCCGGTTGCGGCGTTGACGGTGTAGGGCAGATAAACGCCGGAGGCGGCTCCGCCAACAGGGTATGCTGTTCCACTGACGTTGCGTAGGGCAGCGTTCAGCTGGGCGTTGGTGACCGGGCTGCCCTGATTTCCCTTGCTGTCGAGCACGGCCTCTTTCTGGTTGAAGTCATTGGCAGGGAGTGGAACCGTAGGCTGTCCGAGGTTGAAGCCGGACTGGAAGGTAGGGGCGATGCCGTTGCCGGAAGCACCTGCTACTCCCAGGCATGAGCCGGCGCCGTTGACATAACCAGCGTCGGCGTTGGCGCTGCCGACGGGGTCGGTGAAGATGTACTTTCCGGAACTTCCGAAATTCCAAGCACCGTTGGTGAAGACCGGACCGGTGATGGTGCCGGGAACGAGGGTGCCGCCGCCGCAGAGTGGGTATTGATCGATGAACATGCCCCACGCGGCGAAGGAGGTGTTAACCGTTCCCCCCGGCGTGATGGCTCCGAAGAAGCTGAGCGTGCCGGAATCACCGACGGTAGATACTTCGGATCCCTGCGACGCTCCGATGGAGCTGATCGAATAGTTGTACAGGTAGGTGAAGCCGGTGACGACCGGGGCGACGTTGGTGGGAGGGAGATTCGTGCAACTGATGGGCAGACCGTTCACGGTAGCGGGTCCACCGGCGACGCTGCAGCTCACCTGAGTGAGGGTGGTGGGGTTTTGGGCGGTGTTGACGAGCTGAAACTTTTCCGGCCAAGACCCAGCACTATTGACGGTCGTAGGGGCACCGTAAGCGGCTAACACGTTGGCCGCGACGAGGCCATCCGTTCCTGGCGGAATGGGCTGAACTCCGGGGGCGAAGGCACCCACCGGGGCAGCGGCCAAGATGCCGTTAATCATGGCCTGGCGGGCCACATTGACACCGGCATCGGAGGCGTAAAAGGAGCCGCGGTAGTCCCGGTAATAGCCATTGATGAGCATGTCCGAGCTGACGGAAAGCACCATGGTGAGGGAGATGGCCGTCAGCAATAAAAGCAAGAGCAGCGTGGTGATCAAGGCTACGCCACGTTGCCGTTGCCGACGGGTGCGACGAGCGATTTTCGAAGAGAAAGTGTTGTGATGTCTCATTGTTAGGGCTCCTCAATCGTTCATGCTGAGATTTCGGGGACTGGCGGTGACGGAAACGGCTTCAATCCTGTACGGGCCTAGATCGAAAGTGTTATGGAACGAGTCCGCGCTGTTTGCACCGGGGGTGGTCCGCCCGATCAGCGATATCTGAACGGTGCGAATCTGGTTGAAATTAGTGGGATTGCCATTACAGGCCGGAACGGCCGGAGGAGCAGGCCAGTCGGTCATGGCCAAGGGGCAGTTTGCCAGTGTGGTAACCAGCCGGAAGCCGATGATTTGATCGGCGATGGGAGTTTGTGCCCCCGCACCGACTCTCCGAAACAAGACCGGATTGGCGGGATTTGTCGCCGTGTCTACACCATAAATGACTGGCGGGGCGAGTTTAACGACGGTGCCGGTGTTGTAGCAAAAAGAGGTCACCAGGCTTGCATCGTTAACCGTAGAGATTCCCAGGGGATCGGTGCCAAGTGCGCCACCGCTGTTGGCGGTGAAATCGGCGCTGGTAAGGCGATGTGGAATGGAAATGTCCGGACCGGCGACGGTCGCGGGGCCCGTCACATAGGCGGTGTTGTAGCTCAAACCGTTGGCCCACAGGATCTGGTCGCCCACGTTGAACTTCGCGGCATAGCCTGCCACCGTCCAGTTCGCACCCGTTGCTGGGTTGATGACCGCGGGGGGGATCACAAAAGCGGGGGTTGCCTTGGTGTTGGTGCAGCCGACTTGTGTTCCGTCGTCGGGACGCCCCGGGGGCGTGGACGAATCCGTGGAAATTATGTTTAGCTGGTCGAAGCAAGCCGCCGGGTAAGTCTGGCCGGCGTTGCAGGCGACGGCACTGCCGCCGCTGGCGATGGTTACGCCGATGGGAAAACTCGCCTTGTCCACGGTGGTGAAATAACCGGTTCCGGCGTTGGCGACGTCTACCTCCATCTGGGTAAGGGCGTTGCGCAGGGAGGTATTCAAGCCGACCTGGCCTTGCTGGTCGTTGAACTGCGAGACATGGCGCCTGAAAAGAGTCATAGCGGTGCCGCCGATGACGAGAAAAACGGTCATGGCGATCACAAGTTCGACGAGCGTGAAGCCCGCATTCCCGCCGCGGCGCGCGCTCCCCTGGGGAACCGGAACAACTGTGACGAGTGTGATTTTCATGGTCTCACCGTGCTTACTTGGAAGCTGACCGCCGGAGCGTTTACGGGTTGAGGTAAGGTAACCAGAACGGTGATGGTGCGCATATTGGCTACCGGGGTGTCTGCCTGGATGCTCCAGCGCCGATCGTAAACTTGTGCGTCGGGGTCGGCCGGTGCCACGTTACCTGCAGCGACGGTGACGGTACCATTGGCGCGGTGGACGATGGTCTGGGCAACACCCGCTTCGCTGGTCGTTCTTGCGGAGATGCCGTTGCTGGCGGAAATCTGCACGGTGTCGAAATAGCCCGCCGTGTCGGCGGCCAAGCTGCCCCCGGCCGCGAGGTTGGCCGGAGGTACGCTGTTGGAATAGTGAGTCAGGTCCTCGAGCTTTTCCGAGGCGAGCAGAGCCGCAGTGCTCATGCCGCGAGACCTGGAGCTGGTGCCGACCATCTGGCTCATCAAGGCAGCTACGGACATCAAGCCGATGGTGAGCACGGCGAGGGAAACCAGGGTCTCGATGAGCGTGAAACCGCGCTCTCGAGAGGCCTTACGGAGTAACAGTGATTTTTCCATAGTTGGACACCTGTATATTTTCTAGGGCCGCCACGCCTGTTGCGGTTAGCTGAATGGTAGCCGCGTTCCCGACCGTTGCCACGACCGTTCCGCTGGGGCTAAACAGCAGCGTTACGGGTGCGTTGAGCGTGACGCCGCTTCCTGCCAGCGGAATAGGATTGCCGACGGGCGCGAAGGCTGCCGTGCAAACCTGACCGCCAGCCGCAGCGGCCTGAGTCGATATTTGGTAGTTGTAGGCTGCCGAGCTGAAGGCGATTTGGTACTGGCAGCCATGGAAGATGGCTTGATAGCGTGTGGATTGGATCGCTCCGGTCAAAGAGGAGACTGCGGAGCGCAGGCGGAATTGCCGCACCGCTTCGACTGCACGTGGGACGGCAATCCCGGCGAGGAGCAAGGAGATGGCGACGACGATCACCATCTCAATGAGAGTGAAACCGCGAGAAGAGACGCGGCGCCGGTTGAGGGCCCTAGAGTCGTTTTGCATTTGCGAACCGCAGATCATTAACTTGTCTCCATGAAGCTGCAAATCCTTGCGAACTTGCTTTTTCAAACTGATGCTGAACTCGCTGGCTCTGGAAGGAGCAGTTGGGGGGCCAAGCCATGCTGCTGGGAAGTTGTTCATTGGAAGTGGCTTATTGGCGCACCGGCGGGAATCGGGGGTTGCGAGCCCGGGCGATGAGTCAAAAAGTTACAAGTTGAGAGGTGCTTCGCTTCGGTGTATTTGCCAGCGGCCGGTCATCCACCGGGCTCTTCCGTGGATGTCGATAGCAACCAATGTTTGCGCGTCGCTTGCCTGCGACACGTTATTCCCCGACAATAGGCTGTTCAGAGCGGTGGATTTTTTGGATGGGCTGGCTTTAATTCGGGCTGGCGGGGTGTTGAGGCAAATGGGGACCCAGGTTAGCTCGCTGAAACGTATCGTGGCGTACTTTTCGATGGAGATCGCGCTGGAGAACGCCATGCCGAGCTACAGCGGCGGACTGGGCGTGCTGGCGGGGGATACCGTGCGTGCCGCGGCGGACATCCGGCTGCCGATGGTGGCGGTGTCGCTGCTGTATCGGAAGGGGTACTTCACGCAGCGGCTTGCGGAGGATGGCACGCAGACCGAGGAGCCCGTCGAGTGGCGGGTGGAGGACTTTCTGCAGGAGGAAGCGGCGCGCGTTAGTGTGCCCCTCGAAAATCGGCGCATTGAGCTTCGGTGCTGGCGCTATGACGTGAAGGGTGTGCGCGGTTTTGAAGTGCCCGTCTATTTTCTGGACGCCGATCTTCCTTCCAATCAAGAAGGCGACCGCAACCTTACCGGCAGCCTTTACGGCGGGGATTCTTACTACCGTCTTTGCCAGGAAGTGTTGCTGGGCGTCGGAGGCGTGCGCATGCTGCGGGCGCTCGGGCATGTAGAGCTGACGCGCTACCACATGAATGAAGGGCACGCGGCGCTGCTGTCGCTGGAACTTCTGGGGGAAGAAGCGGAAAAGGCGGGGCGCACTTCCATCGGCGGCGAGGACATCGAAAAAGTTCGTGAGAAGTGTATCTTTACGACGCATACGCCAGTGCCGGCAGGCCATGACCGGTTTCCGATGGAATACCTTACGCGCGTTTTTCCGGACCAGAACGGTTTCCTCGACTTGAAAGATGCTTCTTCCGCGGACCTGTTGAAGCGGGTGCTACAGGCCGAGCAGGACTTTCCGGATTTGCAGGAGGCGGCGCGGGCGGGCGCGTCGCTTAACATGACGTACTTGGCGCTGAGCCTCAGTACGTACGTCAATGGCGTGGCCAAGCTGCATGGAGAGACTTCGCGCAAGATGTTTCCGCAGGTGCCCATCGAGGCCATTACCAACGGCGTGCACGCGGCGACGTGGGCTTCGCCGGCGTTTAAGGAGCTGTTCGATCGCTGCATCCCGTCGTGGCGGGAAGATAATTACAGTTTGCGGAGCGCTTTGGGATTGCCGCCGGAAGAGGTGTGGGCGTCGCACTTGATCGCGAAGCACGAACTTCTTGAGGCCGTGCGGACGAAGACGGGTCTCAAGCTGGATCCCGAAGCCTTTACGATTGGGTTTGCTCGTCGCGCCACAGGGTACAAGCGCGCGGACCTGATCCTTTCGGATCTGGACCGGCTGCGGCAGATCGCCAAGAGCGCGGGGAAGTTTCAGATCGTCTATGCGGGCAAGGCGCATCCTCACGATAGCGGCGGCAAAGAGATTATCCGGAAGATTTTCCAGGCGAAGAAGGCCTTGCGGAAGGCCGTGCCGGTTGTTTTTCTGGACGACTACAACATGGAGGTCGGTGGGAAGATTACTTCCGGCGTGGACTTGTGGCTGAACACGCCGCAGTTTCCGCTGGAGGCTTCGGGCACGAGCGGGATGAAGGCGGCGCTGAATGGCGTACCGAGTCTCAGTATCTTGGATGGCTGGTGGGTGGAAGGGCACATCGAGGGGATCACCGGATGGTCCATAGGTGAATCGCGCCGCGGGGGGGGTGCGGCTGTCGCCACAGACAACGAGGGCGAAGCGCAGTCGCTGTATGGGAAACTGGAAAACGTGATTGTGCCGATGTTCTACAAGGAACGCAGCCGGTATCTGCAGGTCATGCAGCATGCCATCGCCATTAACGGGTCGTTCTTCAATACGCAGCGAATGGTGCAGCAATACGTTACGGACGCGTATTTGCGCTAAGGCGCGGAGGTCGAGGTCGTGGCTGCTGGCTGGGGAATTTTCTTGTCGCCTTGGAACTCGGCGGCGGTGTTGAGAATATCGGTCTTCGCGAAATCCTGGAAGAAATCCCACTTGCCGTATTTTTCCGCCAGCGCCGGCAATACTGCGTTCACCAGGGCATCGCCGGTTTTGCTTTCTTTCGCCGGTGCCGCGACCAGTTCCCGCAGATCCGCGAGGTAGCCTCGGAAGGCTTTTACATCCGTGGCGGTTCCCACATCACCGTGACCGGGAACGAACGTTGCCGTAGGTGCAGCGGCTGAGATGGCTTCGAGTGTGGAAAGCCATGCCGCTGTTGACGCGTCGATCAGGTTGGGTAGCGTGTTTCTCCAGAAGAGATCGCCGCAAAAAACTATTGCGGCGTCCGGAACAAAAACGACGGAATCGCCGCCGGTGTGCCCGGGGAAGACGCGCACGTCAATGCGGCGCGAGCCGAGAAACAGGGTTGCACCGGAGTCGTAGACAATATCGGGGGCGCCGAGTTCCGCGACTTTTGCTTTCTCTTCCGGTTTGATGTCTTTGCCGAAGAATTTTAGGTTTTCGGTGTGAATCCAAGTGCGGACGTTGCGTTGAGCGAGTACGACGGCTCCGACTTCTTGGAAGACGCGGTTTCCGGCGACATGATCGATGTGGTAGTGCGTGTTGATGACGTACTTGATCGGGAGCTTGGTGAGCTTGCGGATTTCCGCGAGCAACTGCTTTGCGGCGTCGGGATTTTCAAACGTGTCGATCACGGCGACGCCGTTATCGCCGATGACAAAGCCTGCGTTTGCGCCGGCGTCGCCTTTGGCATCGTCGATCGCGGCCCAAGCGTTGTGGCCCAGGGGCTTTAGTGCGAAGAGAAGGGAATTGGGTGCTTGCGCGGGGGCTTGAGCGCGGGCGGCGCCTGAGAAAAGCAGGAATAGGAAGACCAGGTATTTTGCAGTTCGCATGGCCGCGTATCCTACCCTAGTAGAGCGAATAATTTGTCAACGCGCTCAGCGCAGCTGATTCTTGTAGACCGCCATGCCCACCGCGGCATCCATGCCGATTTTTTTCAGCGCTGCGATTTCGCGCCGGGTCTTGATTCCACCCGCGGCGATGATCGGATGCGCTGTCGCGCTGCGGAGGTGGCGAAACCATTGGAGGTTCGCTCCACGCATGGTGCCTTCGCGGTCCACGTCCGTGCACAGAAACGCCTCGCAAAAGGGCTCAAGCTGCGCCATCACGTCCTCGGCGCGGAGTTTCAGACTTTGCCGCCAGCCGTGAGTCACGATGCGGCCTTTCTCTGTGTCCAGGGCCACTACGATTCGGCGCGCGCTGACTTTCTTCAGCAGTCGCCGCAGGAATCGCGTGTTCACCTGCCCCTCGCGAAATGCGGCACTGCCAATGATGACTTGCTCGGCGCCCGAATCCGCGACTCCGGCGGCGCGGGCGACCGTGCGAATTCCGCCGCCTACGCGGACCTTCATTCCGTATCGATTACGCGCCTTGATGCACAGTTGATTCACCAGCTCATCGTTTCCGGGCTTGCCCATCGCGGCATCCAGGTCGATGATGTGCAGCCAAGGATATTTCTTGAATTTGTCGAGCAAGCCGAAAACATCTGCGACCGCCAACTCCCGCCGTCGCCCATGCACGAGCTGGACCGCTTGCCCGTCCTGAAGATCGATGCACGGGATCAGCACGGAAGGCGCACCGCGACGCCTCTTGCTGCGAGAAACTTCTTGAGTTCACGGATCGGCTGTACGCCATCGTGAAAAATGGAAGCTGCGAGCGCCGCGTCGGCGGCTCCTTCAGCGAAAATCTCCAAGAAGTGTTCCGGGAGCTTGGCGCCTCCCGAAGCGATGACCGGCACGGAGACTGCGCGGGAAAGCGCCGCGGTCAGCGGGACATCGAAACCACTTTGCGTTCCGTCACGATCGACCGACGTGAGCAGAATCTCGCCGGCGCCTAACGAAACACCCTGCTTGGCCCAAGCGACGGCATCAAGCCCTGTCGAATCGCGGCCACCTCGGACCAGCACGTCCCAGCGGTCGCCATCGCGTTTCGCGTCGATGGCCAGCACGACGGCCTGCGCGCCAAATTCGCGCGAGAGTTCCGAGAGCAGCTCGGGCCGCTCCACGGCCGCGGTGTTCAGCGTCACTTTGTCCGCGCCGGCGCGGACCACCGCGCGTGCATCATCCAGGGTGCGAATACCTCCTCCGGCGGTCAGGGGAATCGCGAGTTCCGCGGCCACGCGCCGGATGGTTTCCAAGAAAGTGGGGCGGCGGTCGCGAGACGCGGCGATGTCCAGCACGACGAGCTCGTCCGCACCCTCGGCGTTGTAGCGTGCGGCCAGAGCCACGGGGTCACCGGCGTCGCGGAGTCCCACAAAATTTACGCCTTTGACCACGCGGCTGCCGTCGGTATCCAGGCAGGGAATAATCCGGCTGGCCAGGCTCATGCCGCGAGGCTCAGAAAGTTCTGGAGCAAGCGCGCGCCTGCGGCTCCGCTTTTTTCTGGATGGAACTGCACCGCGCAAATATTTTGCCTTTCGAGTATGGCAATGAATTCCGTGCCGTGCGCGCACGTTGCGACCGTGCCGGCATCTTCCTTCACTGCGATCGCCGCGTAGGAATGCGCGAAATAAAAGTAGGCATTGGGCGCGAGCCCATCGAGCAACCGCGAACTGCGTTGGGCGCGTACCTGGTTCCAGCCCATATGCGGGAGCTTGACGCACGTTGGAAGCGCGCGCACTTGCCCGGGCAAGAGTTGCAAGCCGCGAAGCTCCGGCGCTTCTTCACTCGAATCGTAGAGAGCCTGCAGACCAAGACAAATCCCAAGAAAAGGCACGCCACGTCCCAAGGCCTCTAGAAGCGGCGCGCGCAGGCTGCGCTCGTCGAGTGCGCGAATCAACGCGGCAAAATGCCCCACCCCCGGAAGCAGCAGCGCCTCTGCTTTCTCGATGCACTCCGGTGTTCCCGCGCGCAATGATTCCGCGCCGAGCCGCTGGAGCGCTCGTTCCACGGAGGCAACGTTGCCTACCCCATAGTCAACCAAGGTAAGTTTCACAGCAGCCCCTTGGTGCTGGGAAGCACGCGCCGCAAGCGTTTGTCACGCGCTACGGCGAAGCGTAGGGCCCGCGCAAAAGCCTTGAACATGGCCTCGATCTGGTGATGGGAAGACCGCCCATAGAGGACACGCAGATGAATATTGGCCCGCGCGGCCTGCGCGAATCCCTGAAAAAAATCTTCAGTCAACTCGGTTTGGAAGTCGCCGACGCGCTTGGCCGCAATCTTTGCGTGGCATACGCAATAGGGCCGGCCGCCCAAGTCGACCGCGGCAGCTGCCAGCGTTTCGTCCATGGGCATCAGAAAGTAGCCAGCGCGCAGGATGCCCCGTTTTGTTCCGAGCGCTTTCACCACCGCCTCGCCGAGCGCGATTCCCGCGTCCTCTACAGTGTGGTGCTGGTCCACATCGAGGTCGCCCTTCGCTTCGAGTGTCAGGTCGAAAGCGCCATGCCGCGCGACGAGTTCCAGCATATGGTCCAGGAAACGAATTCCCGTGGCGACGCGCGAACTTCCACGGCCATCCAGGTTCAGGCGAATGCGGATGTCTGTCTCGTTGGTTTTCCGATGAAGCGTGGCTGTTCTGGGCATTCGCATTTTACCGGTAACGCTTGATCTGCTTCATCAGGCGCTCCATTTCGTTTTGCGTTCCGATGGTGATGCGCACAAAGCCCGGGCCCATGTCTTTGCTGCGTTCTCGCAGCAAGATGCCTTGGCGTTCGAGCTTCTTGAATAACTCCGGTCCGCCGGGTCCGAAATTTGCTAAAAGGAAATTGCCTGCGCTCGAATAGGTCCGCACACCGAGCTTGTTGAGTTCCTTGTCAAACCAGCGGCGCACGCGGACAACGTCCCGCACATAGCGCCACATCGTTTGCCGGTCGCCCACGGCCGCTTGCGCGGCGGCCAGCGCGGCCACGTTGACGGGGAAGGGAGGCATAGCGCGACGCAAGATTGCTAGCGAATCCGCGCAGGCCATCACGGCGCCGAGCCGGAGCCCCGCGAGCCCCGCAGTCTTCGAGAAGGTTCGCGTCACGAACAGTTGTGGATACTTGTTTATCCAAGGCACGACGCTTACGCCGGAGAATTCCGCATAGGCTTCGTCGATGACCACCGCGGTGCGCGCCGCGACCTTTAATATGGTTTCG
The DNA here is from genome assembly GCA_041478205.1 of Candidatus Acidiferrum sp. GTDB lineage: Bacteria > Acidobacteriota > Terriglobia > Acidiferrales > UBA7541 > Acidiferrum. Next base: position 18,180 of record JBGOVR010000009.1, read on the forward strand.
ATGGCGTTTCGCTGCAGCAAGGTTCCCGTTGGATTGTTGGGATTGGCGATAAACAGCACGCGTGGTTGGCTGCGGAGTGCGGCGACAACGCCTTCGAGCGGGAATTCCATTTCCGAGCCGTAGCGCAGGACATCAATTGTGGCTCCCGCGATTTCCCCGTAGTAGCGGTACATCGGGAAGGTGGGTTCACATATAAGGACGCTGCTGCCCGCATCCACGAAGGCGTCGAAGAACACCCGCAACGCATCATCGCCGCCGTTCGTGAGCAGCAATTCCGCTGGCTTCACGCCGAAGTGACGCGCCAAGCGCCGCGTCCCACGCTCGTACTCGGGATACATGGCGAGCTGTTTCGGCGAGAGTTTCGCCAGCGCCCGCGTTACCGCCAGCGAGCAACCCGCCGTGTTCTCATTGAAGTCCAAGCGCAGCTTGTTGGCACGCCCCTCGCCGGGTGGTTCGTACGTGCGCCTGTCCAGAATCGCCTGTCGCACCGGCAACAGAACCTTCATCGGCGTACCTCCACGGCGTTGGCGTGCGCCAGAAGGCCTTCCGCGCGCGCCAGTATTTGCACATCGTCCGCGAGCCGCGAGAAGCCTTGGCGGCCGATGGATTGTACGCTGATGCATTTCACAAAGTCTGCCGCGCCGAGCCCGCCGCGTCTGCGCGCCCATCCGCCTGTCGGCAGCACGTGATTGCTCCCACTGGCGTAGTCGCCGAGGGGTTGCGCGGCCCAAGGACCGAGAAAGACAGTTCCCGCCGCCCGGCATTTGTTGAGCAAGGTGCCGGCGCTGTCTGGCAGGCTGAGGTGCTCCGGCGCGAAACGATTGACGAATTCACATGCTGTGGTGAGTGAGGGCGCGAGCACGATCGCGCCGCTTCGTTTTATCGATATATAGGCGGAATTGGTTTTGGGGAGTCGTTGCAGTTGCTCCGCGATCTCCGCCTGAACTCGCTCGGCGAGGACTTTCGACGTGGTCACAAGAAAGCTCCCGGCATCGGGCGCATGCTCGGCCTGCGCGAGCAAATCCGCCGCGATCCATCGAGGATTGCCGCGTGCAGCGAGGACGATTGCTTCGGTTGGACCGGCCGGCAGATCGATGGCGCAGTCGCTACTCACAAGCTGCTTGGCGGCGGTCACGAAGCGATTGCCCGGGCCAAAGATCTTTTCTACGCGCGGGATGCTCTTCGTTCCGTACGCCAAGGCTCCGATCGCGTGCGCACCGCCGATCCGCGCGACCTCGAAAACGCCGAGAAGATGAGCTGCCGCGAGTAGCTCCGAATTGGGTCGCGGGCAAAGAACAACCACGCGTTCTATCCCCGCGGCCTTCGCTGGGACCACGGTCATCACTAGCGTCGAGATGAGCGCGTGGCGGCCGCCCGGGACGTAACAACCAATGGTCTCGATGGGCCGGACGATTTGTCCTATGTTTACGCCGGGCTCAACTTCGAGCGTCCAGGGGCGCGGCAATTGTTTTTCCGCCACGCGCTGCACGTTTCGTGACGCGTGCTTCACAGCTTGCACGAAATCTCCGCTCACGCTCCTGGCCGCGGCAGCCATCTCGCGGCGCGAAATCCAAACGTTATCGCGGCGAAGATCGGCGCCATCCAACTTCTTCGCCCACGCGAATACAGCGGCATCCCCACGCCGCCGTACGTCGCCGATGATCCGCGCCGCGGTGCGCACGGCTTCAAGGTCACGGTGCTGTCGTGCGCGAAGAAGCTGCTCTTCCAGGGCTGATGTCAATTTCACGATGCGCATTACAGCACGATCTTGTTCAAGGGGTACTCGACGATCCCTTGGGCCTTGGCGGCCTTGAGTTTCGGCAAAATCTGCCGCACCACCGCTTCTTCAATGATGGTATTCACGGCGACCCATTCCGGGTCGCTCAACGTCGAAATCGTAGGTTTCTTCAGCGCCGGCAGCACTTCAAGCACGCCGGCCAGGTCCTCTCGCCGAACATTTAGAAGCAGTCCGACCTTGCTTGCTGCCGCAATCGCTCCCTGCAGCATCAGGATCAGGTTTTCGGCCTTCTCGCGTTTCCAGGCGTCCGCCGCGGCCTGGCGGTTCATGATGAACACCGTCGCTGACTCCAGCACCGTGTCTACGATGCGCAAACGGTTGGCGCGCAGCGACGAACCGGTCTCCGTTACTTCCACGATAGCGTCCGCGAGTTGTGGAACTTTCACCTCGGTGGCGCCCCAAGAAAACTCCACCCGCGAAGTCACGCCATGCCGCGCCAGGTAGCTTTCCGTGATGCGCACGACCTCGGTGGCAATCACTTTTCCGGCCAGATCGCGCGGCTCGCGTATTGGCGAGTCTTCTGGCACCGCCAGCACCCAACGCACGCGCGCCAGCCGCTGCTTGGCGTAAACAAGCTCGGCCAGTTCTTCTACTGCCGCGCCTGTTTCCACTACCCAGTCGTGACCTGTGATTCCCGCGTCGAGCGCGCCCGTTTCGACGTACCGCGCCATCTCCTGCGCCCGCACCATCAAGCACTCGATCTCCTCATCGTCGATCGATGGCACGTAGCTTCGAGAGCTCACGGTGATCTTCCAGCCGGCCCGTGAAAACAAGTCCAGCGTCGCGTCTTGCAAGCTGCCTTTGGGAATGCCCAGCTTGAGGCAGCTCATCGCTTGTTCTCTTGTCCATACACCTGCTCCGGCGAAAACGTGCGTTCTTCGACTACCTTTGTGCTGCCGTCTTCTTCCATTCGGCGGAAGAAGCAGCTTGTGTAGCCCTCGTGGCACACGCCAGGCCCTACCGTCTCGACGCGTACAAGAAGGGCGTCGGCGTCGCAATCCACGCGCAGTTCGCGCACCTTTAGCACGTGCCCACTCGACTCGCCCTTCTTCCACAGCCGATTCCTCGAACGGCTAAAGAAAACAACCTCTCGGGTGCGGCGCGTTTCGGCCAGCGCCTCCTCGTTCATGAATCCGAGCATCAGCACGTCTCCGGTGCGGTCGTCTTGCACGATCGCTGCAACGAGTCCGCCGGCCTTACCGAATGCGATGTCCACGTCTTCTCCTCGGGAAATCCGCCCCTAAAAACAAAAAACCCGCCGGGCTTTTGTGCGCCAGCGGGCTGATGAGTGCTTTGTTTAGCGAATCGCTATGCACACCTCAGCGGGCGCGGCGTATGGCCGTGATGATGATGGTGGCGATGCGCGCTGCCGTTGGGGGTGATATTCATGGCGAAGCTAAGGTAAAGAACTTCACTCGATCTGTCAACACGGATATGTGCGTGGATCGTTGCCGGGGGGTTGCGACGAGTGAATCAGGCGCGCGTGAGCGAACCCTTCGACGCTCCTGCGCTGTAGTTCATGGTCATTAGAAGGTTGAGCGCCACGCCGAACTTCCCATTGGGCAGCTTTTCGACGCGCACCACTTGCGCGACATATTCGCAATTCATCGGATCGTGCGCGGAGCTGTATGGAAACGTTACGAACACCCGCATCCCTTGGTAGTACGCTGTTTTCCGGGTAATGAAATAGATGCCTTCCTTCGAGGCGTTGATGCTCGTAGGCAAGTCTTCAAAATGGAGGTCTTTCGGCTCCGAGGGGCGCACCCGTAATGTGCGCGCAATCTTGGCCCGCCGGCTGCGTCGCTTGTCGCCGTATTGCTTTTCGGACGGATCTGGCATGCTAGCTTTCGTAGTGGGCACTGGCTAATACCACTATTCGCGCTGGCGGCTGCAACGTCAAGCCAGTGCGCTGAATCTGATACTGCAAGGGAAGTACCACGCGCTGGAACGGCACGGAGGATGAGGATGGACGGGAAAGTCCGTAAAGACGAGGCCGCCTGGAAGAAGCAACTCACGCCGAATCAATATCATGTGACGCGCCAGCAGGGTACCGAACCGCCGTTCAGCGGCGAATACGAAGACGCGGAAACGCCTGGCACCTATAAGTGCGTGTGTTGCGGACAGCCGGTGTTTCGTTCTGATACAAAGTACCACTCGGGCTCCGGATGGCCCAGTTTTTATGCCCCGGCCAGCGAGGAGGCCGTGGAAACCGAGACGGATGCCAGCCACGGCATGTCTCGTACCGAGGTGAAGTGCAGCCGCTGCGATGCGCATCTCGGGCACCTCTTCGATGACGGGCCGCGTCCTACGGGACTGCGGTATTGCATAAACTCCGTGGCGCTGGAATTGGAAGAGGACTAAAAACAAAACGCGCTGCCAACTGCGCAGCGCGCTGAGGAAAAAGTTTTTGTCGCTGAGACGCGGACTAGGCCGCAGTGCAGGCGCAGGCCGCCATTTCCGCAACGTGGTCACGTTCCCACACGCCCAAGAGGAGCACCTTCGTGCCGGTCGGGTACTTAAAGATATAGAAAACGCTGGAATCGCCATCCACTTCAAAAAAGCCCGGTCGCCGCGGGTCCGGGCGCGAAGGCGCGCCAACACTCAAGAGCAGGCGGAGTTCTCCGAGCTGCTCCGGCGAATGGTTCCGGAGATCTTCCAGAAGAGACGGTTGTTTGTGTACGGTCATCATCGTTAAGTTTCTCCGCCGCATATAGCTTAGCTTTGTCCTCACCTATAAGACGCAAAAACTCCGCAAAAGTTTCATGAGCGGCAACTGTCAGAGAACATTTTCTGGGGCCGGCGATAGCTGTTTTAAGGGCGCTGGCCCGAAAGCTCATTTTGAATTAGATGCGCGCCAGGGGTCCCGCGTTCTACTCGCCGGAGGGAATCTGCTCATGGTGGCCAACCTCGCCATCGCGGACCCAACTGACCTTTCCTGCGCGTGGCGGCCAAGCCCAACCCGTTGACGACCGCTCAACTCCTGGTATTGCCCATGCGCTCCGCACGCGACTGCGGCTTCCTTTCGCAATGACGCGATTCTTTGTTGGACCTCGCGTCCATTGTGATAGAGTACCCGTAACCACCTGGTACGGTACTTGCGCGCGCTTCGTTTCCCTGCGATAGTGCCTCAACGTCCTTCCAGTACAGGGATAAATAACAGTGAAAAAAATTGCCATGAAGAAAACCAGCAGCAGAGAGAAGAGTACTTTCGGCAAGGATCGGCGGCGCAAGCATCATCACTGGCTTGTCACCGTCTACTATGCCGACGGCGAGAAGTTCGGCCGTGTGTATACGGATCGCGACAAGGCCTCGCGTTTTGCCGAGCGGCAGCGCAGGTCTCCAGTGGTCAAATCGGCACGGGTCAGCCAGGTTTCCTGACGGCGAAGTGCTTGCGCTAGGGTTGCGTCTCCGAGCGCGCGTCGTTAGCGAAGGCTTGTCGCTGCTCGGCTGGCATGTTATAAAAAGAATTGAAGTTGAGCGGCCTTAGTATAGTGGTAGTACGGAACCTTGCCAAGGTTCAGGTGTCGGTTCGATTCCGATAGGCCGCTCCATTCATTCTCCTGAGTTTTCCTCAGCCTCTTTAATTCCACGTGAAATTCCATCCGCACTGTCGTTAGAATCTGCGCATCGTTTTTTCGGCCTATATGGAAAAAATACTCGTTGCCGTCGGCAGTACCCGGCGCCCCAAGCTCAGCGCGGTAAGTGAGGCGATCAACGCCTTCGGACCGGCGCTGGATGCCGGAGCGGAGTTTGAAGTGGTCGGCGTCGACGTGGAGAGTGGTGTCAGCCACACGCCGTCGTCGCGCAGCGAGCTGATGCGCGGGGCTCGGCAGCGGGCCGAAGCGCTGGTAAGCCTTGCGAGACAGAAGAGCGAGGCATGGCGCTACTTTGTGGGTCTCGAGGGCGGTCTGGACGTTGTGCAAGAGGATGGCGGCAGGTGCGTGTTCCTTGAGAGTTGGGCCTACGTCACCGACGGCGCCCGCGGGCACTATGGGCGGTCTGGCGGCGTCGAAGTTCCCGCTGCGCTCGCGCAGGAAGTTCTCGAGAACGGCGTGGAGCTCTCGGTCGCGATCGACCGTTTCGCCGGCGCCGTGGGCATTCGCGACGCCCAGGGCGCTTGGGGCGTGCTATCGGGAAACTTGATCACCCGCCAGGAGGCGTTCCGCGTGGCCGTAGTCGCCGCGTTCGCGCCGTTCTACAACGCAAAAATGTATCGCGCGGCGGCCGTAGCGCGCTAAAGTCTTATTTGTAGGGTCGTGGTGGACTGCCGGGGGCGCGGACCGAGGCCAGTTGTGTAGGGGCCGGGTTTATGAGCTCGGCGAGGGGCCCAACAGGGAACTGCTTCATTCGTTTGGAATCTCGCGAGGAGAAAACAGCGTGGACATCGTCAAGGGCAATATGGGCTGGATCGAAGTGGTCGTCGGCCCGATGTTTTCCGGCAAGAGTGAAGAACTGATCCGGCGCCTGCGCCGCGCCGAAATCGCGCGCCAACGCGTGCAGATCTTCAAGCCCGCCATCGACGAGCGCTACGCCGCCAACGAAATCATCTCGCACTCCGGCCTCGGGATCCCCTCCGACAACGTGATGAAGGCCGCCGAGATCATGGAGAAAGTGCAGCCGCGCACGGAAGTCGTCGGCATTGATGAAGCGCAGTTTCTGGGCGACGAAGTCGTCGATGTGTGCACCAAGCTTGCCAACCTCGGCAAGCGCGTCATCGTCGCTGGCCTCGACACCGACTACCGCGGGCGTCCCTTCGAGCCCATGCCGCGCCTGCTGGCCATCGCGGAAGAGATTGTCAAGCTCCTAGCCATCTGCGTGCGCTGCGGCAATCCCGCGGTGCACACGCAACGTCTTGTCGAAAGCGAAGAGTTGATCGTAGTCGGCGCGACCGGCATGTACGAAGCGCGCTGCCGCCGCTGCTTCGAGCCCAACCCCGCTCTAGCCCATGAGAAAAAAGACGGCCCGCATCTCATGGTCAGGAACCGCACCGCCGGCGCCGCAGGCTCCTAGATCCAGTTCGCGTTTCTTGACGAAGCCACGGTTGTGGATGCAACGGCACGCTCGTTTCAGAGTGGCTCCTGATGTTGCCTCTCTCTTCGCATCACCCCTCGCCCGCTCTTGAGCTTGCCTCGTTCTTCCGGCAAACTGACCCCGCTAGAATTTTTCGGTCACAGTTTAGCTAACGGACAACCATGCGAATCGAATCGAAAGCACCTACCCGCGTCGATCTTGCCGGCGGGACACTTGATATCTGGCCGCTGTACTTGTTTCATCCCGGCGCGGTCACCGTAAACGCAGCGATTACGCGCTATGCGTCTTGCGTTATCGACCAGCACCCGCAAGGCGACAACCGCATCCAACTTATCTCTCGCGACACGAAACGCGAAGAAAGCTTCGACTCCTTTGGCGCGCTGGTGAAAGGGAAGCGCTACCGCCTTCCCTTGCTCGCGGAAATCGTCAAATTCTTCCAGCCTTTGGGCGGCTTTACTCTCACTTCGGACTCCGAAGCGCCCGCCGGAGCGGGAATCGGCGGCTCCAGTGCCATGGCCGTGGCGATTTGCGCTGCGCTCGACCGCTTCACCGGAGCAGGGAAGAGCAAGGCCGATTGGATACACATCAGCCGTGACGCCGAAGCCATCGTGATCCGCGTCCCCACTGGCACGCAGGACCATTACCCGCCGGCCTTCGGTGGCGCCGCCGCTATCGAACTCCCGCCGGGCGGCGAGCATCGTACCGAACTCCGCGTCGATCTTTTCGAGCTCGAGCGCCGCCTCGTTCTTTGCTACACCGGTAAGCCGCGCAAGTCCGCCATAAACAATTGGGATGTGTTTCGCGCACACATCAATGGCAACGCGAAGGTCCATCACAACCTCGCACGCATTTCCGCGGTCGCCCAGCAGCTACGCGGTGCGCTGGAAAGCTCCGATTGGAGCGAAGCCGGCCGGCTGATGCGCGAGGAATGGAGCTTTCGAAAAAAGAACCTGCCCACCATCTCCACCAAGACCATCGACCGCATCGTCGAAGGCGCTCGCCGCAAAGGCGCTCTTGCTGGAAAGGTTTGCGGCGCGGGCGGCGGTGGTTGCGTCGTTCTGCTGATCGAGCCCGATGCCCGCGAGCGGGTGGAAGGCGCGGTGTCTGACGCAGGCGGGGAAGTGCTGCCGATGAAAATTGACCGGTCGGGAGTGCAGGTCAAGGTTTCCTGAGCACAAGCAGAGGCAAAGCAGCCTCCGCAGACAGTCATTAGCGATAATCAGAGCGTGCCGCTGGCCGTCACCGGCGCGCTACCCTTGCCCCGGCGATGTCAATCGCCGAGATTTCGCTAAGCGAGCAAAGCGGGCGCTCTCGTTTCCCGGTAGCGGAAACTTGACGAGCCGAAACTGGGAGCAGTAGAGTTTGGGTGCGAGCGTTCACGGGATACTTTATACGATAGTTCGCGATGTAGAAGCCGCGCATCCATTGTTTTCCCAAGGCATGCGTTCGCGACGAGGCTTCCGACCTCGCGGTCGTTGCCGTCTGAGCGATGCAGAAGAACGCCCGAATTGCGCTGATTTCCGGATTCAGACTTTCACCTGGAGGTTGTCATCATGAAAAACACTCGTTGGAACCGAAGAGAGTGGATTTCGAAAACCGCAGCTGCTGCGGGCGCTGCGGCGGTGTTTCCGAAGCAACTATTCGCTTCACTCGATGGCTTCTCTTCAGCGGCCGGACGGCCGATAGTGCGTGAAGCAGTCACTGTGAAATTGCAGGCATTTCCGCTGACGCAAGTACGGTTGCGAAATGGGATTTTTCTGCAGGCGATGGAAAATAACTATAAGTTCATGGATTCTCTTCCCAACGACCGGCTGCTCCACATGTTTCGTGTAACCGCGGGAATTTCTTCTTCGGCCGAGCCACTGGGCGGATGGGAGGAGCCGAAGTCCGAGTTGCGCGGGCATTTTGCCGGAGGACACATCCTTTCCGCGTGCGCTCTTCACCACTCCGCCACCGGAGACGACGGGATCAGAAAGAAAGGCGATGCGCTTGTTGCGGAACTGGCGAAATGCCAGAAAGCACTGAATGCGGACGGGTATTTGAGCGCATATCCCGCGGAATTCTACGATCGACTTCGGGAAATGAAGAAGAGGGTGTGGGCACCGTTCTACACCTATCACAAGATTTTAGCGGGCCATTTGGACATGTACACCCACTGTGGCAACGAGCAGGCGCTCTCCACGGCCGAGAAGATGGCAGAGTGGGTGGACAAATATCTGAAGCCGATCAACGGCGAGCAGTGGGCGGGTATGCAAATGGTCGAACACGGCGGTATGAACGAGTCGTTGTTCGACTTATACGCGATCACGGGCAAAGAACAGTATCTGGCTTTAGCGCGGCGTTTCGAGCACAAGAGATTCTTCGATCCGCTTGCCGAACACCGCGACACCCTCAATCATCTCCATGCGAATACAAATATTCCAAAGGTCATCGGCGCGGCGCGTGGATACGAATTGACCGGCGACCAGCGGTATCGAGACATAGCCGGCTATTTCTGGCATGAGGTCACTTCGCAGCATAGTTATTGCACCGGGGGCACCAGCAACGGCGAAGGATGGCAAGAGCCGGGCAAACTCGCGGACCAGCTAGGTCCGGCGGCGGAAGAGTGTTGCTGCAGTTACAACATGATGAAGCTTACGCGACACATTTTTAGTTGGACCGGCGAACCGGGCGCAATGGATTACTACGAGCGTACGCTCTTCAATCACCGCCTAGGCACGCAGGATCAGGATGGGATGAAAATGTATTACGTTTCGCTGATGCCGGGGCTGTGGAAGACGTTCGGCACGCGCTTTGACGCCTTCTGGTGCTGCACGGGCACCGGTGCGGAGGAGTTCGCCAAACTGGCGGACACAATTTACTTCCACGATGCCGATGGGATTTACGTAAACCTGTTTATCGCTTCCGAGCTGAACTGGCAGGAAAAGAAGGTTGGCCTGGTGCAAGATACCAAATTTCCTGAAGAAGAGGGTACTACACTCAGTCTTAAGACGCAGGGGCCGATCAAAATGCCGCTTCACATTCGTGTGCCTTACTGGGCCACCCGCGGCGTAGCGATCTCGATCAATGGGAAGAAGCAGGACGTGACCGCCCAACCGAGTTCCTACATTACATTGAATCGTGCGTGGAGCAACGGCGACAAAATTCACGTCGAGTTTCCGATGAGCCTGCACGCGGCTCCGATTCCTGACGACTCTACTCTGCGGGCGGCGATGTATGGTCCCCTGGTGCTGGCCGGCAAGCTTGGGGCAAAGGATCTAGCCAAATCCGATATTTACGGGCCTCTGGGTCCCGATGACAAAAAGACCATCCCGGTTCCCGCGATTACCGCATCTGGAGATTCCGCCGACTGGGTCGAACCAGTGAAAGGTGAGACGCTGGCGTTTCGAACGGCCGGACAGCCTGCCGATGTTGGTCTCGTTCCGCTCTACGAACTGTTCGACGAGCGATATACGGTCTATTGGAAGGTGAACCGCAAAACGGTGTGAGCAAGCTCATGCTGCGCAAAAGCGCATCCAGTCAAGGCTAGATGCGGAGGCTGGCGCGAAGAGGCTCAGGAATGCTGTTCCCGGTGACGCTGGATGAATTCTTTCAGGTATTCGCCTGCTTCCGTGATGTGTTTCCAGAGAGCTTCGGATGCCACTTGCGGGTCTCTGGTCTTGCACGCATCCAGTAGCTCCCTGTGCGCTTGGCCGGCGCGATGCAATCCCCGGGTAAAAACTAGGTGAAGGCGCGTATACCGGTCGCAGTTGATGTTCAGGGTCTTGAGATAGGACAGCATGAAAGAACGATCGGCCGGCGCGTATAGGGCGGAATGGAAACTCCAGTTCCACGCTCCCCAGGATTTCACTTCGGAGTCTTTCTCCAGTGACTCCTCAAAATGCCTCAGGATGCCCTCAGCTGTCTGAAAATCTTCTTGCTTCATGTTGGGGATCGCGCAGCGCAGCATGTAGCATTCCAGGACGGCACGCGTTTCGAACATCTGCATGATTTCATCTGGCGAAAGGGCGGAGACGACCGCCCCGCGGTTCGCGACGATGGTAATCAGTCCCTCGGCTGCCAGATGGCTGAGAGCTTCGCGCACTGGAATGCGGCTGATCTGAAATTCCGCTGCAATCGCATCCTGGCGAAGTTGTTCGCCTTCACGTAACTCACCGCTGAGGATTTTCTCTTTGAGCCGCTCCAGGACAGCGGCGGCGAGAGACTGGCGAGGGATGGGTGTCGATTTTCGCGGAGAAACGGTCTTTGTGTTTTCGGTCAAAAGATTTGCCAACTCTCTACAACTACGAACAAATGCCTCCCCCCGGAGAAGCCCAGCGAAACGCGCGCGAACTCTCGAGCGCCGAACAAGCGAGCGCGCTGCCTCGAATCAGCCGAGCCTAGCCCAGCAAACTGCTTCCGGAGCGTTATGGAAGAAATGTTCCACACGGTACCCAAGCCTATAAAAGAAACCCTCTATTTACAACTGCTGGCGCGTCAGTTGTCCGTCCACCATTCTCCAAATCCCGAGCGGGTTCTCGTCCTGCAATTCACCGGGGAGCGCGGCGCTTGGGAAGTCTTGATAGCAGACGGGGCGAGCAAAGCGGTAGATTGCCTGGCTGCCAACCGAGGTTGTACGGCTATCGGTACTCGCCGGATAGGGTCCCCCATGAATCATGGCGTGGCATACTTCGACGCCCGTCGGATAGCCATTGAAAATAATTCGGCCAACTTTGTTTTTCAGGATCTCGATCAGCTCGGCAAAATCATGGAGGTCATCTTCGGTCCCGTGAATCGTCGCGGTCAGATGGCCGCCCAGGCTCCGGGCCGCTTGGAGAATCTGCTCTTTGCCCGAAAAAGTTATAAGCAGTGCGGATGGGCCGAACACTTCCGACCCGAGATCGGAACTAGCGAGCAAAGCCGGTACGTCCGTCTGAAATACGGCAGCGCCTACAGAGAATGCGGGATCGGAGCCCGGTTGCTCTCCCTCCGCCACAACAGTGACGTTGCGACGACCCTTTCGGTTTTGAATCTCGCGCTGATATGAGGTTTGGATTCCGGAGGTCAGCAGCGTGAACTTGGACGAATGCGAGACTTTGTCTTGAAATTCGGTGCGGAAGCTTGCGGAAGCATCTGACTCCGGAAGAAAGATCATGCCAGGCTTCGTGCAAAACTGTCCGCTTCCCAGCGTAAACGATCCATAAAGCTGCGACGCAATATCTCGGCCGCGCGCAGTCAGGGCACCGGGAAGGATGAATACGGGATTGGTGCTTCCCATTTCGCCAAAGAACGGAATGGGTTCTGGCCGGCTAGCAGCCAGCTTCATCAAGGCTCTCCCAGCGGCAATCGACCCCGTGAAGCCACCGGCCTTAACAAGCGGGTGCTGAACGAGCGCCGTTCCTACGTTGGTCCCGGAGTCAAACAAAAGAGAAAACACTCCTTCCGGTAAGCCCTGCTCGCGAATGCTTTCGCGGATGGCGCGTCCCACAAGTTCGCTCGTGCCGGGATGAGCGGGGTGGGCCTTGACGATCACCGGGTTCCCGGCCGCTAGAGCCGACGCTGTGTCTCCGCCCGCGACGGAAAATGCCAACGGAAAATTGCTGGCACCGAAAATAACCACGGGCCCAAGCGGGTGCAACACGGAACGAATGTCTGGCTTGGGAATAGGTTTGCGTTGCGGGTCGGCGGGATCGATCCGCGCCATTACCCATGAGCCCTCTTCGACGACGGTTGCGAATAGCCGCAGTTGATTGCAAGTGCGCGCGGTCTCCGATTGCAGACGCGGTCTTGGAAGAGCCGTCTCTAGATGAGCGCGTTCCACGATCGGATCGACGATCGCCTCAATGCGGGATGCAATGCGCCGCAGAAGGGAAGCCTTCTCCGTATGTCGTAGTTGGCTATAGACCGGAAAAGCGTCCGAGGCCAGATGTGCAACGCGATCGACTTCTTCGTTCGTTGCCGAATAGAATGCCGGTTCAAGTGTTTCGCCCGTGGCCGGATTCCACGCGCGGAAAGAATCACTTGAACCCGGGGTCTCTCGAAAGCCGATCAGTGATTTACCGAGAATATTCATAGGAGAGCCTTACCTATCTGGTTTGCTGCCGCAATTCAGTGCTCGCACTTTTCGGGCGCGCACGAAGCGACTGCTGAATTAGATTTTTCGTAGATTGCAGTTCGTCTCCGGTGAGCCGCAGTTTTGGCGGCCGCACGTCAGCGTTGCCAACGCCGAGCTCTTCCTGGACAAGTTTGATGAGCTGAACAAATTTGGGAGCCGTGTCGAGGCGGAGTAAGGGAAGAAACCAGCGATAAAGCTCGAACGCCTGAGATGATTTTCCTTCGATCCCGTAGTTGAATAAGTCTACCGACTCGCGGGGCAGGGCATTTGCCAGGCCCGCAATCCAACCAATGGCACCCACGCCGAGCGCTTCGAGAATGGCGTCGTCGACGCCAACGAGTAGCGCTAGGCGTTCACCGATTAGCGCTCTGATTGCCGATACGCGGCGCACATCCGCGCTGGACTCTTTGACCGCATGAAAAGTGGTGTATTCGTTGGCAAGTTCTTTAATCTGTTCCGGTAAGAAATCCGTCCCATAGGCGATCGGATTGTTGTACAGCAGGCAGGACAGCGGAGTTGCTTCAAAGATCGCGGCAACGTGTTCCTTCGTCTCTCTCCAATCACCGCGGTAGACGTAGGGCGGCAGGACCATCAACCCATCGCAGCCGGCATTGTGCGCGGCTTTTGCCAGACTCACGGACTCGGCGGTAGTAAGAGAAGAAATCGCGGCGACAACGGGAGCGCGACCCTTCAAGGCCTTTACGCAGGTGTTTAGAATCGCCACTTTTTCGTCAACAGCGAGGGTCGCCCCTTCTCCAAGCGAACCTAGAGCGACCACTCCCGTGCAGCCATTCTCGACCAGCCATTGGCAATGGCTGGCCATGAAGCCATGATCCACTTGCGAGCTAGATTTGAAGCAAGTGGTGATTGCGGGAATAACACCTTTCCACTTCATTGTGATCCTCCATTTGGTTGCTGCACTTCGGTGCAAGACGAAATCGCTGCAAGGCTGGAGCAACGTGCAGGGAAGACCGGTGGACGCAAAGAATCGACGCTCCATCCAAATAGAAACGCGGCGGCCGCCCCACAGACCCGCCCTTGGCAAGCTCCCATTCCGCAGCGCGAGTGCAGTTTGGCCGCCCTCCACGAATCGTGCTGCCGCACCCGTTGAAATGTAACGTCCTCACAGCGGCAAAGCAGCGTGTCCGGCTCCGACAGGGTTGCGAGCTCGGGGCGAAGCCGGAATGCCTTCTTCATCGAACCGGCAATTTTTTGATAGCGTGCCCGGGCAGCGAATAGCTGCGCCGCTGCATTCTTGGAATCCGCGGCCGCATGACCTGCGATCCTACCCTCAAGCAGAGAAAGCTCCATCCCACCAATCCCGGTTGGCTCGCCCGCGCAATAGACGCCCGGTTGTGAAGTTTGCTGATACTCGTCGACTGCCACGAAACCTTCTCTGAGCCGGCATCTCAGCATTTGTGCCAACTCTATGTTTGGGACCAGATGATAACCGCAAGCCAAGTAGTCGCATGCAATCTCCCGAACGCCTTGATTATCAGAAATGCGGACCGCTTCCAGACGTTCTTTCCCAATAGCGGCGACCGGCCAGCTTCCCGTCAAATAGGGTGTCCGGCGACTCTTGTAGCGCAGTTCCATCACTTCCACAATTTTCTTCGGCAAGCCGAGCATTGTTAATCCGAATCTTGCGAGGCTCGACAAAGATGCCTGTTCGCAGATGCATACAATCTTGGCGCCGTACTCGCTAAGGTATGCCGCAACCGCCAGTAGCAGCGGCCCAGTTCCTGCTAGGACAATGCGTTTTCCGTTTACAGGCAAACCGGATTTCACCAATGCCTGCAGACCTCCCGCCCCCACAACGTTGGGTAAAGTCCATCCCGGAAAGGGAAGAAAGAGTTCGCGCGCGCCGGTGGCGAGGATGAGCTTGTGGTGATGAATTTGGAAGAGAGACTCATCAGTTTCGGCTTCCAGAAGGCCGCCGTCCGCGTGAAAGACGCGAGCGCCGCAAACCACCTGCACCCGGGATTTCGACAAAAGGTCGAACCAGAAGGCGGCTTCCGCGGGATTGAACGCGCTCGTACCGCCTCGCCAAATCTGACCGCCGGGACGTAGATTGTCATCAATAAGAGCGACGCTCCGGCCTGCTTCCGCGGCCGTGACGGCCGCTGCGATCCCAGCCGGGCCACCACCCACGACGACAACGTCGAAATTCAGATGAGCAATGCTATCCACGACACTTTATTTCCATTTTCGGTTCGCATAGGACTTGGCAACTGCGGCGCTGGGTCTCGCCATTGATTTCTACCCGGCACTCGAAACATGTGCCCATGCCGCAAAGGGGGGTGCGCGGCTGACCGGAAACTGACGTCCTGCACGCGCCCGCCGAGAGCAGAACAGCCACGGCGGCTGTCGACCCTGCAGGAACAGCCACGGCATGGCCGTTTACGTAAACTGTCACGCTTTCAGGCATGTAGCTCCGCGGCGATCTGCCTGGAAGGCAGGTACGGTTCCATGGGGATCGCCGCTCCTAAATTAAGAATCTGCGCGCAAAGGAGTTTTGCAGTGGCCAGCGAAGTCGTAATGCCCAGCCCTTCATGTCCACTGGCGAGGAACAGGGTTGGATCTTCGATCCAAGGTCCAATTAGTGGGCGTTTGTCAGGCGTAGCGGGGCGAAAACCCGTCCACACACGGATACCGGAGAGAGAGCCTAACGCGGGCAAGTATTCGAACGCACGCTTCAACATCCGTGAGAGGATCGCACAGTCCACCTGATCGTGTTCCACGTCATACTGCCGCGAAGAACCAACAAGGAGCTGCCCCGTCTTGCGGGGCTGGATATTGAACGCGACCGAATCGCTCGTCAGCGAGTGAGCTGATTTCAGATAACCCAGCTCAACAAGTTGGTGGCGAACCAAGCCCGGATAACGATCCGTGATCACCAGGTGCCCCTTGCGCGGTTTGACAGGGATACCCGGAGTAAGTTTCGAGGCAAACTGGCCGGCTGCATTGATGAGCTTTGCAGCACTAAAGACCGTACCATCAGCCAGGCGAGCGCTTCCTTGCCCGAGCGTCGCGACAGCTTTCCCGATGTGCAGGGTCGCGCCCAATTCAACTGCCCTTTCCAAAAAAAAGACAGCGGCCGCAGGGGGGTAGACCACGGAGTCCCCTCCGACCAAAAGTCCGCCCGCGAGCGGTGTCCTAAGGCTTGGCTCTGCTTGGCACAACGCCCGAGAGTCCAGAATTTCGGTGTGGACTCCATGCTCTTGATAGTAAGAGTGCTTTCGCCGGACTTCCGCGATCTCTTCCTCGTCCACAGCGACCCAGATCGTCCCGCACCGGTCAAACTCAACACTCGGGGGCAGCTCGTCGCGAAGTTCTTCCCAAAGAAGTTGGGAATAGCGGGTAAGAGAGAATTGCGCTTCGGAATCGTCCATCACGACGATGTGTCCCATCGAGGCGCCCGTCGCTCCTGCCCCGAGAAAACTTTGGTCTACGACGGCGACGCGCAACCCCGCTTTCGCAAGTTCGAAGGCGCACGCAGCTCCGACAATTCCGGCCCCCACAACCAAAATATCAACGGAAATGGTCATGCTTCGATGCCATAGCGGAAGGGATCACAGGGATCAAAAATGAAATCGGCCTCGGCGGTGACAAACGCGGAACCCTTGATGATGGGGATGACCTGGCCGTCCTCGATTCGGACTTGTCCTTCGAATACGCTTCCGACAATGCTCTCCTGCCGCCAGACGCCTCCCGGTTGGAGCTTACCATCGGCATACAAGCAGGCTAGCTTTGCACTTGTGCCCGTACCGCAGGGTGAACGATCATATGCCTTTCCGGGGCAGAGGACGAAGTTCTTGCCGTCGATCCCGGAGATGGATGATGGGCTGAAGAGTTCGATGTGATCGATCTCTTGTCCATCAGAGCCTTTGATCCCGCTCTTTTCCAAAGCCTGCCGAATAGCCCAAGTAAACTGAGTTAATTCATCTAGGTTGCCGGTTTTGAGTTCAAACGGGTGCTCGTTGACCAGGAAAAACCAATTTCCACCCCAAGCGATGTCACCGCGTACCGTACCGTACCCCGGCACGTGTACTCCCACTTGTGTCGCCGTGCGTCGGCTGGGAACATTCACCACGGTAACGTTGCCGGATTCATGAAGGGTTGCCGTGACGGTACCGACTGGCGTGTCGATCTTGTGCTCGCCTAAACCAATTTTCCCCAAATAGGAGAGCGTGACGATCAAGCCGATCGTCCCGTGTACGCACATTCCGAGGTATCCGACGTTATTGAAGTAAATTACTCCAGCGGTGCTTCCGGGGTTCACCGGCTCACAAACCAGTGCACCCACAATGACTTCGGAGCCGCGGGGCTCGTTCACCAGAGCATGCCGCAGATAATCGTAGTTGCGGCGAAACTCCGCCAGCCTCAGCGCCATATCGTCAAAAGGTAGCTTGGGGCCGCCGTCGACAATGATTCTTGTAGGTTCGCCGCCGGTATGTGAGTCAACCACTCGAACTCGCCCCAATCGTTCGAACATTCGGCTAAGGTTCGTCTCCGTCCAAAATGTCGTGGACCGCCATTGTAGGCGCTTTCATTGATGAAAAGTGTCCCCGCTAGCGCCGCATAAATCGTCCACGGTTACGATGATCTACATGGTTACGGCCGCAAACCCGGGTAAACGCCGGATCCACGAGAACGGAGGTGAAGCCGGATTGCCCGCTCGAGATGCGCACTATCCTCGGCAGTTCCAGACTGCATACAATATACGTATGGTGAAGGCCCCGATCAAGCAAACTTTAGAGGGAAAATGTGAGTTGGCCTTTTGGGAACATATATTATATACATTACGGGCTCTATGAGAACCACGCGGCACACACGGAACGCGTACGCTTTCGGCGTTCGCGCAAGGTCAGTACGCAGAGCGAAAACGGGTTTTCCGTGGGTTTGGAGGTGGCGAGTGATATATGGCCGGAATTGGGTGCACAGGTTTCGTCGATTCGTTCAGCCGCCCGCGCGGCCGGGTAAGATCGGCGCACGATTCGTTTTGTTTTGTCTGTCGACAGCGTTGTCTGGCCCAGCGGTGTTTTCACAATCACTTCCGAAAGCTCCCAAGGCGCAAGTGAGCACGGTCACTCCCAAGCCCGGGTTCTTCACCGAGCCTTCGATTGCCATCAATCCAAAGAACCCGCAGCAGGTCGTCGCCGCCTTTCAAGACAATGCACATATCGCTTACTCGGTCGATGCCGGACAACATTGGCAGCTCGCAACTGGAATTGAGCCACCGAACTACCGCGTTTCCGGCGATGTCTCGGTGACCTACGACAACGACGGGCGCGCATACATCTGCTACATCGCGTTCGACAAGCTAGGCACATTCAACTATTGGGGACACAACTCATCGCGGAATGGCATTTACGTGCGGCGCTCGTTGGATGGAGGAGCGAACTGGGAGGCGCAGGACATTGCGGCCACCCAGCAACCCGATCAACGCAACGTTCCGTGGGAAGACAAGCCTTATATCGTCGTGGACACCAGCCACGGGCCGCACGCGGGCAATCTGTACATCGGTTGGACGAGATGGACTCTGACAGATTCCGAATTGATGTTCGTCCGATCCACCGATCACGGCAAGACCTGGTCCAAGCCAATGGAGATCGACAACGCTCCGGGGCTGCCGCGCGACGACAATGGCGCACTCGAGGGATTTGCGGGCGCTGTCGGACCTGATGGCACGCTTTACGTGACATGGGGAGACGGCAATCACCTTGTGCTCGCCACTTCTCGTGACGGAGGGCGCAGCTTTTCTCCTACGCGAAACATCATTGATACCGCTCCCATAATGTTCACGGTACAGGGGGTCGCGCGATCGAATGGGTTCCCGCAAATTGCCATAGATCCGAGGGGCAGCCCGATGGGTGGGCGTCTCTATTTGACATGGAGCGACTATCGTAACGGAGACGTGGATGTGTTTTGCTCGACCTCCGAAAACTACGGCGAAACGTGGACTCCAGCGGTGCGCGTCAATTCCGATCCAGTACACGATGGCGCCGACCAATTCTTCCAGTGGATGGCAGTCGACCCTGCTGACGGTTCAGCCAACGTCGTATTCTATGACCGTCGCGGCGATCCAAAGAACAGTCAGCAAATTGTGGTATTGGCGAGATCCACGGATGCAGGACAAACCTTTCAGAATTACACGTGGACCGACCAGCCGTTCGATGCGCAGGGCATATTCATGGGTGACTATACGGGAATCGCCGCTTTGAACGGGCGCGTGTATGGTATCTGGACCGAGAAACCGGAGAACAAAAATTCGCGAGATACGATCATTCGGATCGGTGTCGCCGATTTTGGATCGGAGAGAAGTGCGTTGCCTGCTCAGCCTACACAAGGGAAGAAGTTTTCCTCACAGAGATGTGGGCGGCTTTACAACGAGAATGCGCAACAATAACGCAGGCCCTGCAGTAGCAAGAATCATACTTTCCGTCGATTTCAGTTCTCAGCGCCCCAGATATCGCCAACCGTGACGCCGATGGCAATGGGTTCCGGCATCGACAACGTAGTTCGCAAATCGCGATCGCGCGCGTAACCCCAACTCCCCTCTCAGGGTTGCGAACTACTGGGGTAGAGGGATGGGTCTGATGTGTTCTTCGAGGTACCGCGCTAGCAGAGAATATAGATGATAATGCGTCCCCGACCCTTCCTCTAGCGAATGCGTCCGGCCAGGATATTCCATGAAGTCGAACGGTTTGCCAAGCTCGACCAGCCGATTGATGAGAAGCTCCGTACCTTGGTAATGAACGTTGTCATCTCCGGGGCTATGGATGATCAACAGCTTTCCCTCTAGACCTTCCGCAAAATTGATGGGAGATCCTGATTTGTAGCCATCTGGATTGTCTTGCGGGAGGCCCATGTACCTCTCCTGATAGATTGAGTCGTACAGCCGCTGGTCGGAAACCGGAGCGACGCTCATTCCGACTTTGTAGACCTCCGGGGAGCGAAACATTAGGTTCAAAGTGTTTGAGCCGCCTCCGCTCCAACCCCACACGGCTACGCGTTCCTGGTCTAGAAAGTGATACGTTTGCTCCAAGACTCTTAGAGCCTTCGTTTGCTCTTGAGACGACAAGACACCGACGCTTCCGTAGACGGTTTTGCGCCAGGCCCGGCCTTTGGGGGCAGGCGTGCCGCGGTTATCTATGCTAACGATCAGGAATCCCTTTTCCGCCAAGGCTTGGTGAAAGAGACCCCTTTCCCCCTCCCACCCATCGACTACCGTCTGACCCGCGGGTTCCCCGTAAACGTAAACGAGCACCGGATATTTCTTAGCAGGATCAAAACCCGCGGGCTTTATCATCCAAGCGTCCAGCGTGACGCCTTGGCCGATATCGACATGAAGGAACTCCGCAGGTCGCGGGAAAAGGCCTTTCAGGCTCGCTCGCAAGGCCGAGTTGTCCTCCAGAACGCGGATCGTGCGTTGCTCGGGAAGTCGCGCGAGGTCGGTCTGGGGCGGGGAATCGAAAGTGGAGTAAGAATGAATAGCCCAGTGAAAATCAGGCGAGATCTCGTAGGTATGTGTACCGGGCTGATTCGCCGGAGTTAACCTTTCGGCTTTCCAGCTGCCATCCAGCCGTACACGGTAAAGATATCGTTGCGTCGCGTTTTCCGGCGAGGCGAGATAGTAGAGCGAGTCTTCTTCCGGAGTAATGCCAAGGATTTCGATTATGTCGAAATCACCGGGTGTTAGCAGGCGTACCGTCTTTCCATCTCGCGAAATAAGATAAGCGTGGCGCCAGCCGTCCCGTTCGCTAACCCAAAGAAAGTCGTTACCGCCATGGAGCCATTGAAGCTTGTCGACCACGTCTACCCAGGCCTTGTCCTGGTCGCGATAGACCTGTTGAACGGAACCAGTATCGGCGTTCGCTAGCAACACGTCGTTCGTGTTCTGCAAGCGATTCAGATGTTGCAGCGCAAGTGTGTGCGAGTCTCCGGCCCACTCCATCCGGGCGATGTACGTGTTGCTGGGATCGCCCGGCAGTCGCATCCACTTGGTCTCACCTCCGCTGACCCGGACCACGCCGACACGCACGGCGGAGTTCGGAGTCCCAGGCAGCGGGTAAGGAATCTTCTTAACCAGGGGATAGACACCATACTGAGGGTAAGGAATGGATGTTGTAACTTCGTACGGGGCTCCGACGTTGTAGATGAGCGGAAAGTTCCGCACCGGGGTTGTGTTGAATTGCCAGTAGGCGATAGTTTTTCCGTCCGGACTCCAGCGGAAGGCGTCACGAAGAAAGAATTCTTCCTCATAGACCCAGTCCGACGTCCCGTTGATGATTGTGTCGGAGCCGTCACGCGTGAGTGCCGTGATTTCTCCGGTTCGTGCGGACTCGACGTAGATGTTGTTTTCTCGCACATACCCCACACGCGAACCGTCCGGAGAGAACTTCGCGAACATCAGCGTTGAAGGAGCTGCATCACCACCCAGTTTCCGCAGAGCTTTGGAGCGCCGATCGAATAGCCAGTAATCGCCACGGGTATTCGCGCGCCAAACCCTGTGGGAATTCGTAAAGATCAGGGCTTGGTTCATGTCTTCAGACCAATCGTAACGCTCGATTTTCAGGGGCGTATTCGATCCGGCAGGCTTCAGTTCCGATGCGGAGAGCAAAACTTCCCGCTTACCGGAAGCGGTGTCGTAACGCACCAGATCGCTGGCTCCAGAGACTGACCCAGAAGGTTCGATCGTCGTGTAACTTTCACCTCGATTCATCCACCGAACTGGCCCGAAGGATTTCGCTTGGAACTCTCGCGCGAGAAAGGCCCGCCGGAAAAATCCGTCCATGTCGAATGTTTGCTGGGCGGGTGTCGGAAGAGCCGAACAGACAATCGAGAGCAGACCCAAAAGGAGTGGAGCTACTGACGTCATTCGGTGCCGTACTAACGGGATCTTTCCAAGGTCGACGTTCATGCTGGTTCACCCTACCTACTTACATTGTCGGCCAAGTGCCGTAAACCATTGGTGCAGCGGTGTATACGCGGGAGGGAGAAATTTCCATTGACTCGTGCATATTATATACACGAGGATGCTCCTCGTGCCTAAGCCATTTTCTGATCCAGTAATCCCATCCAATGAAGAACTTTCCGCCGCCGACGTGCCTCGGATTTCACGCCGTCGCTTTGGTCAACACGCCGCAATTGCTGCAGCCTTGTCCTTATCTCCAGTCCAGTTGTTTGCGGCGTCGCATGATTCGCATCGAAAGCCGATGGTGGGAGCCGAACCAGAGTCGCGTAACGCCGCCGACCTGACCCCAGAGCAAATGCAAGACGTGGATGCCAAGCTCGCCAACATCGTCCGTAAGTACGGAAGTCGTTTGTCAGATGACCAGCGCCAACACCTGCGCCACATCCTCAGCTACAACGAGAAGATGCTTGTGTCGATTCGCACCTTCCCACTTAAAAACGGTGATCCGCCCGCCAGTGTTCTGAGGGTTTCTCTTGCCGGAGAAACTCTCCGATCTGAAACGCATCATTCCGCCGCCGGCCACCCTCCCGGTTTCTCCGGCGAAACGGAAGAAGGGAAGACCTGAGGTGGTGCCGGACGACATTTTGTTTCTCTCGGTTCACGAACTTGGCGAACTCATTCGAACGCGAAAACTCTCACCGGTCGAGCTAACAGAGAGTTGTCTTGAACGCAGCGAGAAACTCGGCCCAAAACTCAACGCGTACGCCACGGTGACACGTGAACTAGCGCTAAGACAAGCGCAAGCCGCGGAAAAAGAGATCGCCGCCGGACATTATCGGGGCCCTCTTCACGGTGTCCCGTACGCTGCAAAAGATTTGGTCGCTGTGGAAGGGTATCCGACCACGTGGGGCGCGCGCCCTTATGCGACACAGAAATTCGACTTCAATGCGACGGTAATTGAGCGATTGAACCGGGCTGGCGCTGTTTTGGTCGGCAAAGCGGCGATGATCGAGCTTGCCGGAGGGTTGGGATACTCCGCTGGCAACGCCTCCCTTACGGGGCCGTGTAGAAATCCGTGGAACCCGAATTATTGGACATGCGGCTCGTCCAGTGGGTCCGCTGCGATTGTTGCTGCCGGGCTTGCGCCGTGGGCGCTCGGTTCGGACACCCGGGGATCGATTCTCTGCCCGTCGGCATGGTGCGGCATCTCAGGAATGCGTCCTAGTTTTGGCCGCGTCAGCCGTTTCGGCGCGATGGCCATTGCGTGGACGATGGACAAGCTTGGTCCGATGGCTCGCACCGCGGATGATTGTCGGCTCGTCCTTTCGGTTCTGGCGGGACACGATTCGAAAGATCATGACTCACTGCCCCCAGATGTCGCCGAATTTCCTTATTCACTTCCGCGATCGGCAGCTGCCAAGCCCCTCCGTATCGGCCGGCTGACAAATGTGTGGCGCGAGATGGACCCCGGCATTGAACCTGCAGTCGACAATGCGCTGAAAGTGCTGGAGAACAACGGAGCAAGAATTTCCGACCTAGAGATACCGGACGGTCCTTATGAGGAGTGCGCGGAACTCACCATCTTGATGGAGGCGGCTTCTTCCTTTCAGGACCTCATTGCGAGTGGTCGTTGTGCGGACCTTGTCGATCCCGTCGGACAAGTTAATGGCTATGCAAGTTCAGAATTCTCCGCGACCGACTACCTTCAGGTGCAGCGCGTCCGAGCGTTTTTACAAAAGCAAATTGACAGACTGTTCGATGATTTTGACGTCCTTGCGACAGCGGGCGAATCGTCCGTTGCCTCTCCACTGAGTGCCCCGCCGGAAGAAGATTCTGCGGGGCCGATTGCGAGGCGTGAGCCGGACGGCATCTCCAGTCTGTGTGGATTGCCAGCGATAAGTGTGCCGTGTGGGTTCAACAAGGACAAGCTTCCGTTCGGCGTCCAATTTATCGGTCGCGCCTTGAACGATCACGTCGCTATCACAGCGGCGAGCTTATTTCAAAACCATACAGACTGGCATCGTCAACGGCCGCCGATCACGTAATTGTCTCGAGAGGACTTGAAGTGCTAGCTGCAAGGATCACGCTGGAAGCAAGCGAGGAATTCGGTTCGAGCTAAGTACGCAGGTCGATTTCGCAGCGGGGCTTCGTCAGAAAGAAACCACGAGCGGTTTTCCATCGAACACCAAGGATCGCGTGTTTTGCCCCAGCTTGACCTCGAAGTTCCGTCGGGTCGGCGGCAGCAGGCGCGAACCATCGGCGAGCTGCAAAGTTAATGTTCGGCGGGCATCATGCCATGCCATCTGCAAGCCCATCCACTCTCCCTTGCGGTAGTTGAAGGAAGTTCCGTCATCTTCGTAGAGCAAGAACGAAGCATCGGCCCCGGGATAGATCGAAATGGCGCAGGGTTCATCCACTTTTTCAGCGGTGTGCTGTTTCACCGGGCCGAGCGGCAGGATCGATCCTGCGCGAACGTAAAGTGGAATGGTTTCCAGGTCAACCGGGCGGCTGATCTCACGGCCTCCTTGCACGGGCTCGCCAGTCCAATAGTCATACCAGCCGCCGTGTGGGAGATAGACCTGGCGCGTGGTTGCACCCTTTTCGACAACCGGCGCCACCAACAAGTTTTTTCCAAATAGGTACTCGTCCCCACGCGCAACCGCCGTTGGATCGTTGGGATAGTGCAGCCACAATGCGCGCATAATCGGCATGCCGGTGGTGACGCACTCACGCACAGCGCTGTACAAATACGGCAGCATCCGATACCGGAGTTCCAGATATTTGCGGCAAATCGGCTCGACTTGGCTGTTGTGTAGTTGGCTGGGATCGGGGATGGCAGCTCCATTGTCGTTGTTAATTTCGACCGGACCCGGGTCGCCAGTGTTCCATCCCCATGGGAGCCGCAGTTTCCACGTGCGACCGTGACAACGGAAGAGCGTGCAAAATGCCCCGAACTGAAACCATCGCAGGTAGAGTTCTGCCGTAAATTCCTTCGTGGGCACGAATCCCCCGATGTCCGTACCCCAATACGGAATACCCGTCAGTCCGGTATTTACGCCAATCGGGATCTGAACTTTCAATGTTTCCCAAGTTGAGTACACATCTCCGGACCACAAGAACGAGGCATACCTCTGCATACCCGCATAACCGTTGCGATGAAGCGCATAGGGACGCTCATTCGGCCGATCGATCTGCGGTCCTTCCCAATACATTCGGTTTCGAACCAGCCGCGAAGCGATATCGAGCGAATCACCTTCATCCGGCCACCAGCCGTCTACGCCCATTGCAAAATCCTTGCGGTGAGAGTCCCAGTGGCAACTCGCCTGCGCTTCATCGAATCGTGAAAGCTCACAAGTGTCGTGAACTGTTCCATGAAGTTTGTCCGACAGAATCACCACGTGGACCACGGCGCGGAAATTCTGCTCGTGCAACTCGTTCAGAACTTTCTTCGGATCGGGAAACACGCGTGAATTCCATACAAAAGAACCGTTTTCGGTGTTCCATCCGGACGGACAGAAACCCGTGCCTAAATAGATCAGCGCATCGCACGGCAACCGCTTTTCACGGAACATCTTCGCTTCGCTAACAATCTCCTCCTCGCTGGCGAGGGTGCGATGTGACTGCTGATAGCCGAAGCTCCACAACGGGGGCATCTCGGCGTGTCCCGTCAGGCGCGCGTATTCGGACATGATCGTTGCAGGGTCGGATGCGGCGACCAAGAAAATATCAAGAGGCAGGGCAGCGTCCGGACTTGCCGGCTGGAATTTCGCTGCGGGTCCCGTGAAATCAAATGTGCCAAAGGGTTGGTGGATGAACATCGCCCATCCGGCCGTGCCGATGAGCCACGGAATCGGCACTCGGCCGCCGTGGGTAGCCAGGTGGTAGCCGCCTTGGCCGCTAACCATGCGATCGGTCGAGCCGCGCCGGTCGAATTGTGGGCCGCCCTCTCCAAGGCCCAACAGAGGCGAGTCTCCGGTCGCGAAGGAAACGGCGCCGGTCCTTCGATCGACGGTGAGTTGCTGGACCGTTTCGCCCCTCGCCGTTGCGACGGCAAAGGTGAGTGGATCCGGAGAAACGCTTATGGTGAGGCTGCCGCATTTTATGGTTTGGGCGCGCACTTCGCCGCGTAGTTTTGCAACGGGAGGTCCCCAGGAACTTTGTATCAGAGATCCATTCGCGGGAATGGCGCTCGGTTGGCCGCGTTCGATGGGAAGCACGCTGAGCCGCAGCGTACACGGGCTTACAGAACAAATCTGGATCTCGGTCTCCCGATCCGCCATCTGCAGGGCCGGCTTCGCCGCTGTCTCCTTACCTGGCAAAAGCATCGCGGTAGAAGCCGCAACTAGCTGTTTCAACACCTCCCGGCGTTTCCATTGCCTATCCATATCGTTCAGCAACTGCCTCCGATGAGAAACGTCTTGGCGTTCACTTACTTTACTCAGCGCGGTCCGCTGCGTAGCGCTCAATCAAAGGACACGGCGCACTCGTCGAGTCGTCCGAATCGTTTGCGCTTAGCAGATCAATGAGTGTCGCGGGCGACAGTGGCACCACTGCGGCCGACAAGAAAATCCAGGTCTGCCCCTTGGTGCGCCTGCTGCACGTGCTTGACATACAGCCTCGTCCAGCCGCGCTCCGGTAGCGGTGGAGGTACCCACTGCGCCCGGCGGCCAGCGAGAGTCTTCTCATCGACCTCCAGGCGAACGAGACGCCCGGGCACATCGAGACTAACCATGTCACCTGAACGCGCCAGGGCGATCGGTCCGCCTGCAGCGGCTTCCGGCGAGGCGTGGAGTATGACGGTTCCGTAGGCGGTACCGCTCATGCGCGCGTCGGAAATGCGGACAATGTCCTTCACGCCCTTGCGCAGAAGCTTTGGAGGCAACGCCATATTGCCGACTTCAGCCATCCCTGGATAGCCGCGAGGTCCACAATTCTTGAGAATCATCACGCAGTTTTCATCAATATCCAGCGTGTCTTCATCGATGCGCGTGTGAACGTCTTCAATCGTCTCGAAAACCACCGCTCGCCCACGATGCTGCAGAAGGTGCGGGCTCGCGGCCGAAAGCTTGATTAAGGCGCCGTCAGGGGCAAGATTTCCCCGGAGGACGGCAATTCCCGCGCTTTGTTTGAACGGATCCACAAAACGGTGAATCACATCGCGATTCCAGCACGGCGCCCCGGAAACGTTTTTCCAGATTGTCTGGCCGTTGACGGTGACGGCGTCACGGTCGAGTGCACCAGCTTCACCCAGTTCGCGAAGAACGGCCGGCACGCCGCCCGCGTAGAAGAAATCCTCCATCAGGTAGCTGCCGGAAGGTTGAAGATTGACCAGGCATGGCAGGCTGGACCCCAGCCGTTCGAACTCGTCCAAGCCGAGAGGCACGCCAACGCGCCCCGCAATCGCGATTAAGTGAATCACCGCATTCGTGGATCCCCCGATGGCCGCGTTCGTGCGAATCGCGTTCTCGAAGGCCTCTCGAGTCAAGATTCGGGACATGCGCAGGTCTTCGCCGACCATTTCAACGATGCGACGCCCGGTCATCTGGGCGAGGGTGTGACGCCGGGCATCTACGGCAGGGATGGCGGCATTTCCGGGCAAACTCATGCCGAGCGCCTCCACCATGCTTGCCATCGTCGAAGCCGTACCCATCGTCATGCAATGACCTTTCGAGCGATGCATGCAGCTTTCCGCCTCGAAGAATTCCTCGATCCTCATTTCACCCGAGCGAACCTTCTCGGACATTTGCCAGACACCGGTGCCCGACCCTAGATCGCGTCCCTGGAATTTGCCGGAAAGCATGGGCCCCCCGGACAGCCCGATGGTTGGAAGGTCGCAGGAAGCGGCTCCCATCAACAGTGCCGGTGTCGTCTTGTCGCAACCCATCAACAGAACAACGCCATCGATCGGGTTCCCGCGAATCGACTCCTCTACGTCCATGCTGGCCAGGTTGCGAAAGAGCATGGCCGTGGGGCGCAGCAGAACCTCGCCCAACGACATCACGGGAAATTCCAGCGGAAAGCCTCCCGCTTCCCAAACACCGCGTTTTACCCATTCGGCGATCTCGCGAAAGTGAGCGTTACACGGCGTGAGTTCCGACCAGGTGTTGCAAATACCGATCACCGGCCGGCCGTTAAACATGTCGTGAGGCCAGCCCTGATTCTTCATCCAGCTCCGGTACAGGAAACCATCGCGATCTTTTCGCCCGAACCATTCCTGACTGCGCAGCTTCTTCATTGTTCCATCCTAATCTTAGCGGGTTGTCGACGCTCCGTCTTTCCGGCGTGTTCGGGTTCCGTCAACGAGCCTGTCTGTGCGCGTTTATCTTTGGACTCCCCCACAGCACCGCGCAAATCGCTCCGATGATAGCGCAAAACCAATCGGCCTAGCCCGAGATTGGTACACGTTTACTCTCACAAGCTTCTTGACGGAAACGAGGTCTGGACCGATGATCTCCGTCTGAAGCTAGCTGAACAAATCGCCGGCACCAAGCCAGGAGCCTTGAACATGCCCCGCATTTCGCCTTTCGGATCCTATCTGAGAATTGCATTACGTTCCACGATCTTGAGAGTCGCATTTGGTGGTTTGTCGGGCTTTTTCTTGGCGACCACAGCGTGCGCTTGGCCGTTCCCTGAAGCCGAAAAGGGGCTACAAGTTTATTTTGTGGATGTCGAAGGCGGGCAAGCAACCCTATTCGTCACGCCAGCGGGGCAATCGCTACTGATAGACACAGGCTGGCCGGGCAACGATGGCCGGGATGCCGACCGCATTGTAGCGGCAGCCAAGAAGGCGGGAATAAGCAAGATCAACTACGTCCTGATCACGCATTTTCACAACGATCATGTCGGAGGCCTTCCGCAGCTTGTTGCGCGAATTCCGGTCGAAGCATTCATCGATCACGGTGACAATCGCGAGCGCGGGGATGCGCCCACCGATCAGGTCTGGAAGGCTTACCAGGGACTGTTAGCCACCGGCAAGTTTAGGCGCATCACCGCCAAGCCAGGAGATGTTCTACCGATCGAGGGAATGCGAACCACCGTGATCAGCTCGGACGGCGCT
Organism: Candidatus Acidiferrum sp.; assembly: GCA_041478205.1. Classification (GTDB taxonomy): domain Bacteria; phylum Acidobacteriota; class Terriglobia; order Acidiferrales; family UBA7541; genus Acidiferrum. Next base: position 47,077 of record JBGOVR010000009.1, read on the forward strand.
CTGATTGGCAATCCCGTGGCCGGGGCTGGTCAGGAGAATGCAAACTGCAAGGACTCCGAGCAACGTCCCGGCGACCAGACGGAAAACCCTCGTTCTTTGGGGACACTCATCACGTTCGGAAAGCTGAGACTCTTGGATCTGGGTGACCTAACCTGGGACAAAGAAATGCAGTTGATGTGCCCGGCCAACAAGCTTGGCAAGATTGATGTTTATATTGTGTCTCATCATGGCTGGCGTGAGAGCGGCAGCCCTGCTCTGGTAGATGGAGTTGCTCCTCGCGTGGCGATCATGGACAACGGAGCAAAGAAGGGTGGGACGCCTTCCACATGGGACATCATTGAAAAGGCACCTCACCTTGAGGATCTCTGGCAATTACATTATTCCGAAGAGGGCGGCGCTGCGCACAATGTCGCTTCCGAATTCATTGCCAATCCGGATGGCCCGGACGCGGCGCACTACCTGAAATTGACGGGACACGCTGACGGAAGCTTCGACGTCTTCAACTCTCGAACGCAAAAGACCAAACACTACCCGGCGCGCTGAACCGCAGCGATTAGACTGGATCGGGGATCGCCTCGATCCGTCCTAGCAACAATAGATAGCTCGCGACGCCCAGCAGAAGGAACGCGGCCGCGGCGGCGAAGGCCCATGCAAAGGAATGCGTCGTTGCCGCAATGTAACCAGTAACAATCGGCGCGACGATCGCCGACAATTGGTTGCCAAAGTTAAGGATTCCTCCGAGTCTCCCCACGCTGCCCTTCGGCGCAATCAAGGACGGGATGGACCATCCCACCGGCGAGGCTACCGAAAGACCCGCCAGAGAAACGCTAATCCAAAACAATGCCGAGGCCGGCGTGTGCGCCCGCGCCGCACCCAGAATGCCGAGCCCAAAACTCGTTCCCACGACCAGTACGGTTTGCCGCACGCGAGATGCGTCCCACCCCCGCTGAATCAATACATTGACCAGCCAGCCGCCCACCACAAACTCGGCGAAAGTCGCAAACAGCCACGGGATGCTGGTATAGAGAACGGAATTGCTCAGCTTCACATGCAGAGCTATGGAAAGATAGCTCGGCAACCACGTCAACAGCAGATAGAAAGTGTAGTTGTATGCTGCAAAGCCCAGCACCAACCCGGCAACCTTGCGTTGGCGCAAAAGATAACCGAGCGACGCACTTTTTCCGGTTTTGCCGGCCCCTTCTGGCTGCGCTCCTCCCTCCCGAATGAATTGCCGCTCCTCCTCGGTAAGTGCTTTGTCCTCACTCGGGTTTCTATAGAACCAATAAAAAAGCACAAAGTAGAAAAAGCTAATCAGGCCGGTCGCCGCGAAACTCCATCGCCAGCCAAAGTGCAACAATAGAAGCCCCATCAGTGGCACTCCGAGTGCCGGACCCAGCTTTGCCGCCCCATCAAAGAACGCGGTCCCCAGGCTGCGCTCCGACTCAGGAAACCAATAGCCCGTGGCTTTGGAATTTGCGGGAAACGTAGGTGCTTCCCCCACTCCCAAAAGCAATCGCGCCCCAAAGAAAGTCGCGACCCCCGAAGAGACCGCTGCAGCAAAGGAAGCCACGCTCCACAGAAACGTGCTCAGGCACCCTATCCGTCGCACGCCAAACCGATCCAGCAAAACACCCGACGGAAGTTGCATCAACGCGTAGGACCAACTGTAGGCGCTCAACAGGTAGCCGAACATCACCGTAGTGATGCCAAATGTATTGTGGAGAGCCTCTTGGGAAACGGAAATGTTTACCCGGTCGAGGTAGTTGACCCACACTCCGAGACCCAGCAACGCCGCGATCCACCAGCGCCGGCCTGGAACAGCTTTCATGTGGTGGTCCGTCGTAGTGTCCGCTCTTGTATCACAGATGTGCGCCATCCGGCGCCGAGCAAATTGTAGAGTAAGCAGAGAGTGGTGTAAACGTTTACTCATTCAGCGTATAATCGCCGCCGCTTGCGCGCGAGATTCTCGACCCTGGAGTTTCCCGAGGCCATGGTATTGGCGCACGATTTCGGCAGAGGATTATAGCCGTTGCTACGTTGGCGAATCGCCGTTCTGGTCAGTGCTGCGATCGCGATCAGTTATCTCGATCGCCAGACGCTGCCCGTTGCCGTCAAGGCCATCTCGAGAAGCATCCCCCTGTCCAACGAACAGTTTTCTAGTCTTCAGTCGGCGTTCCTGTTTTCCTATGCCTTCATGTATGCAGGAGGAGGGAAGTTGGCTGACGTCTTTGGCACGCGTGTTGGATTCGCCGTGATCATGGTCTTCTGGTCGCTGGCCGGAGCGAGCCACGCTCTTGCGGCAAACTTCGCCATGCTTGCTGGGAGCAGATTCCTCCTCGGTATGGGTGAGGGCGGTGGCTTTCCCGCGGCAAGCCGTGTGGTGGCGGAATGGTTTCCGATTCAGGAACGTGCGACCGCGATGGGAATCATCAACGCAGGCACGGCGGTTGGTGGAGTTGTCGCACCTCCGTTGATCGCGCTGATTGTCAGCTATTTGAATTGGCGATGGGTCTTTCTATTCACGGGCGTCGTTGGTCTGGTCTGGACCGCTTGGTGGATGTTCTCGTATTTTCCACCCGAAGAGCATCCGCGACTGGGCTCCCGCGAGCGAGATGCAATTCGATCCGCCATGGCGTTGCGGGATTCCGCGCAAAAGATGGGTTGGACGGATTTGCTCAGGGTCCGTGAGTCTTGGGGATTGATGATTGCCAAATTTCTGAGTGACGCCGCCTGGTATTTCTACCTTTTCTGGCTGCCGAAATATTTGTACGACGCTCGCGGCTTCGACATCAAAGCCATCGGCTCATTTGCATGGATTCCTTATGCCGCGGCTGGAGTTGGTTGCCTTACAGGCGGCTGGTTCTCAAGCTACCTTGTGCGGCGCAAGTTCTCGCTAGGTATCGCAAGAAAGGCGGCGCTTGGCCTTAGCGCTGTAGTGATGCCGCTCGTCATTCTTGTTCCGCACGTTCCCGTGTCGTGGGCCATCGTGATATTTAGTTTCGCGTATTTCGGACAGCAGTCCTGGTCCACGCTGGTGATGGTTCTGCCCACGGACCTGTTTCCCCGCAGGGTGGTGGGTTCCGTCGCTGGCTTGGTTGGCTTTGGCGGTGCGATGGGTGGGATTGCCTTCGGACAGCTAGCCGGATATTTGTTGGACCACGGCTTCGGCTACGATACCGTGTTCGCGTTAGCCGGCACCTTTCACATCGTAGCTTTCCTTACGATTATCGCCACCGTACCGGTGATTCAGCCTTTGCGTTTGGAACGCCAATTGAGTCATTGAGGAGCTCGATGAAGATCAAGGACATTCGTACCCGCGTCGTGCGCTGGCGCGGCAAAACCGTTCCGTTGCCACCCCACTTTTGCACCAATCCCATGGATCTACTGGAACTCCCTGAAGCCTCCATGAGCACATTTGCCTTCCACGGATGGCTCGTCGTGGAAGTGTTCACCGACGACGGTCATGTGGGCATTGGCAACGCCGCCTTAGCGCCTCAGGTCACCAAGCAAGTGATCAATCTCTATTTGAAACCTTTGTTGATCGGCCAGAATCCTTGGGACATCGAGTTCCTGTGGCAGCATATGTACCGCAAGACCATGGCTTTCGGCCGCAAAGGCATCGGCATGGTGGCCATCAGTGCGATCGACATCGCCTTGTGGGACCTTCTTGGTAAGGTGTCTAGGCAGCCTGTCTACCGGCTGCTGGGAGGCAAAACTAAGCCGCGCATTCCCGTCTATGCCAGTCGTCTTTATAGCGTCCCGCTGAACGAGCTCGCGGCGGAAGCGAAGCGTTACAAAGACGAAGGCTACAAAGCCATGAAGCTTCGCTTCGGCTGGGGGCCAACGGACGGCGCTGAAGGCATGCAACGCAATCTCCAGCTTGTTCGCACCGTGCGAGAGACGGTCGGCGACGGCATCGATGTCATGGCGGACGCTTACATGGGCTGGACTCTCGATTACGCCAAGCGCATGCTGCCGCTTCTCGAACCCTTCCATTTGCGCTGGCTGGAAGAGCCGGTTATCCCTGACGACATTCGCGGATATGCTGAATTGAAATCCTACGGGCGCATTCCCATCGCTGGCGGTGAGCACGAGTTCACTCTCTACGGTTTTCGCGAACTCCTGGACGCTCGCGCAGTGGATTACATCCAGTTTGATACCAGTCGCGTCGGCGGCATCACCCAGGCGCGCAAAATCGCTGCGCTGGCCGAGGCATATTCCGTTCCGGTCATTCCGCATGCCGGCCAGATGCATAACTATCACGTAGTCATGGCTAGCTTCAATTCTCCCATGGCGGAGTATTTTCCCATCGTCGACGTGGAGGTAGGGAATGAACTCTTCTGGTACATTTTTACGGGGGAGCTCAGCGCGAAAGATGGCTTCATCGATCTCGATGAAAATGTTCCTGGCCTCGGTCTGACGATCAACGAGAAAGCCCTCGAACAATTCGAAGTCATCGGATAAGCGGGAAGGGAACAAGAGCGTGAATAGATCATGACGCGGCTCGTTCAAATCAAGAAAGGCCATGTCCGTCGAGTCGCGCTCGTCGATGAGCCTCGCCTCCGCTTGCTTGACGGTTGTAGTTCCATTTGTGAACTTGCCCATTTCGCGATCGCCGCCAATGCAAAACTCAGCGATATCGTGCAGCAGAGAGTTTCGCACGATTTTGTCGACTATGACCCCGTCTACAATGGCACTTCGGAATGGCGCCTGCTCCCTCCCATCGACCATCCGGATGAGCCGGCACGGTGCTTGGTATCTGGCACAGGCTTGACCCACCTGGGAAGTGCCCGCAATCGCCAGTCCATGCATGCTATCGCCACGGAAGATCTAACTGACAGCATGAAAATGTTCCGCTGGGGATTGGAAGGCGGTCGCCCTGCCCCGGGTCACATCGGCACCCCTCCCGAGTGGTTTCACAAAGGCACCGGTACGACGCTACGCGCGCACGGCGAACCCCTCGAAGTCCCACCTTATGCGGAAGATGGTGGAGAAGAAGCCGAGATCGCTGGCGTTTACTTGATCGCTCCGGACGGCCAGCCTCGCCGGGTCGGCATGGCCGGCGGCAACGAGTTTTCCGACCATCAGTTCGAAAAGAAAAACTACCTCAATCTAGCAAGTTCGAAACTTCGCACGTGTACCCTCGGTCCCGAACTTGTGGTTGATCCGGAATTCGGATCGGTGGCGGTCCAAGTGACTATTGAGCGCGCCGGAACCCAACTCTGGTCGAAATCCTTCCGCATTGGCGAATCCGAAATGTGCCATAGCTTGCAGAACATCGAGCATCATCATTTCAAGTTTGATGCTCACCGTCGCGCGGGCGACGTCCACGTCCATTTCTTCGGCACAGACTGCCTCAGTTATAGCGATGGTGTTCGCTTGCAACACGCAGATGTGATCCAGGTGGCGTTCCAAAACTTCGGCCGTCCTCTACGCAACCCCGTCCACGTTGCCGGATCGGCCGCCAATCTCATAAGCGCAAATCCCCTGGGGTGACTGAAACAATGGCGAAACCTCGTGTAGCACTTCTGGGCCTCGGAATCATGGGTTCGGGTATGGCTGGGCGCCTGCTTTCCGCGAATTTTCCCTTGGCGGTGTACAACAGAAACCGCGACAAAGCCGCCCAATTCGCCAGCGCTGGAGCGTCCGTCGCGGGTTCGCCGCGGGAGGCTGCGTTTAAGGCCGAAATCATTATCAGCATGGTGGCCGACGACGTCGCTTCACGAGAGGTATGGCTCGGCGAACTCGGTGCACTGGCAGGCGCGGCTCCGGGCTCGGTGCTAGTTGAATCCAGTACCCTCACTGTGGCTTGGGTGCTGGAACTCGCTGCGGCTGCGGCTCACAAGAAATGCCAGCTACTGGATGCTCCTGTTACCGGCACGAAACCCCATGCGGCATCTGGCGAGTTGCTTTTTCTCGTCGGTGGTCCTGCTGCGGCGCTCGCGGCGGCTCGGCCGGTCCTATCTGTACTTGGCAGAGACGCGCTCCATCTTGGCCCAAACGGAAGCGGCGCGCGCCTAAAGCTGATCAACAATTTTCTATGCGGAGTGCAAGCCGCGTCCTTTGCCGAAGCGGCTTCCATGATCTATGGCAGCGGCCTCGACCCCGAGAAAGCTCTGTCGGTAATTACCAACGGCGCGCCAGGAAGCCCCCTGGTCAAAGCGATCTCTGCCCGCTCGGCTGCGGGAGACTTCGATCCGAATTTTAGTTTACGTTTAATGGCAAAGGATCTTGGGTACGCGCTCGAAGAGGCGGCGCGGACCGGACTTACGCTAGAGACCGCCGTCTCCGCACTCGATGTGTTCCAGCGCGCGATTGCGAAAGGGTACGGCGAGGAAGACTTTTCTGCAGTGGTCAAGTCCGGGAGGCAAAATTGAACTCGCGTGCGGCGCTGGCATGGCGGGCAGGCTCGGACTGCCTGGGACGCCACATCCATCAGCTCGACAGTTCCCTCGCCGCAGTTCACCAGCGATTCTGCACGAGCGCACGGATCTTCTGGTCGTAGAGGCGCCGGACCGCGGCCATCGCCTCATCGCTGAGGGGTGGTAGGCTGGAGGCGCGGCAATTGTCAGCGACCTGTTCCGGCCGCTTGCCCCCAGGGATCGCGCAACTCACCGCGTCGAACATAAGAATCCACCGCAGCGCGAACTGGCTCATGGACATGCCAGCCGGCAGGATCGCGCGCATCTCTTCGACAGCTTCGAGACCAATGTTGTAATCCACACCCGAAAAGGTCTCGCCCACGTCAAACGCTTCTCCGTGCCGGTTGAAATTGCGGTGGTCGTCGGTGGCAAACGTGGAGTCGCGGCCGAGCTTGCCGGTCAGCAGGCCGCTGGCAAGTGGCACGCGCGCGAGTATGCCCACCTGCTTCTGCTTCGCTTGTGAGAAAAAATTCTGGGCTGGCCGCTGGCGAAAACAGTTAAAGATGATTTGCACGCTCTGGACATTGGGGAACTCAATGGCTTTGAGCGCTTCCTCCACCTTCTCGACGCTGACGCCGTAATAGCGGATTTTGCCCGCCTTCACGAGGCCATCGAGCATCTCGAAGACTTCCGGCCGGGAATAAAGCTCCGTCGGCGGACAATGCAGTTGCAGCAGGTCGAGAGCATCTGTGGAAAGGTTTCGAAGACTGTCCTCAACCCAAGCCGCGAGGTTCGCAGCGTTGTAGCCTGCAACGTGCTGCCGCGGCAAACGCCGGCCAGCCTTGGTGGCGACGATAATTTCCTGCTTGCAGTCCTTCCTCAGTTGGGCGATGAGCCGCTCGCTGCGGCCATCCCCGTACACGTCGGCGGTGTCAAAAAAATTGACCCCGCAATCGACGGCTTCGCGAAGCGCACCCAGCGCTTCTTCATCAGAGACGCGGCCCCAGGAGCCACCGATGGCCCACGCGCCGAAGCTGATTTCTGAAATTTTCCAACCGGTACGGCCGAGTGAGCGGTATTTCACTTTTGATCTGTCTCCGTGCGCGCCTGACGGGCTTCTCAGGTCCCGCGCCCTTCCTTCGCCCAGAACTCTAAGGGTTGACTCCTGGTTGCGTGGGTGGCGTGGCAGTTTTGCCACGCAGCACAGTGACAGACGCGGGCGGCAGCGCATAAACCGCCTTCGCTCCTCCCGAAACTGTCGAGGTAGCCGCCGGGCCATCCGGATCGGCATAACCTTCTTTGCGGGCGGAGTGCCACTGATATTGTGTCTTCCCGAAGGTGATCATCGTGACCGGCCCCTCGAACGCATCGTCTGAGTTGCCCTCGCTATCGTGAAACACGATCCGGACTTGCCGAGCGTTGTCGTAATCCTTGTTGACCAGCATCACCGACCACTGGCCGTCCGGGCGGAGCACTGGGTAAGCGGTGACCAGCACGTGTCCTTCCGCATCCTTAATATCGCTCGCGGCACTGAAAAGCAGATGCTCGGCGTCTTTCGGCTGCACCCACTCCTGCGTGATCAGTTGCGCGGCAAAGTACTGCGAAATGCGCTGCTTGATCTCGTACTTCGCGTCCACCATGAACATATGATAGGTTCCCCAGCTGTTTTTGCAGGCTGGGTGAGGCGGAGAGTACGGCAGCGCATGATAGTAAAACGTACCCTTACCGCCGGCGGTCAAGAATCCCGCGAAGGAATCCGCAAGCCAAAGCGCCCCGAACACATCCGCTGATGCTTCGCCGCCGTGCGCATTGGTCTCCGTGTCAAACATGGGGATTCCCGGAGGCAGGCCGTCGTTTCGCCACACATCCATGATGTGGCTGATGAGTTGTGGCTCCTCGTAAAGATTCTTCCACGGCGTTTCGCACCCATCGTACGGATAGTGCTCAAAAGACATGAAAGCAAAATCGGAAAGCCGTTCGTGCGCTTTGAGGTAGTCAAGAAACCGGCCGAACCAGGAGTCCCGGCCCTGCGCGTCACGCCAAACTTTGATATCCTCGGTGACCCCTTGAAACGCGGGGCCTCCGAGTTTCAGGTCAGGGTCGACGCGATGAAGCGCCGCGGCCCACTGCAGATACAAGGCACCGTAGTCCTCGGGCAGCATGTACTGGCCGTCCGCTTCTTCTCCCATCTCGATGTAAGAAATGGGATATCCGCGTTTCTCAATGTAAGCAATCTGCGCCGCGGAGTCTTCCGGCGTGCCATACAGCAGCGCGATGGGCACCATGGCCGGCAACCCGCGGGTAA